>CAYFKU010000022.1:0-3562 GCA_964343955.1 uncultured Rhizobium sp. | reverse complement strand
CCGACGAGCACATCCGCAGCTACGTGAACGGCATTCCGACCGGATCCGGCGGCAGCCCTCAAAACCGGGCGCCAAAATGCCGTCCACCTCCTCCAGGAAGGCGGCGGCGTCCTCGCGCTCGAACACCTCGCTGTCGATCCAGACCAGATGCACCTTCACATTATTGGCCAGGCCGCCATGGGTCAGGGCCTCGGACAGCGACTTATAGCTGTCCTTGACCTGCATATATTTGCCGACCACGGCGATATGGACTTCGCCTTCCGGATTCTTCACCCGGTCCACCACGCTCTGCCAGCGGCCGAGGTCGGGCGGCGGCGCATTCTCGATCCCGAAGACTTTCAGAAGCTGCGTATCCAGCCCGACCTCGTGATAGGCCAGCGGCACGCGATAGATGGTGTCCAGGTCCATGGCGGGAATGACCCGCTCGGCCGACAGGTTGCAGAACAGGCCGATCTTGCGCCGGTCGTCGTCCGGAATGGGATGGCTGGTGCGGCACAGAAGGATATCGGGCTGGATGCCGATGGCGCGCAGCTCCTTGACGCTGTGCTGGGTCGGCTTGGTCTTGAGCTCGCCCGCCGCGTCAATGTAGGGAACCAAAGTCAGGTGGATGAAGGCGGTCTGGCCGCGCCCCAGATCGTTGTGGAGCTGGCGGATGGCTTCGAAAAAGGGCAGGCCCTCGATATCGCCGACGGTGCCGCCGATCTCGACCAGCAGAAAATCCAGCCCGTCGGTATCGGCCAGGACGAATTCCTTGATCATGTCGGTGACATGCGGAATCACCTGCACGGTGCGGCCCAGATAGCCGCCCTTGCGTTCCTTCTCGATCACCTGGGAATAGATGCGGCCCGATGTGACATTGTCGGACTTGCGGGCCGAAACGCCGGTGAAGCGCTCGTAATGGCCCAGGTCCAGATCGGTCTCTGCCCCGTCATCGGTGACATAGACCTCGCCATGCTGGAACGGCGACATGGTTCCAGGGTCCACATTCAGATAGGGGTCGAGTTTGCGGAGGCGGACTTTGTAACCGCGAGCCTGAAGCAACGCGCCGAGAGCGGCGGACGCCAGACCTTTTCCGAGGGAAGAGACCACGCCGCCGGTGATGAAGATTAACCGGGCCATGGGAGGCCAAACTGTCGAAAAAGCCTTCCGACCTCAAGCGGAAAAATCAGAATATTTTGAGGTGCTAACAGCTATGCGGCTTGCGCGGCTCTCACGACAAGGCACTGAGTCGCTCCCTGATATCGAGGCACGGGCAATTTTGAGTCGCTGGCCAGGAGCGAGGAGCGATGTGGGCGCGAGCCCATGAGCGACGAGCAACGCCGCCAGAGGCCAAAAGTGCCCGTGCCTTACTGCGGCTTGGGAACGGAGGGGCCGACAGGCAGCGGCGCCGGTGCGGGCGCGGGCTTGACCGGAATGGCGGCGCCGGCGGGCGAAGGCGGCGCCGTGTCCAGAATCGAACGCTCGTCGCGGCCGTGCAGGGCCAGCAGATTGAGAAGGATGCAGATCAGGAAAAAGAGAAAGGCCAGGACGCCCGTGGTGCGCGTCAGCGTGTCGGCCGCGCCGCGCGGGGTGAACAGGCCGCCCATGCCGCCGCCGCCACCGCCGCCGATGCCCAGCGCGCCGCCTTCGGAACGCTGCAGCAGGACAAAGCCGATCAGCGCCACGGCGATGATCATTTCGGCAACGAGCAAGAGGGTCTGCATGGGCAAAGTCTCGGGGTCAGAAGGACCGGGCGAAACGCCTGGGTTCGGCCGGGGTCATAAAGCATCCGGCCGCTTTTGGGAAGTTCTGCCGTCCCCCTGCCAAGCGGCGGAAATTGCGGGATAAAAGCAGCCCGCCCGGAAGCCCGGCGGGCCATGCCCCCGGCCGGGGCACCGCAGCGGCGGCTCAGCAGGCCAGCGCGGTTTCGGTCTGGCCCCGCGCCTTGATCAGCGCCACCGTCGCATCGATCTCGGTCAACTGGTCGGCCACGGTTTTTTCCGGATGGAAGAACTGGTGCAGCGACAGCGCGGCATGCCCCAGAAGATGCAGCGAGGCGTTGCGGTCCACGCCCGCCGCCAGCCCCTCGGCCGCGGCCGTCACCGACTGGCACCATTCGATCGCCGGCTCGAATTCGGTCTCCTTGCAGCGGGCCTCCAGCGAGCGCGACAGGTTCAGCAGCTTGGGCAGGTCGGGCGAGGTCTGTCCGGCGACCACGGGACTGTCCTGCAGCAGGCGCCACAGGATGCAGACCTGGAAGGAATCGCGCTTGAGCTTTTCATGCGTCAGCTTCTCGCGGGCTTCCCGCAATTCAGTGTCCATCCTGCGGGCGACGACATCGCCGGCCAGCCGGTCCTTGGCCTTCATGCGCAGGGAATTGGGCGGTTCGAACAGGGGAACCTTGGACGGCCCGCGGGAACTG
The DNA here is from genome assembly GCA_964343955.1 of uncultured Rhizobium sp. Taxonomy (GTDB): domain Bacteria; phylum Pseudomonadota; class Alphaproteobacteria; order Micropepsales; family Micropepsaceae; genus Rhizomicrobium. The sequence goes on along the minus strand of CAYFKU010000022.1, from coordinate 1,161 downwards.
TCGCGCCGCCGGTCGGGGCCGACATAGTCGCTGGTGACGACAAAGCCCTTGCGGCGTTCGGCATGGCCCTCGATGCGCTGGCCCAGCAGCGCGGTGGAGAAGGGCCGCAGCAACAGATCGTCCGCCCCGCTGGAGATCACCCGGTTGATCATCTGGGTGTTCTTCTCCCAGGCGGTGACCAGGATCACGACAAAGGGATTGTGGCCGGTCGCGCCGTGGCGCAGCTGCTGGATGGTGGCGCACAGTTCCTCGGCGCCGCCCTGCGCCTCGCACAGCGCGATGTCGGGGGGCGACTTCTGCATGCATTCGACGAATGCCTCGATGGTCGAGACGGTTTCGGTGCGGCGGAAGCCCAGGGCATACAGCGCCGCGCGCGTCGCCGCGCGATTGGACGGCACCGGATCGTAAATCAGGACATCACAAGTGTCGAAAGACAGCTTGCTCATCACCCACCGCGCGCTTGTTCATTTTTATGCGCCCAGCATGGGAGATATCGCCTTAATATTTTCTAGCCTGAGGTGGTTAAGTCCGCTTCACGCTTGCGATAATGCGATGGAACTCTTCGCATTTCAGGCTTGCGCCGCCGACAAGCGCGCCATTCACTTCCGCAAGGTTAAGGATGTCGCCGGCATTGTCGGCTTTGACGGAGCCGCCATAGAGGATCCGCATCCCCCGTGCCTCTTCGCCCAGCCGCGCGATCAGGCAGCTTCGGATATGCGCATGCATCGCCCGGATGTCGCCCTCGGTGGGCGTCTTGCCCGTGCCGATCGCCCAGACCGGCTCATAGGCGATCACCGTATTGGCGGCCGTCGCGCCCAGCGGCACGCTGCCTTCGATCTGGCCGGCGCAGACGCGATCCTGGTCGCCCGCGGCGCGCTGGCTTTCGGTCTCGCCGACGCAGATGATGGCGGCAAGGCCAGCGCGCCAGGCGGCCTGGGCCTTGGCGGCCACATCGCCATCGCCTTCGCCGTGAAGCTGGCGCCGCTCGCTATGGCCGACGATCACATGGGAAGCGCCGGCGTCCTTCAGCATCTCGGCGGATATGTCGCCGGTAAAGGCGCCGGAGGGGCGGGCATGACAGTCCTGTCCGCCCAGCGCGAAGGCGCCCTGCACCTGCCACCTGGCCTGGGCGATCAGGGTGGCGGGCGGGCAGACCAGCAC
>CAYFKU010000021.1:0-37519 GCA_964343955.1 uncultured Rhizobium sp. | reverse complement strand
TATTTGCAGGCCGACACCGCCGCCCGCGCTTCCGCCGCCGAACTCACCATCGGGATCAGGATTCCTTCGGCGCCCATGTCGAGCGCCTGCTTGATCAGCACATGGTCGTTCCAGGCCACCCGCGTCATCGGCACGGTGGGCGAGCCGTTGAAGGCCGTCAGGCAGGTCTGAAAGCCCTCATTGGAAAAGCCGCCATGCTCGGTATCGATAAAGACCCAGTCGAACCCGGCGCCGGCCATGATTTCGGCAATCATCGGATTGGCCACCGTCAGCCAGGCGCCGAATGTGGTTTCGCCGCCCCTGAGCCGGTTCTTCAGTTTCATGCTGCGTTCGGACATTCATCTGATCCTTGTAGGAATAGGCTTATCCCATGCCGATATCGCGCAGATAGGCGCGCGTGCGCCTGGCGATCGGCAGCGGCTTGTCGAATGTCGGGACCGGGAACATGTCCTGCTCGACAATGCCGAAACCCCGATAGTCGATTTCCCGCAGCAGATCGCGAAAGGCAATGAAATCGACCGCGCCCTGCGACGGCTCGACGAACATGCCCATGCCGACCGCCTGGGCGAAGGGGATATTTTCGGCCGCGACCTTGGTCCGCAGGACCGGATCGACGCTTTTCAGGTGCAGATAGGGGATGCGGCCATGATGCTTGCGCATGAAGGAAACGACATCGCCACCGCAATAGGAATGATGACCGGTATCGAGAACGATGGAGACCAGAGAAGGGTCCGTCGCCTCCAGAAACTGCTCGATCTGGTCTTCATACTCGATATGGGTCTGGGCGTGGGGATGAAAGACCAGTTGCAGGCCGTAATCCCGGCGCGCGATATGCGCGACCTTGTGGGTGGTATCGACCAGGCGGGCGAAGGCATCCTTGTCGAGGCGCGACGGCGCAATCTGTTCGCCGGTGAAAAGGTTGGTGTAGCAATCCTGGATCAGCACCAGAAATTTGGCATTGAACAGGTGAAAGCTGTCGCCCCAACCGCGCAACTGGCGCTCGATCCGCGGCCATGAGACATCGGGGTTGGAGAGATCGCCCTCGACGAAAGAGCCCGTGACCTTGAGGCCACGTTTGTCAACTTCCTGCTTGAGAATTTTGGGATCGGTCGGCAAATAGCCGAATGGGCCCAACTCCGTCCATTCATATCCCGCCTCGGCAATCTCGTCGAGAAAGCGGTGCCAGGGCGTCTGCCGGGCGTCATCGCCGAACCAGACACCCCAGGAATCGGGCGCACTTCCAATGGTCAACTGCATGCCGGTCTCCGCCAGAGCTTTGTGAACGTCAGGCTGTCTTGCGCGCCGGATCGGCCGCCACCCCGGTCAGCGCCGGATGGCGCTTGGCGAACTTGCCGTCCTTCATCACGCCCCAGATGCGGCTCTGATCCTGGAAGATACGGATATCGGACAACGGATCCCCGTCCAGGATCACCAGATCGGCCAGGAAGCCCGCCTTGATCTGGCCCGCCTCGTCTTCCATCTGCATAAGCGCGGCGCCGTGGCGCGTGGCGGCGACAATCGCGTCCATCGGCGTGAAGCCGAACAGCTCGACGAAATATTCCAGGTCCCGCGCATTCTCGCCCATGGGCGAGGTGATGAAGGCGCCATAATCGCCGCCGGGCAGCACGCGCACGCCGCGCCGGTGCAGGTCGCTCATGCAATCGGCGAAAATACCGATCTCGCGCTCCAGCGCGGCGCGCTTGTCGGCGCTCCATCCCAGGCGGAATTCGTCATGACGGCGCAGCATGCCGATGGGGAAGCCGGCGCCGGGAACCACGAAGACCTTGTCCCTGACCGACTCCAGCATGTCGCGCGCTTCGCTGTCGGCATGCGGGGCATGGAAGATCACAGGCACGCCCTGGCGGACGCACATCTTGACGCCCTCGGAACTGGAACAGTGCGTCGCCACCGTCAGGCGCCGGGCATTGGCGACTTGCATCACCGCTTCCAGTTCGCGTTCGGTGATCACAGTGACGGTGTCGTCGGCATGCATATGGCCCCAGTCGCGGTCGCCAGAGACATTGACCTTGATCGTGTCCACCCCGTCGCGCGCCGCCAGACGCGCCGCCCGGGTGAATTCGTCCGCGCCATCGGCGGCAACGCTGAAACGCAGCGTGCGCGGAATGGTCATGTAATTGGTGTCGAGGTCGCCCAGATTTCCGGTGGGCGTAAGTTCCTGGCCGGCGGCGCGCAGGCGGGGGCCTTCGAACAGGCCCTTGTTGATCGCATCGCGCACCGCGACATCGACCCGCGGCTTTGCGGACGCCGCCGAAAACAGGCTTGTGAAGCCGCAGCGCAGCAGAAGCTGGGCATTGGCCAGGGCAATCAGGGAATGATCCTCGGGCTGGACTTCCACCGCCGAATAAATCGAGGTGAGATTGTTGAACGAGATATGGCAATGGGCTTCGGTCAGGCCCGGGAGCAGGGTGCGTCCGGCGCATTCGATGACCTCATCGCCCGGTGCGATGTCCGCCTCCTGCGGGGCACGCGCCACCGCGGCGATCCTGTTGCCCTCGACCGTGACGGTGCCGCGAAAGGGCGCGCCGCCGCCGGCATCGATTATCGAGGCATTCCGAAAGTGACGCCGCATCCCCTACCCTCCCCAAGGCCGCTTTTGGCGGTCTTTTTTTGAAAGGATGACGGTCAGGGGCCGCTTTGACAAGTGCGGGACAAGCCAAAGCCCGCGCGCAGCCCCGAGCCCGATGATGTTGCAGCGCGGTGCCCGATTTCGGTCAGGCGCCGCCTGGGCGTCACCCCGCTGCCGCGCGGCGCGTGTGCTTAAGGGTCCGGCAGCGCAAAGACATAGAGCGCCTGGCCGCTGTCGGGCCGGTGGACGTCGGTCAGGATCACATTGGGCATATTCTGCGGGCTGCCGCCGCCAAGGCCTGTGGGTACGGCGATATATTGCTTGCCGTCGATCGCAAAACTGACCGGAAAGCCCTGCACCGTGGTGCCAAGCTGCGTCTTCCACAAAGTCTTGCCGGTGGCCGCGTCAACCGCCTTGAACTCGCGGTCATAGTCGCCCACGAAGGCAAGCCCGCCCGCCGTGGACAGAACGCCGGTCAGGAAAGGCGCGCGCTGCTGGAAGGTCCAGACGCGCTTCATGCTTTTGGTGTCATAGGCAGAGAGCCGCCCCATATTCCCGTTGGTGCCGGGCATTTCATAGACGCGCACCGCCGCGGCGACGCCACCGGACCCGATTTTCATCTCCACGTCATGGCCGTTCATCTCGTCGCAGCTTTGCGACAGCGGGATGATCAGAAAATCCCTGGGCTGGTAATAGCTTGTCGCCGGCCAGTCATGGCCGCCTTCCGGGCTGGGACAGGACTGTATCCATTTGTCGGTCGGCGCATTGGCGACATCGTCGCGATAGGTCGGCACGCCCGTCCTGGGGTCGATACTGGTAAAGACATTTTGCAGCACCGTTTCTTCGGCACCGATGAACTTGCCTGTCACGCGATCCAGTTTCCAAAGAACGCCGACCTTGCCGATGGTGAACAGGTTCTTCTGGTCGCCATTGTCGATCAGAACCCGCTCGAACACCTCATCGAGATCCAGCGCCTCGCCCGGCGCGTGGCTGAAATGCCATTTGAGCTGGCCGGTATCGACATCCAGCGCCAGGGTGCTGCTGGTATAGAGCGCCGCCCCGTTCTTGGTGCCGCGGCTGGCCCGCATCCACGGCTTGGCCTGCGCCGTGCCCCAGTAAGTGAGATTGGTCGCGGGATCGAAGCTGCCCGCGATCCAGGTCTCTCCGCCGGCGCGGAAATCGTCAGGAATATCGTTCCAGGTATCGCCACCGGGCTGGCCCTTCACCGCGACGGTATTGAATTTCCATATCTGCCGGCCGGTATCGGGATCATAGGCGGAGATGAAGCATTTTTCCTTGCTGAAGGCGCTGCAGCCGGTGAGGCCGCTCAACACCTTGCCCTTGGCCACCAGCACGCCGCCGGTGGTGGCGTGGCGCTCGGTACCCAGCTTGATGTTCCAGGCGATCGTGCCGTCCCTGGCATTGATCGCCACCAGATGGGCGTCGGTGGTGTTGGTGAACAGCTTGTCCTTGTAGAGGGCCATGCTGCGATTGCCGCCATAGAGGCGCGGGCTTCGCGGGCCTATGCGCTGCTCCCAGATCAGCTTGCCGGTACGCGCATCCATCGCCTGCACGATATTGTCGGTGTTGGAGAGGAACATCACCCCGTCATGAACGATGGGGGTGATCTGGCTGGCGCCCCCTTCGTTCATCGCCCAGACCCATTTGAGCTGGAGATTTTTCACATTGGCGGGCGTGATCTCTTTCAGCGGACTGTGGCTCCAGCCCTGATAGTTGCGCCGCCCCATCAGCCAGTCGCCTTCCGGCGGATTGAGCAGCATCTGATCGGTGACGGGCGCATATCCGCTGACCATGCCCTTGACCGTCAGGCCGGTCACCATGGCGGCGGGTGCCGCGGCGGCCCCGGTGCCGGCGGCGATATCGGCGGGCACCACGCCATTGGCGAGCAGATCGACCCGCATATCGGTGGCGCCGGTCAGCAGCGTGCCGCCGGCGGTGGCGCCGTTGGCAGCGAGCAGAAACGCCACGATATTGGCATAGGTCGCATCCGGCAGGCTGCCGCCTTTGCCCAGGGGCATCGCCTGGCGGATATAGGCATAAAGTTCCCGGGTGGACTTTCCGCCCCAGGTCTTCATGAAATTGCCGGCGGCGAGCGAGGGCGCCTCCCCGCCGCCGCTGAGATTGGCCTGATGGCAGCCGGCGCAATTGGCCATATAGTCGGCGCGGCCTTGCGCGGCCTGGGCCGCGGTATAGGGCGCCATGGTCTGCTGGGCGAAAGCGATGCCCGCAGCCGTCAGGCCCGCACCGACAATAGACGCCGACAGAAATCGTGTCTTACCCGTGAAGGGGCGCATGCATTGCTCCTGTCGGATTATTCGGATGGGGGCATGACCCAGCCCCAGAGATCGCCATCGGGCGCCGGCTGGCTGGTGATCTCCACATAGAGCCCCCCTTTGGCGAAGGCCGCCATCGCCTTGCGGTCCAGGGTTACCTTGCCGGAGATCGTGCCATTTGCGGCGAGCGTGATGGTGAGATCGGTCAGTTTGGGCCCGCGCACACCCGGCAGGGGGCCCATCATCAGCTGCGCGGCCGAAGGAGCGGCCAGAAGGCCGTGATAGGTGCCTGACAGGGTCAGGACATTGCCTTTCAGGTCGGCATGGACCTGGCCGGCGCCGGAGCTTTGTGCCCGGGTACCAACCAGCCGGGGCCCCGGAGAAAGCCGAAAATCAAAACTTTGGTCGGCGACCGCCGCCGTTGCCGACAGCATGACGGCAACAAGACACAAATACGAGCTCTTCATCCCCTGCACGCCCCTTTTTTTGCGTCACATGATAGTCGGGCGCGGCGAACTGCAAAACAGGGATGGCGGTATCGTCTCACCGGATGCCGAACTGGTGCGCGAGAGAGGCGCCGCAGCCATTGCCGCGGCGCCCCCAGACGCAGTGCCTTTAGATCACGACCGGATAGAGAAGGTCCGGGGTGACGCTCGGCGCGGCAGGCTCGGCGGCCTTTTTGGCGCGGGCCGGCTTCTTGGCGGCGGCGCGCTTGGCCGGCTTTTTCGCCTTGGCCTTTGCGGCCGGCTTCTTGCTCTTCTTGGCCTTGGACCGGGCCGCAGGCTTGGCGGCAGAACGCTTCTTGGCCGCCTTCTTTGTCTTCTTTGCAGTCTTTGTCGTCTTGGACTTCTTAGCCTTCTTCTTTGCTTTCGCCATGAGCACCCTCCATCCTTCAGCGATACCTACTATCCGCCCGGTCTTTTCAAATTTCCAGAGCGCGGATGCGATGATTTTCAGAATCCCCGATAAAGAGCAGCCGTCCGCGCACATGAACGCCATGCGGCCGGGCCAGGGCGCATGCGGCCGGATCGCCGTCCGGACCATCGCCGCGAACGCCCGTGCCCGCCACCGTGGTCACCACGCCATCCCTCAGGGATATCCGGCGGATCACGTGATTTTCGGTATCGGAAACATAGAGGCTGCCGTCAGGCGCATAGGCAATACCCTTGGGACCATTCCACGTGGCGTCACGGGCGGGACCGCCGTCGCCGCTGTAACCCTTGGCGCCCGTGCCGGCGATATGGCTTAGCCGCCCCGCCTTCGGATCTAGGGCATAGACTTTGTTGCCCTCCCGCAGGATCAGATACATGGTCCCGTCCGGCCCGATATCGATCGAGCGCGGGCCGTTCAATGGCGCGGTCAGAGGGGCGGTCTGCGGCGTGTCGGCTGCTTCACCGGTTCCGGCAAAGGTGGTCAGGATACCGGTCCGGGCATCCCGCTTGCGGATACGGTTGTTGCGGATATCGCAAATGAACAGATCGCCCTTGCGGTTTAGCACGATGCTGTGAGGCTGGTTGAGCTGGGCCGCTGCACTCGACCCGCCATCCCCGCCAAAACCAGCCACTCCGGTCCCCACAAGGGTCGAGGTGATGCCGGCAGCGGACACAAAACGGACGACATGGGCGTCGCGCTCGGCAACATACATGTTGCCCGCCCCGTCGAACCGCACTTCATGGGGGGAACTGAAAACCGCGGCCTTTGCCGGCCCGCCGTCCCCCGCATGGCCCTTTTCGCCGGTGCCCGCCACCACGAAGATTTTCCCGGCCCGCCGGTCCAGCCGCAGCACCTGATTGCTGCCGAAATTGGCGATGTAGAGAGATCCGTCCGGACCCATCTCCACCCCATAAGGCTGGTCAAGTTTGGCGGTGGCGATCCCCTCGCCGTCCATCATCGTGCCCTGCTGGCCGGTGCCGGCGACCGTGAAAATCCGCCTGGGCGCGGCCTGGGCGCGACCCGCCAGCAACAATGCCGGCGCCATGCTGACGACAAGACGGCGTGTCGGGTTCATGGGCGCATCTCCTTGTGCCGCAAAAGCTAAGCGATGGGCGCCCGGCCGAAAAGAGGGGCACCGTCCGCCATCGCGCCCAGGATGGGGCTAGTCAGCGCCAGCCTGTTTGGCAGGTTTGGGAGCAGCGGCCGCGATCTTGACCAGATCGCCGTCCTGCAGCGCGTCGGCGGGATTGTCGATGATCCGGTCATTGCGGGAGATTCCGGCGGATATATCGACCGACGCGCCAAGATCGCGGGCGATCTTCACGGTTTTGAGCCTGACATGGCCGCCGGCATCGACGGTCGCGACCTGCATGCCCTCGTCGCGGAACAGCAATGCCGTGGCGGGAACCCGGATGCCGTGGGCACCCGGCGGCAAGGGGAATTTCACTTCCGCATAGGCGCCGGGCTGCAGCGCGCCGTCCTTGTTGTCCACGCTGAACTGCACCAGCATGGTGCCGGTGGCGCTGGCGACGGCGCCGGCGCTGGCGGCCAGCCGGGCGTCGAACGTCCGGCCGGGATATTGCGGCACCGTGAATGTCACTGTCATGCCGTCCCGGATATAGGGGGCGTAATTCTGCGGCACCCGGGCATAGAGGCGCAGCTTGCTCTGGTCGGCGACGGTGAAAAGCGGCGTGGAGGATGGCGTGCCAACCGTCACCAGATTGCCGACATCCACCGCCCGGCTGGTCACGATGCCGTCAAAGGGAGCCTCGATCCGCGTATAGGCCAGGTTGATGGCGGCCTTCGAAACCTGGGCGCGATCCGCCTCGACGATACCGGCCTGGGCCTCCACGCTGGCCTGCTGGGTGGAAAGCCGCTGGGCCGACACCGCATTCTGCGCCGCCAGTGTCCGGTAGCGGTCAAGGTCCACCCTTGCATTTGCCAGGGTGGCGCTGTCGCGCGCCAGGGTGCCCCGCGCCTGGGCCAAGGCGGCCTCATACGGACGGGGATCGATCTGGGCGAGCAGATCACCCTTCTTCACCGGGGCGCCTATGTCGAAATACCATTTTTGCAGATATCCGCTGACCTGCGCGTGAATGGGCGCGCTGGCATAGGCCTGAAGATCGCCCGGCAGCGTCAAATCGGGGCTCGCCTTGGCCGCCTTCAGCTTGATCACCTGCACCGTGGCAATGGCCTGATCATCGGCTTCGGGGTCGGCATTGCGGCCGCTCCACCAGCGCCAGCCGGTCACGCCAAGCGTTATGGCCACGGCCGCGATGGCCAGGCGGGCCCAGCCCGGCCTGCCCGGGCGCGAACCCTTGTTGGAACTGGGCGCGGGCGTCAGGCCCTCGCGCTTCCCGTCAGGCATAGGCTTCCCCCACTTCCCGCGCGCCGGCGGCGGCAGCCCTTGCCGCCCTCCGGCCATGAATAATGCTGAAAACCACCGGCACAAACAGAAGCGTCGCGCCGGTGGCAAAGATCAGGCCGCCGATGACCGCCCGGCCCAGGGGGGCATTCTGCTCCCCGCCCTGGCCCATGCCGAGCGCCATGGGCGTCATGCCGATGATCATGGCCAAGGCCGTCATGCAGACGGGACGAAAACGGGTCACGCCGGCTTCGACCGCAGCCAGGATGGCATCCCCATGCGTCGCCAGCCTTTCGCGCGCAAAGGCGACGACCAGGATGGAGTTGGCGGTCCCCACCCCCATGCACATGATGGCGCCGGTCAGGGCCGGCACCGAAAGCGTGGTGCCGGTGGCAAAGAGCATCCAGACGATGCCGGCCAGCGCCGCCGGAAGCGCCGTGATGATCACGAAGGGATCGGTCCAGCTCTGGAAGTTCACCACGATCAGCAGATAGATCAGGATGACCGCCGCCAGCAGGCCCCAGATCAGTCCGGAGAATGAGGTCTTCATGGTCTCGATCTGTCCGCGCAGCGTCACAGTGGCGCCGCGTGGCAGAAATTTCTTGTTCGCGTCTATGATCCTTTGCACATCGGCAGCCACCGCCCCCAGATCGCGATCCTGGGTGGTGGCGTAAAGATCGACCGTGGGCAGGATATTGTAATGGGTCACGACGGCCGAGCCTTGCGTCCGGCTGAATTTGGCGATCCCGCCCAAGACCTGGGGCTGGCCTCCGCCGGCCGGGGTGACCGTCAAATTCTGAAGCGCCTCCAGGGAATCCATTTTGTATTCCGGAGTCTGGGCCTGCATCTGGTACGAGACATTGTTCCTGGGATTCAGAAAGAAATTCGGCGCCGATTGCGAGGTACCGGCCAGCGCCGTGCCCAGGGCGTTGGTGACGTCGCGCTCGGTCAGGCCCAGTTGGGCCATGCGCGAACGGTCCGCTTCCACGCGCAGCTTGGGCTGATTGCTGGACTGCTGCATGCGGGCATCCACCAGGCCCGGAATGGAGCGGATCTGGCGCAGGATATTGAGCGCGAAAGCCTCTGTTTCATCCTTGCGCGTGCCGCTGACCTGAATATCCAGCGGCGCGGGCGCACCGAAGTTCAGGATCTGGCTGGTGATATCGGGCGGCGGATAGGAAAAGGTAACGGCGGGGAACAGGCGCGGCAGCTTTTCCCGCATGACGCGGGCGTAACCGGCCGTGGGCCCGTGCTTTTCGTTCAAGGTGATGTAGATGTCGGCATCCTGCAGCCCAACCGTGCCGGAGGTGGAATAAATCAGGTTCACCGGACTCTGGTTGAGGCCGATATTGTCGACGATGGTCTGCACCTCGGTGCGCGGAATGATGCGGCGGACTTCCTTCTCGATCTGCGCGACGATCTGGGTCGTGTCCTCGATGCGGGTTCCGGCGGGCGTGCGGGCATGCAGGGTGATCTGCCCGGAATCCACGGCGGGAAAGAAATCCTGGCCCAGGAAAGGTATCAGGATCAGGGAAGCCAGGATGGCGCCCAGGAAGCCGAACACGAAGCCGCGCCGGCGGGTCATGGTCAGGGCCAGCAGGTTGCGATAGCCCTCGCGCGAATCCGCGAAGGCCTTCTCGAACCCTTTCTGCAGCCGGGCAAAGGCATTGCTGCCCAGGACCGCATGTTCCTCGGCATGCGGCTTCAGCAGATAGAGCGCCAGGGTCGGCACCAGGGTCCGCGACAGGATGAAAGAGGCGATCATGGCGAAGACCACCGCCATGGCCATGGGCTGGAACAGAAATCCCGCCACGCCGGTGAGCGAGAACATGGGTACGAAGGCGACACAGATGCAGAGCAGGGACACGAAAGCCGGCTGGGTGATCTGGCGGGCGCCTTCCATGATGGCGTCATAGACCGGCTTGCCCTGCTCCAGATGCCAGTTGATGTTTTCGATCGTGACTGTGGCGTCATCGACCAGGATTCCCACCGCCAGGGCCAGCCCGCCCAGGGTCATGATGTTGAGCGTCTGGCCGGTCGCCCATAGCGCCATCAGCGCCGACAATACCGCCAGGGGAATGGAGGTGGCGATGATCACGGTGGAGCGCCAGCTTCCCAGGAAAAACAGGATCATCAGGCTGGTAAGGGCGGCGGCCACGGCACCTTCCCGCATCACGCCGTTGATGGCCGCCTTCACGAACAGCGACTGATCGGTCAGCACATGGACTTTCAGCTCGGGCGGCATCTGCGAGCGCAGCACGGGCAAAATATTCTTGATGCCTTCCACGACATCGATCGTGGAAGCCTTGCCGTTCTTGAGCACGGTGGACAGAACCGCGCGGGCGCCGTCCACATGCACGATATTGTTCTGGACATTGCTGCCGTCGCGGACATGGGCGACATCGCGCAGATAGACGGTGCCGCCATTCACCGTCTTCACCGGCATGTCATTGATCGCCTCGATCGTGCTTCCGGCATTGTTGAGATCGACCACATACTGGAATGTGCCGATCTTGATGTTGCCGGCGGGTGTGATCTGGTTCTGGCTGGCAAAGGCATTCTGCACATCGGTGGCCGACAGGCCGCGCGCCTGCATCGCCTGGGGGTCGAGATCGATCTGCACCGATCGCGTCTTGCCGCCATTGGGCGCGGTGGTGCGCGCGCCGCGCACGGTGGCCAGCCGCGGCCGGGCGAAATTCTGGGACTGGTCGGCCACCTGCTGCTCCGACATGGAGCTGGATGAGAACGCCATCTGCAGCACCGGCACGGTCGAGGCGCTGTATTGGATGATGTTGGGCGGCAGCATGTTTGCCGGCATCTGGCGGATCGCGCCCTGCGACAGGGCGGTGACTTCCGCGGTCGCCAGGCGGATATCGACATCGGGCTGGAAATAGATCTTGGCGATACCCAGGCCCGGAATCGACATGCTTTCCACATGCTCGACATCATTGACGCTGGTGGAGAGCTGACGCTCGTAATTGGCCATCACCCGTGCGCCCATATCGTCGGGCGATAGGCCCGCATAGCTGAAGGCGACGCCCAGAATGGGAATGCCGATCTCGGGGAAGATGTCGGTCGGCGTGCGCACTGCCGCCAGGGGCCCGAAGATCAGGATCATCAAGGCCATGACGATGAAGGTATAGGGACGGTCCAGCGCGACCTTGACAAGCCAGGTCATGGAGCCTGCCGCCGCTGCGGCCGGACATGCGCTGTCCCCGCCGCCGGATTGGCCCTGAGGCGGCGGCCAATGGCCGGCCCCGAAAGGCGATTGTCGATCATTCCCCTGCCCCTGGATGCCGCCCGCGCGGCGCGGCCGATTATTCGTCAGCGGGCCGCCCGCATCAAGGCGGACAGCTAGCCGCAATGGGCGCCCACAGGCCATAACATGGGGGCGCGACATTCTCGACTGTGGAATTGAACCCCGCCTGCCGGAGGAGGCGGCGGGGTTCAGGCAGGACGGCATCCAGCACGAATGCCGCATGGCCGAAACCGCCGCACAAAACATGGCACTCCGGCAGCCCGATTGAGCGCAAGGCCACCCCCGGTGTCACGCATCTTTTCGGAAGTTTTACAGTGACCGGGAGCAGTGTCCTTCGGTCACGGCATCCTGAAACTTTTTTCAGACCAGCGCCGCCGCGGCGGGCTTTTCCCATCCGGATTTGGCTTCCTCGACCGCCTCCGGCGCATCCGGGGCTGCAGGCAGCCAGACCGTGATGGCAAGGCCCGCTTCCGCGCCGTTGACCGCCGCAATGGTTCCGCCATGGGCGATGACCGCCCGCCTGGCGATGGCAAGGCCCAGACCATAGCCCTGACCGTTTGCGGTATCGGCCTGGACGAAAGGTTCGAACAGGGAGGCAAGCTGCTCGGCCTTCACGCCGGGACCCTGGTCCCGGATATTGAGCGTGGTGCCGCCGGCGTTGGACTCCAGCGCGAGCGTGATGGTGTCTCCACGCCGCGAGAAGCGGAGCGCATTGCGCACGATATTCTCGACGGCGCGGCTGATCAGCTTGCCGCTGCCCATCACCAGGGATTCCGAGCCCACCCCCGCTTGCGGCGCGAGGAAGTCGATGGCCACGCCCTTTTCCTGGGCCTCGAAACGGGCATCGTCCACCACCAGGGCGGCAATCTCGGAGACAAAGAAATATTGATCGGCGGTGCTGGCGCCGCTTTCCAGCTTGGTGAGGGCCAGAAGTTCCCCGACCATTTCCTCCAGCTTGTCCGCCTCGCGGCCGATGCGTTCCAGCGACTGCAGCGCCTTTTCCGGCGATTGGCGCGCCAGCGCGATGGCGAGCTGCAGCCGCGCCAGGGGCGAGCGCAGTTCATGGCTGATATCGGCCAGCAGCCGGTCGCGCGACATCACCAGCTCTTCCAGTCGCGCCGCCATCTTGTTGAAGTCCGCCGCCAGATCGCCGATCTCGTCGCGCCGCCGCAGCCAGTTGGAGCCAAGACGCACCTTGAGATCGCCGGAAGCCAGGCGGCCGAACCCCGCGCGGATGCGGTTGATGGGCACGGTCAGATAAAAGGTCAGCAGTCCGCTGAACAACAAAATGCCGATCAGGGTTCCCAGAATGGCATGCGGCCCCATATCCAGCGGCAGGGGCGGCGAGACATAGCCGTCGAAACGCGTCACATGATACAGAAGCGCATAGGTTCGCCCACGCGGGTCCTTGGCCGTGGCAGTATAGAGCCCCTGCTGGGGCATCGGGTTGGGCGCGGGCGGCTTCCTTCCGTCCAGGCGCTGGAACGTCATATACTGGCGTTCCTTGGGCCAGGTCGCCAGCTCCTCGCGCAATGCTTCTTCGCCGCCCACCCGCAATACCGACGCGGCGCCGGCCAGCGCGATCTGCGCCTGGACCGCCGTGGTGCGGCTGGGACTTTCCTTCAGAAGAGAGTCTTCGAACCAGACGAAGTATGTGACAAACAGAAAACTTGCCCAGACCCCCAGGAATATCTTGAAGAAAAGCGGCCGCCTCATGCGACCACCTTCAGCCGATAGCCGACGGCGCGCACCGTTTCGATCTCGACCGTCCTGGCCGAAATGGCGCTCAGCTTCTTGCGCAGATTGCTGACATGGACGTCGATGCTGCGGTCGTAAGGCTCGCGGCGGCGCCCCAGGACGCTCAGCGACAGATCATCCTTGGTCGCCACTGTATCCCGGCTGCGCAAGAGACACTCCAGCAAATCGAATTCGCAGGTGGTGAGTTCGAATGGCTTGTCCTCGAACGTGACCTGGCGTCTGGCCGGACTCAGCCGCAACTTGCCGGCAGCAAAATATTGTGGCGGCTGCGCGCTGCCCTTGCGCTGGCGCCGCAGCACCGCCTTGAGGCGCGCCAGCAGTTCACGGGCATAATAGGGCTTGGCGATGTAATCGTCCGCACCGACTTCCAGTCCGGCGACACGATCATCCTCCGCCCCCTTGGCGGTGAGCATGATCACCGGCACAGAGCTGGTGGAGCGAATACGTTGCAATGTCTCCAGGCCGCTGATGTCCGGCATCATCACGTCCAGGATGACGGCATCCAGGGTGGGATCGAGCGCCGCCTCGGCGCCTTCGATTCCGTTGAAGGCGGCGGCTGTCTCGAAGCCCTCGCCGCGCAGAAATTCCGTGAGCATGCCGGTAAGCGCTGCATCGTCATCGATCAGAAGAACTTTCGGCATCGTGTCGGCCCTTGCCGGCAAACCCGGAAACACAATCCTATAACGGGCCGCCGCCCGGGACAAAAAGCCGGCAAAATGCCCGGCGCGCCGGCGCATGCAGCACCCTTGGTGCCCGCAGCGTCTGGAAATCCGCTCTCTCGGCCAGACTATTGCGCCGCGGCCGGGCGGGGACGACGGGGCACGTCGGTATTCTGCATGTTGATAAGATTGTAGCCGCCCAGCGCCAGCCGTACCGAGGGACCAGACGGCGCCTCGGCGGCCATCTCATGCCAGCTCATGGGCGCGGCATAGAGAACATCGCCCTCCTCGGCATGGAATTCCCCCGCATTCTCGAAGCGGCCACGGATTTTCCCGACCTGCACGATCCACCATTCAGCCGGACCGGGATGCATGTGGCCGAACACGGATTTGGGGTTGAAGGCATCGTCCGTGGGACCGCTGCCGATATTCAAATTGCCCGTGCCGCATTTGTTGTCGGCCGGATTGACGTAACCCAGCAAGGGGCTGACGAAGATGTGATCGTCCAGCACCTGCGCCCCGCGCGGCGCGCATTTGGCGATACCGTCGGCGAAAGTGTTCCAGTGCACTTTGTTGACACCGGAATAGGGTTCGGCCTTGTGGGCGAAGGCGACCTTCACCACTTTGGCACCGGCGGCTGCTTCCGGCTGCGGGCCTTCGGCGGGATAGGCGGTCTTGTAATTCCTGGGATTGACCTCGACCCACAAGGCATTCTCGCCGCCGGACACGTCATAGGAAAAGATCGTGGTCTTCATGATATTGACGATGGAGCCGCGCGTGGCGGTGACCGGCTGCTGTCCCTCGACCTGGAAATTGACCTGGCCCGCGATCACCACAAACACGGTCGGCGTGTCGGGATGGATTCGCGGCATGAATTTCGTGCCGGGACCGGCCGAGTTGTAGGTCGCATCCTGTTCCGGATCGAGAACGATCTGCTCGGACCAGTTGGGCTGACCGGCATGCATTTTCTTGAGATCCGACAGCTTCCAGAGCGGCCGCATCGGCTTGTGGTAAACGCCGCCCTCGGTCTTGCTGACCCACCAATTCTCGGCCGGAGCGCGCCCACCTTCGGGCTGTGCCCAGGAACTGGACAGCGGCAAAAGGGCCGAACAGGCCAGGCTCAAAATCGCAAAATCGCGCAACCGCATCGTGCCACCCTGTCTGGAACGCCGGAAACACTGTGCGGGGATACGGGAATTTTTCAATTCGTGCCGGGCGACAATCGCCCGGCGGCCGCCGAATTTACGCTTTTCTTACATTGACGCAGCGCAATGCCGGTCAGGGCAGCGGCACGCCCCGCGCATCCAGATCGCTGATCAGCCGTTCGACGAGCTGGGTGTTGATGTGCATTTTGCGCCGGCGCGACGCCGTGGCGATGCGGTTGACCTCCGGCAGGATGACACCGTCCGGACGGTCCGCGACAATGCCCATCTCGATCAGCCGGTTGATGCGGCGGCGCACTGTTTCCAGAGGAATTTGTGTGATGCGGGAAACCTCGGCGCGGCTTACGCCACGGCGCATCCAGTCGGGTTCGACCAGTTCGGAATAGCGCAGGCTGATCCGGGGGTCGTTCTGGATATGGGCGACATTCTGATTGTCGATGGTCAGGATGATGAGATAGTCGGTCGGGTCCAGACCCAACGCGCCATAGGTCTTCATCGCTTCGCGCATGAAGTTGATGACAAAGCGCACAGAAGCTTGGGAAATCATCTTGCGGCGATTGTCGGTGGCCAGCCAGTCCTGCATAGCATCGGGCTCGGCGGCCGTGTCGACAACCGGAATGGGGACGAATTCAGCCCGCAGCGGCGGCGTAGTCATCTCTCCCAAGTCGGCAATCATGGCATCCGGGGGCGCTGCGTGCCAGTCGACAAAGTTGAAGATGAACACCGTGCCGTCCGCATCGGGCTTCAGAGGCACGCTGATCATCTCGAACTGGTGCGTGCCGCCATCCTTAAGCCGCACCTCCCGGATGGTTTTGAGCAAGGCGCCCCCCGCCACCGAAGCGGTGCGACATGTCCGCTCGGGCAGATGAGCTGGATCGACCAGGCTGAACCAGTCCACCCCCGTCAGATCGGCGCCCAGAATCCGGGTGATCTCTTCCCCCGAAAAGGCCACCTTGGCGGTCAGACCGCCACCCGGCTCCCGCGTCAATCCGCAGACCAGCACCAGCGGCTTGAGCTTCTGGAAACGATCCGGAGTGACTGTTCCGACCGCGGGCAAACGTCCGCCCTGCCAAGCGGCCAGCCAGCTGGCGACGAATTTCTGGCTGCGCGGGCTGAGACCGGCGCGCATGACAGCCGCACGCATCGCCGCCCGGTCATAGAGCATAGATTGGGTCAATCTTGTCGCCTGGCCCGCCGGGATCACTGCAATATTTTCAAGTAAAGCTGCTGCTGAGGGATAATATTCTTAGGTTTCGGCCGGTCAACACGCGCTGGTTGCAAGTCCTCAAGTACAGTAAAATCAATACATAGCTATGCTTCCCCAGACTGGGTAGGCGCTTTGACCAATTCTGCTTGAAGCCCCCGCCCCCCGCCGACAGTCTGGCGCCATCCGCCCTGGAGCCCAGACCATGGACTTTGCCGCCGCCCCGTCCGCATCGCATCAGCGCGCCGATCTGCTGAAATGGACGTCCGATATCGTGGCGGCCTATCTGAGCCGCAACGCGATGAATCTCAAGCATCTGCCCCAGGTCATGGACACGGTTTATGCCAAGCTGGCCAGCCTAGCAGGGCCGGACGCGATCATTCCGGCAGGCGCCGCGGCCGAAGGCACCACGGTGTCCGAAAAGTCGGTCACGCCCGATTACATCATTTGCCTGGAAGACGGCGCGCGGCTGAAGACCCTCAAGCGCTATTTGTTCCGCAAATACCGCATGACCCCGGAGCAATATCGCGCCAAATGGGGCCTGCCGCCGAGCTATCCCATGGTGGCGCCCAACTATGCCGCCAAACGCTCGGCCCTGGCCAAGGAGATGGGCCTGGGCCTGGGTGACAGGCGCCAGAGCAGCAAGCCCAAGGGCCGCCGCGCCCGCCGGCGCGCCTGACGCCGGTCAGAATATGCGATGGTGCCAGGCCAGCGAGAGCCCGGCGGCAACCAGCATGAGCAGAGCGGAGGCGGCCGCGAAGAAAGATGTGATTTCCATCTCGCGCAATTCAACCACCAGTTGACGTGACAACACGTCATAAACCGCCTTGAGGTCCTCGCCGGTCTGGGCATGGAAATATTTGGCGCGCGTCATGTCGGCAACCTTCTTCAGCGCGTCTTCATCAAGCTGCGCCCGCATGCGAAAGCCGCCGAAGCCCACGATATTGCCGCGGGCGGTGCCGAAGCCCACCGTATAGACCCTGACCCCATATTCGCTGGCGGTGCGGGCGGCTTCAATCGGATCATAGCCGGCATTGGTCTGGCCGTCGGTGAGAACAATCATGACGGCATTCTTGTAGGAGCCTGGCTCGACCGGCACATGCTTCCTGGCCGGCGCCCTGGCCCGCTCGCCCAGCGCCATGCCGCCATAGCGCTCGCGGAAATCATAGCCGCCCCAGCGGCCATAGCCGCCGAAATTCTGGGAATTGAACTGGTTGATGGGAAAATTGTCCTGCGGGAACAGCGTGGACATGCCCACCATAATGCCGCTTCCGACCGCCGTGCCACGCTGCAACTCGAAGCGGTCGATGGCGGAAGCCAGCGCCGCATGGTCGTTGGTGGGGCTTTGGACCAGAAGCGCGGTGGCCGCGAAGGCCACGATGCCGATGCGCACATCCTTGGGCTGCTGCTTGATATAGGCCTTGGCCGCCGTTTCCGCCGCCATGATGCGGGAGGGATTGACGTCGGTCGCCCGCATGCTGCCCGAAACGTCCATGACAAGCATCACGGTCGCCACCCGGGAAGGCAGGCTGACCTCGGCGGACGGCCGCGCGACCGCCAGCAGCAGCAGGGTGAAAGCCGCAAGCATCAGAACGGGGGGGACATGCCGGCGCCAGCCAGGTCCAGTCGATGCTTCCCTGACCAGCGCCAGATTCGAATAGCGGAACGCCGATTTCTTGCGCCGATGAAGCAGCAGGACATAAACCGCCACCAGCAGCGGCACCAGCAGCAGGGCCCAAAGCGCGATGGGCCATTCCGTCAGGGATCGCCCAATCCAACAAGGAGGCGGCTGTAGTTTTCCTGCACCAGACTGAAGGGCCGCGATTGGTCATCCACCAGAAGGGCTGTGACCTTCAGAACATGCCTGCCGTCGCGCAACGCCTCGGTTTTCAGGGTCCGGCGCTGAAAATGGAGCGGCTTCACCACCATGCCGAAGGGTGTTTCGCTGTTGTCGAGAGCGGCATTCATGTCCTGGGAAAGCCGGGACGGCACATACCAGTTGTCGGCATCGGACAGGACATGGGCACCGCAGGACAGGCGCACCCTGCGGTAGCGGATCGGCTCGTCTTGGCCGACTTTGAGCAGCCGTCGTATCTGTGGACCCGCGGGCTGGTTCGTCCCATGGTCCCTCACGGCCCTTATGACGGGCGGATCGGCGAGATGAAGGCGGGCGCAGCGGGCCGTCAGGGCCTGGGTGGCACTGGACGAAGCCAGGATTTCCGCTTCCAGCCGACGGACGCGGTCGGGGCTTTTCGCCCCCGCGGCCGAACCAGCCAACAGCAGCGCGGTCAGCGGAATCGGCAGAAGAAGCTTCGGTTTCGTCATTTCCACCATCGCCACAACGTCGCAAGAGCAGCATTATACAACAGATCGGAAACCTGGGCCGCATGACGACACTGCTTTTCACGCACAGCGATTGCCTGGACCATCGGCCGGGCGAAGGCCACCCCGAGTCGCCGGCGCGCCTTGCCGCGGTAGCCGCAGCGCTGGAGGAACCGGATTTCGCGGGCCTGTCGAGGCAAACGGCGCCCCTGGCGGACAGGACCGCCATCGCAAGGGTGCATGGGACCGACCATGTCGAACGGATACTGTCCAGCGTGCCCCAGGTGGGCCGCCGCGCGCTGGACGGCGATACAATCCTGTCGTCGGGCTCCGGCATCGCGGCGCTAAGGGCCGCCGGCGCCATGACGGCGGCAGTCGATGCCGTGGCGGCGGGACAGGCCCGCAATGCCTTTTGCGCCGTGCGCCCGCCCGGCCATCATGCCGAGCCGGATCAGGCGATGGGCTTTTGCCTGTTCAATTCCATCGCGGTGGCGGCGCGGCATGCACAAGCCGCGCATCGTCTGGCGCGGGTGGCGATCCTGGACTTTGACGTTCATCACGGCAACGGCAGCCAGGCGGTGGCGCAGAACGATACCAGTCTGTTCTTCGCCTCCAGCCATCAATATCCGCTTTATCCCGGCACGGGCGCGGCGCATGAGACGGGCATGGGCAATATCGTCAATGCGCCCCTGCCTGCGGGCAGCGACGGCGCGTTGTTCCGCAAAACCTGGGAGACGCGCATATTGCCCGCGCTCGATGCGTTCGCACCCGATCTGCTGCTGATATCGGCCGGATTCGATGCCCATCGCGCCGATCCGCTGGCGGGGCTGGAACTGGAGGAAGCGGATTTCGCCTGGGTGACGGAACGGCTGACCGAAGCAGCCGCCCGCCATTGCGATGGCTGCCTGGTTTCGGTGCTGGAGGGCGGTTACGACCTGCGCGCGGTGGCGGGATCGGCCGCGGCGCATGTCCGCGCGCTGATGCGGGCCGGCTGATCAGCCCGGCACGACGGGAATTATATTTTCGGCTGCGTGGTCGCCCGCCAGGTCGCGCCACACCGCGACAAAGACTGCCATCAGCGCCGGACCCACGAACAGGCCCACCATGCCAAGCGAGGACAGACCGCCAAGAATTCCCAGCAGGACCAGCAAGAAGGGAATGCGCGCCGCCCCACCGATCACCGCGGGGCGCACAAAATGGTCGGTGATGAACACGATCACGAAACCGAAGATGATGAGCCCGATGGCGGCCAGGGCCTCGCCCATGCCGAACAGCAGCAGCGCCGCCAGGCAGAAGGCCAGCGGCGCACCGAAGGGAATGGCCGCCAGAATGGATGTGGCGATGGAAAAGGCGATGGGGTGCGGCACATCCGTCGCAAAATAGCCGATCCCTATCACCACGCCTTCGGCGAATCCGACCAGGACAAGGCCGTCCACCGTGCCGTGCACGGCATCAACCACATGGGCCGCGATGGGACGGCAACGATGGCCGAAGGCTTCTTCCGCCAGCGAGAGGACCTTGTTGCCCACCACCTCGCCGTCGCGAAACAGGAAAAACAGGACCAGCAGGGTGACTATGAAAAGAACGGCCCGGTGCAACAGTTCGGGGCCCAGGTTGCGGGTCAGGCCCAGCAGGCCATGCGGCGTGAAACCGGAAAAAAATACCGCGGCCGCCTCCGGTGTGGCGAGGTTGTCCTTCCACCATTGCGAGGCCATATCTCCGATCCAGGGCAACTGGCCCAGGGAAGCCGGTTCGGCCAGGCCATGGGCGCGCGCATCGTTGATCCAGCCCATCAGGCTTTCCGATTCCCGCACCATCTCCACCGCCGCAACCACCACGGGGGCGGCGACCAGAATCCCGATGGCCAGGGTCAGCACCAGGGGCGCGCCCAGCCGCTGCCAACCATGCGACGGGCTCCAGTTGCGCACCTTGAGATAGGAGGGCCACAGGGCGATGACCAGAACCAGGGCCCAGAGAATGCCGGGCAGGATGCGGGACATCAAAAAGACGGCGCAGAGCAACAGCACGCCGCCGGCGGCGACCGTGGCATTGATCTGGAACGTATTCAGGCGTTCGGGGGCAGGCTCCATGGCTGCCGAAAGTGACCCAGCTTTTCGCGAATGGCAAGCGAACTGCCAGGATGCCGGGAAAGACCGTTAATCCTTCACGGCCTCGTTGCGGACTTGCTGCTGCCGCCTGGGCGGCGGGGTCAATGGCGTGCGCTCATTGTGCGGAACCCATGGCGGATACCCATCCGCATCCTCGTCCGCATAATGCGGCCGGTCCAGATTCTTCAGGAAGTAATCCCGGCTGGGCAGGTCGGGCATATAATGCTCCATCGACGGGAAGCTGGCCTCCGATGTGCCGGGCGGCACCGGCTGCACGGTGCGCGTTTCCACGCCGCGGATGGTATTGGCCTTGATCGCCTCGAAAGCCTGTTTGCGCGCCTCCTCGGGCGGCAGGCCCGGCAGCGCCATCGGCTTGTCGGGATCGACGACATAGGCGGCGGACAGGCGGATGCGATAGGCGGTCGAAATTCCGTCATATTTGCCGGTTTTCGCATTAAGCATTCCGTCCGCATTGCGGCGCAGGGCGTAATAAAGCGAGACATGATCTTCATGCTCGCGGATGCCCTGCTGGCCGCCATCCTGGGCGAATGTGTCTTCGGCATAGAGATCGCGCCAATTGCGATATCCGCCGATCAGCCCCGTTGCGGACAGTCCATCCGGGGCAAGTTTGAGGCGCAGCCTGCCGCTGTTGAAATCGGCATCGCCCGTCTGGTCGTAGAACCAGGCGATCCGCGGGGCGTGCAGATGATCGACCTGCTCGCTTTCCACAACGCCATTGACGATCCTGGCCTTCAACCGCGTGTATTGCGCCGCCTTCAGCATGCGATAGGAATAATCCTGCGCCACGCCGGCGCGCGCATCGCGCACGATCTTGTCCGGCGAATAGCCGATCTCGACCACCGCATCGCTGTCGTTCATGGGGTCCTGGCTGCCCGAGATGCGGACAACCATGGTGTAGAGCCCCTCCTGCATCTTGTCGTTGGCGCGCATGTCCAGGGTGGCATTGCCGTTGCCGCGCCAGGGCGCATCGCATCCCCAGGCGCGATAGAGCGCATTGTCGATGCCTTTTTCGCCATCCGGACTGGTGAAGTCCGCCGGATTGATCTTGCCGTCCAGGTTGAAGCCGTCGCCGATGCTGGAGGTCACCTGCGGCTGGCCCGGATCGTCCGCCGCCCAGGGATTGACGTAGGTTTCGATGCCTTTCCTGTAGCCGCGATAGGCGATGACGCGATTCATGATCCGGCGGCGCACCGTGGCCGGTTCGCGGGTGGTCTCGAAGCCGGGCGGCTCGATGATCCAGTCGATTTCCTGCTTGCTGCGCCATTTCTGGCGCGAGATGGCCATCCGGGCCTGGTTCACATTGGAGAAAAAGATCGTGCTGCCGTGCGGGCAGTCGCTGCCGGGCTCTATCTCGCCCGCGCGGGTGAAATCGGCGCGGCCGCCATAGCGGAAGGCATATTCATAGGCGCCGACCACAAAGCCCTTTACCCAGGGCGCAGCGGATGCGGGCACCGCGCCCACGACAGTGGTGAGGGCCGTGCAGATCAGGAGATGCCTGGTACGCGTGACAACCTCTCCTTTTGCGAAGCGTCAGGGCCTGATGGCCGCGGGCGTTTCGTTTCGCACTTGCTGTTGTGGTTTTTGCTGTTGCTGCTGGGGCGGCTGGACCGGGGCGGGCGCGTTGCGGCGCCGGCGCATCCAGCGCGGAATGCCGTTCTCGTCCTCGTCCGCATAGTGCGGCCGGTCCAGGGTCTTGATGAAGAAGTCCTTGCTGGGCAGGTCGGAAATATCATGCTCGAAGGAGCCCACCGCCGCTTCGGTCGTGCCCGGCGGCACCGGCTGCGGGATGCGCGTCTCGATGCCCCGGATGGTGTTGGCCTTGATGGCCTCGAAGGCTCTCTTGCGCTCCTCGTCACCCAGAACCAGGGGAATCCCCATCGGCTTGTCGGGATCCACCACATAGGCCGAGGTCAGCTTCATCCGATAGACCGACGAGATGCCGTCATACTTGCCGGTTTTCTCGTTATACATGCCGTCGGCATTGCGCCGGAGGGCAAAGTAGAGCGAGACATGATCCTCATGCTCGCGAATACCCTGCTGCCCGCCGTCCTGGGCAAAGGTGTTCTCGGTATAAAGATCGCGCCAGTTGCGATAGCCGCCCACAAGGGCATTGGCCGAAAGACCATCCGCCGACATCCTGATACGGATCTTGCCCTTGCGGAAATTGGTGTCGCCATTCTGGTCGTAGAACCAGGCGATGCGCGGACTGTGCAGCTCCTCGACCTGCTCGGTTTCCACCACGCCATTGACGATCCTGGCTTTCAGCCGGGTGTACTGCATCGGCTGCAGGATGCGGTAGGAATAGTCCTGGGCGATGCCACCGCGTGCGTCCTTCACAAGCTTGTCCGGGGAATAGCCGATCTCGACAATGGCATTGTCGTCATTCATCGGGTCCTGGTTGCCCGAAATGCGGAAGACGATGGTGTACAGTCCCTCCTGCATCTTGTCGTTGGCGCGCAGGTCCAGGGTGGCATTGCCATTGCCGCGCCAGGGCGCATCGCAGCCCCAGGCCCGGTAGAGATTGTTGTCGATGCCCTTTTCGCCGTCGGGGCTTACAAAGTCGGTCGGCTTGATCTTGCCGTCCAGGTTGAAGCCGTCGCCGATGCTGGAGGTGACCTGCGGCTGGCCCGGATCGTCCGCCGCCCAGGGGTTCACATAGGTCTCGATGCCGCGCTTGTAGGCCCGGTAGGCCAGCGCCCGGTTCCAGATATGGAAGCGGGTCAGAACGGGGGCACGGACCTCGTCCAGGCCCGGCGGCTTGGAGATCCAGTCGATCTCCTGCTGGCTGCGGAACTTCTGGCGCGTTACCGCGACCCTCGTCTGATCGTCGTTGGCGAAATGGACCGTGTTGCCATGCAGGCAATCCACCCCCGGCTCGATCTCGGCCCCGCGCGTGAAATCCGAACGACCGCCATAGCGGAAGGCATATTCATGCGTCCCCGCCACAAAGCCTTTCACCCAGGGCGCGGCGTCGGCAGGCAAAATCCCGACACCCGTCAAAGCCGTGCTCGCCACCAGCGAACTGACCAAAAATGACCCGCGCAATTTCATGGTCAGTCCCCCTGGGGCGCTTATTTGGTTTCGACTTTTGCTTCGACGGGCGTCACGTCGTTGCGAACCTGCTGCTGCGGCTTGCCCGGCTGCTGCGGCTGCGGCTCAGCCGGCTTTTTCTTGAGGCTGCCGCCGCCTTCGGAGCGCCGGCGCTCGATCAGCCAGGGGGGCGTGCCATATTCGTCCTCGCCATCATAATGCTGGCGATAGAGCGTCTTCAGGAAAAAGTCCTTGCTGGGCAGGTCTTCCAGGAGACCCTCGGTGATGCCGGCGCCGAATTCGGACGTGCCGGGCGGCACCAGTTGCGGTATGCGCAGTTCCGCGCCCTTGATCGTATTGGCCTTGATGGCCTCAAAAGCCGCCTTACGGTCTTCCTCGCGCACCAGCTTGGGAATATCCATCGGCTTGTCGGGATCGACCACATAGGCCGAGGCAAACTTGATGCGATAGACGGTGGAGATGCCGTCATATTTGCCGGTCTTCTCGTTATACATGCCGTCGGCATTGCGCCTGAGGGCGAAATAGAGCGAGACATGATCCTCATGCTCGCGGATGCCCTGCTGGCCGCCATCCTGGGCGAAGGTGTTCTCGGCATAGAGATCGCGCCAGTTGCGGTAACCGCCCATAAGGCCGCTGCCCGACAGGCCGTCGGCGGCCAAGTTCAGCTTGATCTTGCCCTTGCGGAAATTGGTGTCGCCGGTCTGGTCATAGAACCACGCGATACGCGGCGTATGCATTTCCTCGACCTGCTCGGTCTCCACCACGCCATTGACGATCCTGGCCTTGAGCCTGGTGTACTGAGCCGATTTCAGGATGCGATAGGAATAATCCACCGCGATGCCGCCACGCGCATCCTTGACGATCTTGTCGGGGGAATAGCCGATCTCGACCACGGCATCGCTGTCATTCATCGGGCTCTGGTTGCCCGAGATGCGGATGACCATCGTATAGAGGCCTTCCTGCATCTTGTCGTTGGCGCGCAGGTCCAGGGTGGCGTTGCCGTTGCCGCGCCAGGGCGCATCGCAGCCCCAGGCCCGATAGAGATTGTTGTCGATGCCCTTCTCGCCGTCGGGGCTGATGAAATCCGTCGGCTTGACCTTGCCGTCCAGGTTGAAACCGTCGCCGATGCTGGAAGTCACCTGCGGCTGGCCCGGATCGTCGGTCGCCCAGGGATTCACATAGGTCTCGATCTCTTTCTTGTAGCCGCGATAGGCCAGCGCGCGATTCCAGATCCAGAACCGGGTCAGCACCGGCGCGCGCACCTGGTCCAGGCCGGGAGGCGCGGAAATCCATTCGATTTCCTGCTTGGTGCGCCAACGCTGGCGCGCCACCGCCACCTTGGTATGGGCATCATTGGCGAAATGAACGCTGGCGCCATGCAGGCAGTCCACGCCGGGCTCAATTTCGGCGCCGCGCGTGAAGTCGGAGCGGCCGCCATAGCGGAAGGCATATTCATACTGGCCCACCACATAGCCCTTGACCCAGGGTGCCGCCGCGGCCGGCGAGGCGCCGATCCCGGCGCCGGTCAGGGCAACGGCAGCGACGGAAACCAGAAACTTTGCTTGCCGCATGATGCTTACTCCTTCCAGATCGTCAGCTGACGATGACGGTGCCGACCATGCCCATCGCTTCGTGGAATTTGCAGACATACTTGTAGGTGCCCTTCACCGTGAAGGTATGGCTATAGGTGCCATCCTGCTCCATGGTGCCGGAATCGAACGGTGCCACGCCGGCCGGCAGGGCCACATTGTCCTTGGTGACCGCCTGGGCTGGATCGAATGTGACGCTGTGGGTGATGACGCCGGGATTGGTCCAGGTGACCGTGTCGCCGACTTTGCAGTTGACGGTCGCCGGCACGAAGATCGCCTTCGGATTGTTCTTCATCGTGACGTCGATGGTCTTTCCGTCCGCCAGGGCGGGGGCTGCGGCCGCCACGCCGGCAGCGGCAATGCTCTGGGTGAAGACGCGGCGATTGAGGGACATGATTCCTCCTGACCTATTGCGGGGGTGAAACTTGGCTGATCAGCAGGTCGGACACCGGTCCGGCCTCGAACGCCAGGGGATTGAGATCGTCCATCGGGCCGTTCTTCACCGTGACGTCCGCGCTGACCTCAAAGTCGGTGACGGTCTTGGGATCCTTGCCGTCCGCGAAGAAGGCGACGCCCGAGAACGGGCTCCAGGTCTTCCACTGGCTGTCTCCGGTCATCTTGTAGCGCCAGACAGGCCGCCAGTTTTCCATGCGAAAGCTGTAACGCTTTCCATTGGCATCCCGCTTGGGCACCGGCACCGTGTCGCCCTTGGCGCGGGCTTCGGTGAACAGGAACCAGCTGCCCTTCGCCTTCTTGGTTTCATCGGCGGCGCGCCAGGCGAGATAATTTTCGATCTCGGCGCGCGAGGTGAATTTGTGGCCCGTCACGGTCAGATGCAGCCCGGCACCCTTCTTCTCCATCTTGAAGACGCCGGGACCGGCGGGAGGCACCATGTTGGCGAGCAGATCCGAGCTGGCCTCCGGCGCCTTGGCGGGCGCGGCGGGCGCCTGGGCCAGAGCGGAACCGCCCAAACCGGCCATCATCATCGTGACGGCAAAACCGGCCCCAAGGACCGCGACGCGTCTCATTCCCATCCCCTCATGTTTTTGTTCTGATGCGGCGCCGGAAACAAAGGCCGGCCCGCGCCCGCAAAGCGCTTGCAGGTCGGACCGATGCGGCCGTTATTCGTCATTCTCTTTTTCATAATCCTTGGAGCGGTAATCGTCGTGGCAGGCCTTGCAGGCCTTGCCCATGGCGACCGCCTGGGCCCTGAGGGCATCGACATTGCGGCCATTGGCGGCCTGATCCAGCTTGAGAGCCTCGGCCTGCGAAGCCTTGCCGAGTTTCTGGAAGTCATCGTTTTTCTGCCAGATCGCCGGAAGGGCATAGGTCTTCACGCCCGCCTCGGGACCGCTGCCCTTGGGAAACCAGTTCAACAGATAGGCGCTGCGATCCTTGATGGTCTGGGCATTGGGGATGATGGTGTTGTCCCAATCCACCTTGGGCTTTTTCAGCTCATCGGTGATGGATTTCAGCGCACTCCCCATGTCACGCAGCTTGTCCTGACGCTGCTTCACCTGGGTAGTGATCTGCGGACTGGCGGCATGCGCGGAGAAGCCAGGAGACGAAATTCCAACAAAGGACACAAGCGCGGCCGCCAGGGCGACGCGGCCAACACCAAACACAAACGGCATCGTTACATGATCTCCAAATCAATGAAAAAAGTGGGTGAGGCCCCTCACGCCAACAGTTCGGTATATGGACTCTTCGTTTCCATGGTTCCCTTGCCCCAGGTTTCGAGGGAAACGCCCATGGCTTTCTGGATGGTGAGACCGACGCGGGAGACAGCAGAGCCGTCGCCGGGCGTGTGGAAGCCGGTCTTCATGCGGCCCGAGGCACCGCCGGCGGTGAAGATCGGCAAGCCGTCCACCGCATGGATCTTGGCGAAGCTCTGGTCGGTGAAGGCAAAGAACAGGCTGTGGTCCAGCAGCGTGCCGTCGCCTTCGGGGATGGCGTCCATCTCCTTCAGGAAGGTCACGAACAGTTCCATATTGTCGATATTGTAGTTGGACACCCGCGGCTGGTAGCCCAGAACCGGATCGATCGGCTCTTCATGGGTGGACTGGTGATAGCCCAGCGTGTCGCCCGGAACGAAGATCTGCGAGCCAGGTTCGGACACCGAGAAGTTGAACACCCGCGTCTGGTCGGTCGCCAGCGCCAGGGCGCCCAGCTTGGCCATCAGCGGCACGGTCTTGCGCAGGTTCGGCAGCGCGTTGTTGGCCACCATTTCCGGCGGGGCATCCGGGATCGTCACCTTCGCCTGGATCTCGGGACGCTGGAGCTGGGCCTGAAGCTGCAGTTCGGATTCGCGCACCGAGGTGAAGTACTGGTCCATGCGCACCTTGTCGGCGGCCGACAGGTTCTGCATCGCTTGCTTGCGGTCCTCGGCAACCACCGACAGGACGGACTGCTGCACCATCACCTGCGGATCGGGCTTCCAGTCGCCCTTGTAGGGGTCCTGGAACCCCGGGCCGAACAGGCGGGTATAGAGCGACAGGGGCGTGGCTTCCGCCGGCAGGGTATTGGCGCCGCCCAGGCTGGAATAGCTCTGCTTGGGATCGCCCGCCGCCGCCGCCGCCACGGACTTGAACCGCGCGCCATGCGAGATGGAGTCGGCGATCTGCTGGTCGATCGACTTGGAATCGAACTCGCCCTGCTTGGTCGGCGAGATGCCGGTCGCTGCCGCGGCGGCACCGGACCAGTGCTGGTAGTTGGGATTGTCATCCAGCGGCACCCGAAGCCCAGACCAAACATTGATCTTGTGCTTGAGGGGCTCCAGCGGCTTGAGCTGGGTCGTCATCTCCCAGTCCTTGCCGCCGTTCTTGGGGATCCAAAGCTGCTTGGTCAGGCCAAGGCCGTAGAAATAGGTCCCGAACCGGGTCGGAAGCGGACGACCGGAGGCCGCCAGCGCCTTGCCCTTGCTGTCCAGGAAGCAGTCCAGAAACGGCATGCCCACCACGGCAAGCGCACCCTGGCACGTGCCGCGAAGCAAAAACCTGCGATCAAGCTTCATGACTGTCTCCTGTATTATTGGGCCGCGACCCGGGTCGCGGATGAGGTGGTTTCGGCAGACTTGGTCTCGATGACGGGCGTGGGCGCCGCATAGAATTCAGGGCTTGTCGCCATGCTCTTCAAGAGCGCGCGCAGACGATAGCCGCTGTCCTGGAACGCCTTGTAGGCGGTCTTTATGGTGCCGGCGCCGACATCTTCGCTGTTCTCGCCGCGGCCATAGGCATAGACCTTCTTGGCAAGGCAGGTCGAGAATTTCGGGCTGTCATGCAGCACCTTGCCCAGCCCTTCGGCGCCTTCAAAGCTCTTGCCCTGCAGGCTCGCCTTCAGGTCGATCGTAACGCCATTCTCCTTGGTGCGCCGCGCCCCGATCGTGTCGAAGCCCTCCAGCACCAGACCGATCGGATCAGAGTGGTTGTGGCAGGAGGCGCAGGTCGGGTTGGTCGCATGGGCCTCCAAACGCTCACGCACGGTTTTCAGCGCACCCGAAACATCCGAAACAATCGAAAAATCGACGTTCGCCGGCGGTGTCGGTGTAGGCTCGCACAGCAGGATATCCATCAGCGCCACGCCCCGCTTGGTCGGGGACGAGCGGCCCGGATGCGAGAACATGGTCAGCATGCTCGCCTGGGTCAGGATGCCAGAGCGGCCGGAGTCCGACTTGAACTCATACGGCACCCATTCCCCGGTGAAGGAGAAGGGCAACTGATAGATCGCCGCGAGATTCCGGTTCAGATAGGTCTTCTTGGTCGTCATCAGATCGCGCATGTCGCCATTTTCCTTCAGCGACAGGCCGATCATGGTGCGAAGCGTCTCTTCCTTGGCGGCATTGGCCACCACCGAGCCCCACTTCGGATAAAGGATGGAGTCCTTGGACACCGTATCGAACGTGTCCAGTTCCATCATGTCGTTGAAGAAGGCCCGCATCCCCACTTCCAGGCGCGGGCTCGCCATCAGCCGGGTGACCTGCTTCTCCAGGCCTTCCGGGCTGTTCAGATCGCCCTTGCCGGCGGCATCCAGAAGTTCCTTGTCCGGCGTGCTGTTCCACAAAAGATAGGAAAGGCGCGTCGCCTTGCTGTAAGGCTCCAGCGTATAGCCCTTCTTGTCCGCCGTCTGGACCGCCATCTCCTTGCGGAAGACAAAGTCCGAAGCCTGCAATAGGCTCGCCAGCCCATAGCGCAGCCCGGCGTAAAAATCCTTCTCCTTGTCCGCAAGATTGTGCGACAGGCTCACCCGGCTCTTGATCTCGTCGCGGGTCAGCGGGCGGCGGAACAGCAGCGCGCCATAATGGCCGATCACATTGGCCGAGCAGGCATCGTCCGGCGCCTTCGCATCCTTGGGCGCGCAGGGCAGCTTGGAGCGGTACTTCTCCGCCGTGACCTGGACCGCGATAGAATCCGCCATCTTGGTGAAGCTCTCAAACCCCACCGGCGTCACCGACAAAACCGCCGTGCTCGCAGCCTGCAAACCGCCAACACGCAAGGTCGGCTCGAATACACCGCGAACCTCGATGTCAGACCCGAAAATGTCCGCGATCGAGTTGCGATACTCCTCCTGGGTCAGGCGCCTGAGAGACGCGACCTCAACGGACGGCAATGATGCGGCATAGGCCGGAAGACAGATCGCAATGACAGCTGACGCGAGCAAAACCTTGTTACGCACGTACCCTCCCGAAGACTATGCGGTCACGCAAGCCTTCTGTCTGTATTCTGTATACAAGTAGTTGCGCATATTATAAGTAAAGCGCGATCCCGACAACATAACCGCCAGTAAAACTCCTCTCAAATCATGGCGAAAGTTAGCAGCGGTAAACGCCGCAAACGGGGACCCAATCACCCTTGTGCATCGCAGCATTTCTAATCATAGAAGACTGACGGAAATACAAAATTTCCGTTGTTGCGACTGCTAACGCCTCATTCCCTTATAGACGAATTTCTGCACCCGGCCGCCGCCTTCGCCAATGTAAAGATTTCCCTGTGCGTCACTGGCCATCACATGGATGTTGTAGAACTGACCGGGATAGGGACCGGGCGCGCCGATCTCCGCGCCGCGAATCTGCTGCAAGGTCTGCCGGTCCAGCACCTGAACCCGCTCA
This sequence comes from uncultured Rhizobium sp., assembly GCA_964343955.1. Lineage (GTDB taxonomy): Bacteria > Pseudomonadota > Alphaproteobacteria > Micropepsales > Micropepsaceae > Rhizomicrobium. The sequence goes on along the minus strand of CAYFKU010000021.1, from coordinate 7,102 downwards.
TTATGGCCATCCGCGACATAGAGGAATCGCTGCTCCTTGTCGCCGGACAGCGCGACATCGAAAGCGGTGCCGAAATCGCCGTGCGGCGAAGAGCGCGAGACCCAGCCTTCCCGCAGGAACTTCCCGTCGAGCGTGAAAGCCTGGACGCGATTGGCATTGCGATCGGCGACATACACGGTGCCGTCGCGCGACACCGTCATGCCATGCAACAGATTGAACTGCTGCAGCGGCGGATCGTATCGGCGGTCGCGGGGCGCGCTGTCATCGGGCACATGGCCATAGGCGCCCCACATGCGCTTGAACTTGCCGGTATCGGCATCGGCGACATAGACCCGGCGATTGACATAGCCGTCCGACACGAACAGCTCGTTGTCCCTGGCCCAATAGACGGGCCGGGAGGGATGACCGAGATTTTCCTTATCCAGGCTGCCCTTACTCTTGCCCGAACGGCCGATCTGCATCAGGAATTTGCCGTCGCGCGTGAATTTCAGGCACTGGTCGTCGTCCCGACCCGTCCGGGCATCGCGGCCATTGCCGCAGACCCAGACATTGCCCTTGTCGTCCACGGCGATCCCGTGTTCCTGCACCGGCCAATCGAATTTGGCCCTTTCGCTCTCGCTCATCGCCAGGACACCGCCCCAGCCCTGCACAAAGGTGCCGTCGGCCGTCAGCTCCACCACTGCCGGCGCCGGCATGCCGCTGGTCGGGTTGGGAGGATTCATCAAGGTCAGCCGCAACTGCGTGGGGCGCGAATAGACCCAGACATGCCCCTTGCTATCGACGGCCACGCCGCCGGTAGGGCCGAAGACATAGCCATTGGGCATCTGCTTGGGCCAGTTGCGGTCCACTTCGAACACCGGACGCAAAGGACCCTCGGCCGCCGACCCCGACAGGCTGGCCGTCAGGCTCAACACCACAAGGGCACCGCAAATCCCGGTCAAGGCGCGCATCAAGGCCTCCCTCTTCTTTTTCTTGTCGGGACAGCCTAGGCAACAAAGCGGCGCGCGGCCAGCCTCTTTGCGGCGCCCGCTGCTCTGGAAGGCAAAGACGCCCCATCCAGGCGCGGACCGGCGCCGCCGGAATTGCGTTGCGTCCGCTAGCGCATATCCATGGCGGTCAAATACAGATCAAGCATCGCTTCCTGTTCCTGGAAGTCCGCCTTGTCCAGCTTCCGCATACGGATGACCTGGCGCATGATCTTGACGTCGAAACCGGTGCCCTTGGCTTCCGCAAAGACCTCCTTGATGTCGGCCGCCAAAGCCGCCTTTTCTTCCTCCAGCCGCTCGATGCGGTTGATGAAGCTTTTGAGCTGATCCTTGGCGAACGCAGTCTTGGACATGGGGAACTCTGGGAGGTTTTCGAAAGCGGCGGACCCTAGCCTGCGGTCGCGAAACGATGCAACGGCGATCAGGATGCCGGGCTGTGCATATCGCGCAAGGCTGCATCCAGTATGGGTTTCAGCCGGCCCGCAAAGGCCTGGGCAGCCGGATCGCGGTCGATCAAATCCTGCCGGATTTCGATCAGGACATGCGGCAATCCGCGGCATGTGCCATGCTGATAGAGCGTGTCGCCTTCGAGCGCGCCGCTATAGGGCTCATTGTCTCCCACCACAAAGCCGGCCTCCTTCAGCCGCGCCATCAGCGGATCGGCCAGCCGCCGGTCGCGATCATAAAGGACGCCGACTTCCCAGGGGCGGGGCTTTCCTTTCCAGGCCGGGGTGAAACTGTGCATGGAGAGGACCACCGCCCTGGCGCCCATCCTGTCCAGGCATCGCGCTATCGCCCCATGATAGGGCGCGTGAAAGGCGCCAATGCGGCGCCCGACCTCATGGGAGTCCACCAGACGGTTTCCCGGAATGATGCTGCCATCCGACAGCTTCATCACAATGGTGGGATCGTCGGCGCCCCGGTTGAGGTCGATCAGAAGGCGCGACCAGCCCCCCAGAAAGGCCGGCGCGCCATAGGCGGCCGCCAGCGCCCGCGTGACCGCGGCGGCCCCGATATCATAGGCGATATGGGTCGCAAGCAGCATGGGGTCCAGCCCCAGCAGCCCGTCGGGCAGCCTGTTGGAGGCATGGTCGCAAAGAAACAGCAGCCGGCTATCGGGGTTTCCCGCTATGTCCTCGAAAGCGTTTTCCGTCATCACGCCGAGGTATAAGGTCGGGAATCAGAGACCGCCAGACCGTTTCGCCCCCATGCGCCGCCGCACCCTTCTTGCCCCGCTTTTTGTCATGGCCCTGGCCTGGGCGGCCCCGGCCCAGGCCAATTTTGCCGTCTGCAACAAATCGGACCAGGCGGTGCGCGCCGCCATCGGCCGGTTCGATGGCACCAACTGGACATCGGAAGGCTGGTGGACGATCCAGCCCAAGGCCTGCACCGATCTGCTCAAGGGGCCGCTGCAGGGCCGCTTCTATTATCTTTATGCCAGCGACGGCGCGGCGGGGACCTGGGAAGGCAAGACCCATTTCTGCGTGGCGCCGGACAAGCGTTTCAAGTCTGTCGGACGGGGCAATTGCGCCAAGCGCGGTTTTGACAATCGCGGATTTTTTGAAGTGGATACCGGCAAGAAGCCGGACTGGGTCCAGTCGCTTTCCAATTAAGCATCTCTCCAAGCAATCGAGCCCCCCATGCGCCGCCGCCGCAAGACCAAGATCCTCGCAACCCTGGGGCCATCGTCCAACACGCGCGAGAAGATGCACCAGCTCTTCGAAGCCGGGGTGGATGTCTTTCGCATCAATATGAGCCATACCAGCCACGAGATGCTGGCCCAGATGGTCGGCGATCTGCGCGGGCTGTCGCAGGACGTGGGACGCCCGATCGGGATCCTGTGCGACCTGCAGGGGCCGAAAATCCGGCTGGGCAAATTGCCGGGCGGCCCGCGCATGCTGCAGGAAGGCGAGCGCATTCGCCTGGTGCTGGGCGAAGCGACGGACAAGCCGGAAGAAGTGCCGATCCCGCATCCGGAGATCTTCCAGGCCATCAAGCAGAAGCATGCGCTGCTGATCGATGACGGCAAGGTGCGGCTGCGCCTGTTGCGCAAGGCCGACACATTCGCCGAGGCGATCGTGGAAGTTGCCGGCGAGATCAAGGACCGCAAGGGCGTCAACATGCCCGATACGCTTCTGCCGCTGTCGGCCATGACACCCAAGGACCGCGCCGATCTGGATGCGGCCCTGGCGCTGGGGGTGGACTGGATCGCGCTGTCTTTCGTTCAGAGGCCCGAAGACGTGGCCGAGCTGAAGAAGATCGTACAGGGGCGGGCCGGCGTGCTGGCCAAGATCGAAAAACCCAAGGCCCTGGCCTCGCTGCACGGCATCCTGGAGCTGGCCGATGCGCTGATGGTGGCGCGCGGCGACCTGGGCGTGGAAATGCCGCTGGAGCGGGTGCCCGGCCTGCAGAAGCAGATCACGCGCGCCGCCCGCAAGGCGGGCAAGCCGGTGGTGGTGGCGACCCAGATGCTGGAATCCATGATCAACGCACCGATGCCCACCCGCGCCGAAGTGTCGGATGTGGCCACCGCCGTGTTCGACGGCGCCGATGCGGTGATGCTGTCGGCGGAATCTGCCAGCGGCAGCTATCCGGTGGAGGCGGTCGAGACCATGGACCGCATCGCCATGTCTGTGGAAGACGACGAGCTTTACCATTCGCTGATCGAGGCCCAGCGCGGCGCGCCGGAAAAGACCACCCCCGACGCCATCATGGCGGCGGTACATGCGGTGACCGAAACCATCGAGGCGCGCGCCATCGTCTGCTGGACCAAGTCGGGCATCACCGCCCTTCGGGCCGCCCGCGAACGGTCCGCCGCGCCCATCATCGCGCCCACGCCCAGCATAGAGACGGCGCGGCGGCTATGCCTGGTCTGGGGCGTTCACAGCGTCGCAACCGAGGACATTCGGGACTTCGACGACATGGTGAAGCGCGCCAGCCAGATCGCCCGCCAGGAAGGCTTCGCGCAGGCCGGCGAGCGCATCGTGATCACCGCCGGCGTGCCGCTGGGCACCACAGGCGCAACCAACATGCTGCGTGTTGCCTTCGTCGAGGAGTAAACCCCCGTTCAATCCTCGATAGCGCGAGGATCAGCTCACCAGCTCGCAACCCGGCATCTTGAAGTCGTCCGGCACACGGCGTTCATCGAACGGGAAGTTCAGCGCCAGAAAAGTCTCCTTGAAGCGCTGGGGCGTCACCAGGTCCAGGCGATAGACATCGACGCGTGGCGCCGGAAGGCCATTGTGCCGCGCGACACGAATCGTGAGCGTCGTGCCGGAGACTGCCCATGTACCGTCCTCGCTGCTGTCGGTCGGCTTGCCCTTCACGCAAGTGCGGAACTGGGAATGGATCTCGCCATTGGGCAAAAAATGATCCAGGTACATTTCCTGCCTGTCCTGAGGTTCGCCCTGGCCGAACCAGGTGCCCACCAGCGACGGCGCGGCCATCGCAGATGTAACCACCATGCAGAGCGCCATCGCGATGCCTGCCCGCAGCATCAACTTACCAGCTCACAGCTCGGCATCCTGAAATCGTCCGCCATCCGCCGCGGGGTATAGGCAAAATTCTGACCCAGGCTGACATATTTCTGCGCCGTCGGACCGTGGGACAGCATTTTGTACTGGTCGATGCGCGGGCTGCGCACGCCATCCACCGCCTCAACGCTGAGAATGAGCGTATCGCCCTTCATGGCCCAGCGGCCGGTCTGAACCTGATCTTCCGATTTGCCCTTAAAGCAAGTGCGATATTCGCCGCGCCAGCTGCCATCGGGGCGCATGCGGTCGATATACATGGCGGACTTGTCGCGCGGCTGACCATGACCGAACCAGGTTCCGACCATCCAGCCTTGGGCCGCGGCGGGCTGCGCCGCGAGCATCATCATCGCAGCAGCCAGAAGGCGCATGGTCAGATGTCGCGGCCTTCCACCTTGGTGGTCAGTTCCCGCACCTTGTGCTGGGCGGCCTCCATCTGCGGATCGACCTCCAGGGCGCGGCGATAGAGCTTCAGCGCCCCGGCCTTGTCGCCATATTCCTCAAGCAGGGCGCCCAGCTCGACCAGCGCATCGAAGTGGCGCGGGTTCAGAAGCACCGCCTTTTGCAGGCTGACAAGCGCGCCGGTGTCATCGCCATCGGCGGATTCCATGCTGGCGCGGATGTGCCAGCCCTCGGCATAATCGGGCGCGATATTGGTGACGGCTTCGACCAGCTTCCTGGCAGTCTTGGTGTCGTCCGCGGCCTGGGCCACATGGACTCTGGTCATCAGGAGATCGACACTGGGGCTGTTCGAGGCAAGAAACAGAAGCTTGAGCTTGTCCTCGATGGCTTTCGCGTCTTCGGAACTTTGCGCCTGCTTGAGCTGGGCGAAAAGTTTTTCGCGGCTTTCCGGTTGCGGCTTGGACGCAGGCTTGGGAACAGGCTGGGACTGCGCGGCAAAAGCCGCGCTTGAAAGCAGAGCCAGGGCAAGGACCAGCGCGATGCGCATGACCCAAGTCTAGTGCGGCCGGGACGGTATTTCCAGATTGGCGAATGAGCGTGCGGACACGCCCTCCCGCCGCTCGCCCAAGCTCGCGGCCGTCGTCGCGTTCGCAGGTCCACTGGACCTGCTCACGCCCTGGGTTGCACCCAGGGCGCCGCTCCTCCGCCTTCCGCCCAATCCAGCAGTTCCGCGATGTGGAGAATGGGCTGGGACAGGCCTTCACCCGCCGCCAGATGCTGCAGGCAGCCGATATTGCCGCTGACCAGAACATCCGGCGCGGCCGCCGCAATGTTGCCCAGTTTGCGGGCACGCAACTGTGACGACAGGTCCGGCTGCAGGATGGAATAGGTGCCGGCCGATCCGCAGCACAGATGGGACTCCAGGAATGGCGTCACGGTAAAGCCCGCAGCCGCCAACAGCGCCTCGCCCACCCCGTTCAGCTTCAGGCTGTTCTGCAGGGAACAGGCGGGGTGATAGGCGACCCGCAACGGCTGAGGCGGGGTCACTTCCAGCGGCGTACACAGGTCCGCAAAATCGCGCGCGGCGGCGGCGAATTTGGCGGCCCGCGGTTCCCAGACTGGATCGCCGGCGAACATATGGGCATAATCCTTGAGCTGGGCCGAGCAGCCGGTCGCGGTGATCAGCACGCCGTCATACTGGCCCTGCTCAAAAGCCTCGATCGCTTTCCTGGCCCAGCTCCGCGCATCCTCTTCGCGACCCATATGATGGGGCAGCGCACCGCAGCAGCCGGCGCCTTCCAGCGCCACCAGCTCGATGCCGCGCCGCGCCAGCACCCGGCCCACAGCGGCGTCGATCTGCGGCGCCAGCGCGCCCTGCACACAGCCCGGCATGATGGCGATGCGCTGCTTGACGATGTCTGGCCTGGGAAAATGCGTCGGCTCCGGTCCTTGCGGGCGCGCCATCAGGCCCATCTTCGCCATGGCCCCCAGCCGCCCGGGCAACAGGCGCCCAACGGGCGCACCCAGTCGCGCCAGAAGCAGACCGACGCGCACCAGCTTGGGCCTGGTCATCACCTTGGCGATGGTCCAGCGCAACAGCCGCTCCATCGGCGGCCGGGTGTAATGCTCTTCAATATGATGGCGCGCCTGATCGACCAGCCGCTGATAATTCACGCTGGAAGGACAGGCGGTCTTGCAATTGAGGCAGGAGAGGCAGCGGTCGATATGATAGACCTGCTCCCTGGTTGGCGCTCCGCCCTTCTCCAGCATGTCCTTCATCAGGACGATGCGCCCGCGCGGGCTGTCGCGCTCGTCGCCCAGCACCACATAGGTGGGACAGGTGGCGGTGCAGATGCCGCAATGGACGCAGGAGCGCACCGCCCTGGCGGCGGGGCCGACCTGGGGATCGGCAAGCTGCTCGGGTGTAAAATTCATTCTCACGAGAGGCGTCCCGGATTGAACAGGCCGAGGGGATCGAAGGCAGCCTTCACCGCGCGGCTGAGTTCGGCCAGGGCCGGAACCTGCGGCGCATAAAGTCCGAGCGCGGCGCGCGCATCGCTGGAGGCCCGCAGCAGCATGGCCTGGCCCCTGGCGGCGGCGGCGATGGCGCGAATGCGGCTGGCATCGGCCACGGGCGCGGCCAGCCAGATCAGCCCGCCCGCCCAGTCGCCCTGGGTGCAACCC
>CAYFKU010000020.1:36711-37585 GCA_964343955.1 uncultured Rhizobium sp. | reverse complement strand
TGTCCAGCTTCGACAAGGCGCTGGCGCTGAAGCCCGGCAATGTGCAGTGCCTCTACAATCGCGGCCTGTCCCAATGGGCGCTGGGCTGGCGACAGGATGCGCTGGCCAGCTATGAGCGCGCCCTTTCCCATGACGGAATGTTCGCGCCGGCCTGGCACAATCGGGGCAATGTGCTGCGCGAGATGGGCCGGGCGGGCGAGGCGCTGGAAAGCTATGACAAGGCCCAGGCGCTGACGCCGCAGGACGCGCTGCTTTGCTACAGCCGCGCCACCGCCCTTGCGGAATTGGGCCGCCTGGAGGAGGCCAATGCCGGCTTTACCAGCGCGTTGAACATGCGCCCCCAATTTCCGGCCGCTATTTCCGGCCGCGCCTCGGTGCTGCTCAGGCTGGGCCGTTTCGCCGAGGCGCTGGCCGATCTCGACCAGGCGCTGGCGTCAAAGCCGGGGGATGCGGAGCTGCTCAACAATCGCGGCGTCGCGCTGTATGGCCTGAACCGGATCGAGGAGGCGCTTGCCGCCTATGACGGAGCCCTCGCCGCCGCGCCCGATCATGTCGAATGTCTGGTCAACCGGGCCTTTCTGTTCCAGGGGACCGGGGATTTCGAGAAAGCGCTGACGGATTATGAAAGGGCCGCCTCGCTTGCCCCCTCCAATCCGCGCGTCTTCAACGGCCGCGGCTCGCTGCTGCATGCTCTGAAACGGGAAGGCGAGGCCCTGGCGGATTTCGACCGCGCGCTGGCGCTGGACGCAAACTTTGCCGATGCGCGCAGCAACCGCGCCCATTTGCGCTGGTCGATGCACCAGGATTTCGCCGGCGCCACCGCCGACCTTGCCGCCGCATTAGCGGTCAATCCCGACCAGGCCTATGCCCGCGG
>CAYFKU010000020.1:36473-36701 GCA_964343955.1 uncultured Rhizobium sp. | reverse complement strand
CGTCTATCAGGCCGTGTCGTCCGCGCCGGCCGATCTGCAGGCCTGTTCGCGCATTTTCGCCCAAAATCTCTTCGCGCCCATGGCGGCCGGCCCCATCCCCGCGCGCAGCCATGACAGGATCCGGATCGGCTATGTCTCGGCGGAGTTTCGCGAACAGGCCACCGCCTATCTGATGGCGGGGCTTTATGAATTGCACGACAAGTCGCGTTTCGAAATCATCGCCATCGA
>CAYFKU010000020.1:24550-36334 GCA_964343955.1 uncultured Rhizobium sp. | reverse complement strand
CGCCTGTCGGACGCCGAGGCGGCCGACGCCATCCGCGCCGCGGAAATCGACATACTGGTCAATCTCAACGGCTATTTCGGCGCGCCCCGCATGGGCGTGTTTGCGCGCCGGCCCGCGCCCATCCAGGTCAACTATCTGGGTTTCCCCGCAACGCTTGGCGCATCCTATATCGACTATATTATCGCCGATCCGGTGGTCATACCCGAAGGCGAGCAGCGCTTTTACGAAGAGCAGGTCGTCTGGCTGCCGGACAGCTACCAGGCCAATGACTCCCGGCGGGCCATTGCACCCCAGATACCGAGCCGTGCCTCGCTTGGCCTGCCCGATGACGGGTTTGTCTTCTGCAATTTCAACCAGAGCTACAAGCTGACGCCGGAAATCTTTGCCTGCTGGATGCGCCTTCTGAAGCAGATCGATGGCAGCCTGCTCTGGCTGCTGGCGGCGGCGCCGCCTTTCGCGGCCAATCTGGCGCAGGAAGCACAGCGCCATAATGTCGATCCAGCGCGTATTCGCTTCGCGGCAAACCTGCCGCTGGAGCAGCATCTGGCGCGGCTCAAGCAGGCGGACCTGTTTCTGGACAGCCTGCCCTACAATGCCCATACCACCGCGAGCGACGCCTTGTGGGCTGGGCTTCCGCTTTTGACCTGCCGCGGCACCAGCTTTCCCGGCCGCGTGGCGGCCAGTCTGTTGCAGGCAGCGGGCATGCCGGAACTGGTGACGGAGAATTTGCAGGACTACGAACGGCTGGCGCTAGCGCTGGCGCGCGACCCTAATCGGCTCGCCGCCCTGCGACAGAAACTGGCGGACAACAGGCTCACCTGCCCGCTGTTCGATACCGACCGCTTCCGGAAGAATCTGGAAAGCGCCTATGAGGCCATGTGGCAGGCCTGGCAGATGGGTCAGCCGCCAAAAAGCTTTGCCGTCACCGCGCGCTAGGCGATATCCCCCGCCGCGTTCACCGCGAATGGAGATGGCGCCCGGCCCTGGGCGGCAGCGGCGCGCATGTGACGGAAGGCGGCTTCCAGCGCCCGCGCCCGAGCCGCAAGATCGAACAATCGGGTGCGGCCCGATCCCAGACGCCGCCGCGCCGCGGCGCGATCATCGGGCTGGCGCGCCAGTCGAAGGGCCAGCGCCTCATAGGCGGCAAGATTTTCGGTCACCAGGTCCGCAAGACCGGCGGCGCACAGCAGGCTTGCCGCAACGCGGCCGGCAAAGCTGGTGCCGCGGCAAGTGACAAGGGGAACGCCGCACAGCAAGGCATCGGCTGCGGTCGCATGGGCATTGTAGGGCAAGGTATCCAGCACCAGATCGGCCCGTTGCAGCCGGGCCAGATGCCGGTCGAAGCTGACGTCCGGCGCCCAAACCAGACGGGTGGAATCAATGCCGCGCGCTTCCGCAGCCTGTTCCAGCTTGCGCCGCGGCTCCGCCGGGCAGTCCGACAGCCACAGCACACTGCCCTCGATCTGCGCGAGCAGACGCATCCAGAGATCGAAAATGTCTTCGCTGATTTTCCAATGCTGATTGAAACAGCAGAACACCAGCCCCGTCTCGGGCAAACCGGCCTCGCTTCGGGACAGCGCCGGCGGCAGATCACGATCCGGGCCAGCGGGAAAGAATGTGTCCGGCAGTCGAACGATGGCCTCGCTGAAATACGCCTGGTCCTCCTGGGGCGTGACGACGCCATCGCCCAGAATGTAATCCATGCAGACTGAACCGGTGGTGCCGGGGTAACCCAGCCAGGCGGCCTGTACCGGCGCCGCGCGGCCGGCAAAGATGCCGGGCCGGCCTTGCTGGGTATGGCCGGTCAGGTCCACCGCCACATCGACATGCAAGCCGCGCATCAGCTCGATGACTTCGCGATCCGCCATGTGCGTGACATCGAGGAAACGGTCGAAGGCGGCAGCCAGCTTCTGCCGTAGAGGCCCGTCCCCGCCGCTGCCGATGGAAACGCCGACCAGCTCGAAGGCGGCGCGATCATGATGATCCAGCAAGGCCAACATGCGATGGCCCACCGGATGTTCGGTGAAATCGGCGGAGACATAGGCGATCTTCAGCCGCGCGGAAGGGGCTGGCATGGCGCCCGGCCATGGCCCGGCACAAATCGCGCCCCGGTCGGCGAGCCAGGTTTCGGCGGCACGGCGCTCGAGTTCGGGATCGCCGCCATAGCCAAGCAGGATGAAGGGTGCGATGACCGCGCTTTTGTCCATCACGGCCCGAAGGATCTGTTCCCGCAATACCGCAACCCTGGTCCAGTCGCAGAGATGCAGCGCCGCATTCGCCGCGCCGCCGAGCGCATAGGGATGGCGCGGGAAAGCGGCCAGCACCGCATCGTAAGCTTCCAGCGCTTCGGTAAAGCGCCCCAGACGGGCCAGCGCATTGGCCTGGTTGTAGAGCGCGGCGGTATTGCCGGGCGACGCCCTGACGGCCGCGACATGGCTGGCCAGGCCATCTTCGAGCCGCCCCATCGCGACCAGCGCCGTGCCGCGATTGTTGAGGGCTTCCGCATAGTCGGGCCTGCGCGCGATGGCCCTGTCGAAACTTTCCACCGCTTCGGCAAAGCGTTGAAGACTGGCAAGGATGGTGCCGCGATTGTTCCAGGCTTCGGCATGCACGGGATCGAAACCGACAGCCTGATCGAAACAGTGCAGCGAATCCGGCAGGCGACCCAGGCCGGACAGGGCAAGTCCACGGTTGTTGGCGATCTCCGCCGAGCGTGGCGCCAGCGCCTGCGCCCGATTGAAACTGTCAAGCGCGGCGTCGAAGCGTTTCAGGCGCCACAGAAGGCTGCCATGCATGTTCAACGCATCGAGCCAGTCATGCTGAAGCGCCAGGGCGGCTTCGCAACCTTGCAGCGCCTCATCGAGACGGCCCATGTCCCGGAGCGGCGCCACGCGCGCAAGCTGCGCTTCGGGATAGTCGGCGCGCAGGGCCAGGGCCCGGTCAAAGCTGGACAGGGATTCCTCGAAGCGCCGGATTTCCCAAAGGACCAGGCCGCGATTGTACCAGACCACCGGCGCGTCCGGATCGATGGAAAGGGCGGTTTCGAAGAAAAGCAGCGCTTCATGATATTGGCGCATGGCGAAAAGGATATTGCCCAGATTGGAGAGGGCCTTGGGATCGCGCGGCCGCAGCTTAACCGCATGCCCCATGGAACGGGCGGCTTCCACAAGATCGCCTTCCCCCGCATGAATCAGGCCCAGCATCTGCCAGGCGTCGGCATGTTCGGGATCGGCACTGAGGATGCGGCGGAAGAGCTGCGCCGCATCGCGGCTGTTACCTTCGCGTTGGAGGATCACGGCGCGCGAATAGAGATCGGCTATGTCGGGTCTTGCGGAGACCATTGATTTGCCTTCCAAGCGTCAGCAAACTCTATAGCGGAAGCTTGGGGCGGAATGCCAATGTCAGACAGGGGCGAAGCGTGAAGATCTTGAAGCCGTGTGCGGGGCTGATCTGCCTCGCCCTGGCCGGCGCGGCCATGACCGGCGAACTGCGCGCCGATACCAGAGACGATGTTCTTTCCGGCATCGCGCGCTGCGGCGTCATTCACGACAACCGGGTATGGCTGGATTGTGTCTATGGCGCCCAGCAACCCATGCGGGCCTTGCTGGGCCTGCCGGCCGCGCCGGAATATCAGCAGCGCCTTGTCCCGCCACCCGGCAATGCCGCGACACCCGCACCCGGCGCTTTGACACACTTACCGGCGCCCAATGCGCCGCAGATGGCTGCCCCACAGACGGTTGTCCCACAGACGGTTGCACGCCCGGCGCCTGTGCGCCGCGGCCGCGCGGGCTTCCTGGGAAATCTGTTCGGGGAAAACCCGCCCGTCGCGTCCTCGCGCATGGCGGACTATCGCTTCGAGAGAAACGGCGCCTTTGTCGTGACGCTGGAGAACGGCCAGAAATGGCGGCAGGACGATGTCGAGGGCGGCGGCGCCGGCTGGAACAAACCCCCCTCCTCCTATCATGTAACGGTCACGCAGGGCTCGTTCGGCGCCTACAATCTCAGCACCGACGAGAATATGCGCAGCTATCGCGTCGTGCGGGTAAAATGACGGGCGGGGAACACCCGCCCGTGAACGCACCGGTGCGCGAAAGACGCCTTCAGGGCGCGCTGGTCGAAACCGTCGATGCGCTGACCTGACTCGGTGGGTTGCCGTCCGAAGCCGAGGTGATGCCGATGATCGTGCCGATCACCACGATGCCACCGATAACCAGCAAGGCTGTGCTGTTCACCCCCTGGGCCTCTTTTACGCCGGCAGGCTTTCCGGGAGCCAGACCGCCGGCCTTTCCGGCGGCAAAGGCAGAAGATGCGATCAATGTGAAAGACAGAGCTGCAGCAATCAGGTTGCGCATGAGAGTCTCCTCGCAAGTCGTCTTTTTGGAGCGGCACGGTGTCCGCTCAAGGATGCAGACTTTCGCCTGTACAACCCGGTGTCACCTTGCGAATGGCAAAAGTCTCTCACTCTGCGGGTGGCGCCATCAGATGCCAGATGGTGGCATTCTCGAAGGCCCATCCGATCCGCAGGGCCAGGGCCTCGGCCCCTGACCGGCAGACGATCTGCAGGGATGTGGGAAGACCCTGGGACGTCAGCCCGTTGGGCAGAGCCAGACCGCAAAGGTCCAGGAAGTTAACCCAGCGGGTGGAAATGGCGGGGGTCGATTTCTGATCCACCTCCGCCAGCGGAATGGGCGGCGTCATGGCCGTGGGGGTCAGGATGGCATCGATGCCTTCTATGCCGGCAAGAAAGGCTGCCTTGCGGCGTTGCCGCTCCTCCAGCATTTCCTGATATTGCGCGGGCGAAATGGTCCGGCCCAGCAACACACGCGTCAGCACCGCCTGGTCCAATGGCAGGCTGGCATCGTCGGCAATGTCGCGGATGCGCGGATAGATTTCGGCCGAAATGATGCGCGCGACCATATCGCCATATTCCTTCAGCGAATGGCCAAGCGCGGGCAAGGTCACGATTTCCGCGCCCAGCTTCTCCAGCTCCTGCAAGGAACGGTCATAGGTGGCCAGCACTTCGGGATCATGCCCCGCACGCTCCGAAGCGGGGATTTGCGCCAGGCGCAGGCCCTTGATGCCGCTTCTGAGATCGGCGGTGGGCGCCGTCGGCGGCAGGGCCAGCGTCAGCGGGTCTTGCGGGTCAGGCCCTTGCAGCAGGCCCAACAGCAACGCGCAGTCCTCGACATTGCGCGCAAAGGGGCCCGGCGTATCGAGCGTGTGACTGAGCGGCAGCACGCCATGCGTGCTGATGCGTCCAACACTCACTTTCAGGCCGGTGATGCCGCACCAGGCGGCCGGAATTCGGACCGACCCGCCGGTGTCGGTGCCGATCGCGCAGGGCGCCATGCGCGCCGCCACGGCAACCGCCGAACCCGATGACGAACCGCCGGGCGTGCGGGGGATTTTCCGGTCCCAGGGATTCCAGGGCGTGCCCATATGCTGGTTGGTGCCCCAGGCGCCATAGGCAAATTCCACCGTATGGGTCTTGCCCAGAACGATCATGCCGGCATCCTGCAGTTTGTTCACCAGCGTGGCGGTATAGGTGGACACACGGTCCTTCCAGACCATCGAACCGCCGGTCGTGACACCACCCTCGATCTCGATCAGGTCCTTGATGGCGACCGGCAGGCCGTGAAAAGGACCCTTTGCCTGGCCCGCGCGAATCTCACGGGCCGCAATCTCGGCTTGCCGCCGCGCCTGGTCCCCATAGAGCGTGACAAAGGCATGAAGCTGCGGCTCAAGCCTGGCAATGCGGGCCAGGCAGGCATCGACGATATCGACGGGCGAAAAGCGGCTGGCGGCCACACCGGCGGCCAGCCCGGCCAGCCCGAATTCAGAAAGATCGTTCATACCCTCGCCCCGATGATGTTTCCGCGCGGCGATGGACACAGACCGGTCGCGCCGCAGCGTGACAAGCTTGGGCCAGCCGCAAGGCGCCTGCAAGCATCCGCAGGGTGCAGTCCAAAGATTTGCTTTCCCTGGGGGACAAATCGCTGCGCGGGCGTTGGGGGCCGGTCCGCAACGCTAGGGCTGCGCGGGGGGCACGCCAAGATCGGCCGGCGCAATGCCGTTGGCGATCATGTCGATGCGCAGCGGCGGCGCCTGCAGAAAAGCGGTGGGGCCGGGCTTGGCGCCGTTGGCATGCAGGATATAGGCGGTGACATTGGCCGCGGCTTGTTCGTCCAGACTGCCGGGCGCATCCTTTGGCATGGACGACTGGATGATCCGGTACAAATTCTGGGTTGTCAGATTCCGCCAGCCCGCCATGAACTGATAGCCCGCCAGCGCCAGCGCATCATCCTTTCCGGCCATGTTGGGCAGATGGCAGCCCGCACATCGCGTAAAATAGATTTTGCGGCCCTGTTCCACCTGGGCCGCGGTAAAGGGGCCGGTGGCGATTTCGGTCTGCGCCCTGGCACTGCCCGCCCAGATCAAGGCCAACGCGCCCGCCATGGCGAACAGAGTGTTTCGCATCACAACAGGCCGGCGCAGGCGTCCTGATATCTGAATTTGCATCTCGGCAGGTGCAGTTCCGGGCCTTGGCGTCAGACGAAGTCGATGCGGAAAACATATCCGCCATAGGGGCTGTTCAGCGGCGGCCAGCCCGGGCGCTGATATTTCGGATTGTCGATCGACCAGCGCGGATGCTCACCCGCATCCACGCCATAGAACACGCCGTCATGGATGGCCAGATCGTGCGGATCGCAGCTTCCCGGCAGGAATTCGACGATTTCCATGACCGCGCCGGTCTGGATGTCATAGCGGATCAGCTTGGGCGTATAGCCCTCGTAATTCGGTACATCGGGCTTTTGCGTGCCCGTCACCTGCCACAATCCCCCGGTGGCCGGATCGAATTCGACGCCATGAATGCGGTCCTTGAGGTCCGGCAGCATGGTGTGGGGGAACATCCAGTCCACCTGCCATGTCCTGGGATCGAGGCGCACCAGGGATTCCAGCCGGTTGGAGCTGACCCAGAGCTTGCCATTCTCCCACGCCAGGCCGTGGCATGGCCCGCCATTGTTGGCGGGGCCAAAGGGTATCTGGCGGTGACTGATCTGCCGACCGCTGGTGTCGGTCTGGAAAATGCCATTGACCGGGGGCTCGGGATGATTGTGGACCGAGGCGCCATTGGCGCCGCTCCACACACAGCCATCGCCAAAGGTCATGCCGCTGGTATTGGCGCAATTGGTGATCACCGTGTTGAGGACCTTGCCGGTCTTGAAATCCAGCAGCCAGGCTTTTTCCTTTTCGCCGTCATGGCGCTGTTCCTGCACCCAGAAGCCGCGCGCCGGATCGACCGCGATGCCGTTGGGCCAGCCCGCAGGAGTCAGGAACAGCGGCGTAGTCCGCGCCTTGCGAACGGGGATTTTCTTGACGGGCTCAGGCCCCGGACCGCGACCGAGTTCGTCCACGCCCTGCCGCGCCCCTTGCGCCAGCGCCGTCGTCGCGCCCAGCGCCACGATACCGGCCGTCAGAAAATGCCGCTTGTCCATACCGCTCTCCCGTTGGAACGCACCAAGCGCTTGCCGCGACCGCGGCTTGCCTTTCCGGGCGCTTTTGCGGTCACGCTATCACCCGCGCAAGGCGCAGATCAAATATGCTCCAACCGCGATCGGGGTACCGGTTGGCGCGGCTTTCAGCCTGGGTTAGCCTCGCCGCATCCAGTCGGGGGAAAAAGATGAAAAACATGTTTGCCGCGGCCTGCGCCGCTCCGCTTGCGCTTTGCTTTGCCCTGGCCCCGGCCCGGGGCGATGAGCCCGATGGCCTGATCCTGCCGCCGGGCTTTCACGCCACGGTGGTGGCAGAAGGCCTGGGGGCGATCCGGCACCTGGCGGTGCGCGGCAATGGCGACATCTACGTCTCGACACGCCACGGCGCCGGCCAGCCGACCACCGGCATTATCGCGCTTCGGCCGGGACCCGATCACAAGGCGGTGCAGACAAGCCATTTCAGCGAGGTGGAACAGGGCACCGGCATCCGCTTCCATCTGGGTTATCTCTATGCGGCGTCGAACACCGCGATCTGGCGTTTCGCCTTCAATGCCAATGAAGCGGTCCCGGCGGGCGCGCCGGAAGCGATCGTGACGGGACTGCCCAGTTCCAACCATGCCGTCGCCTTCGACAATCGCGGCGGAATGTATGTCTCGACGGACAGCGGCGCCAATATCTGCACCGATCCCAAGGCGCCCAAGGATGTAAAGCCGGTGGGGCTCAAGCCCTGCCCGTTGCTGGAGAGCCGCGCCGGCGTCTGGCGCTTCCAGGACACCAAGATCGGCCAGACCCTTGCCGATGGCGAACGCTATGCCACCGGCATCCGCAACATGTCGGCGATGGATTGGCGCGGTACCGATGCGCTCTATGGCGCAATGCATGGACGCGACGGCACCCACAATGCCTTCCCCGAACTGGTGAGCGAAAAGGATGACGACGCCATCGGGGATGAAATGCATCGCGTTGTGAAAGGCACGGATTTCGGCTGGCCCTACAGCTATTACGATGGCGCGCGCAAGCTCAGGCTGCTGGCGCCGGAATATGGCGGGGATGGCAAGACCAGGGCAGAAGGCAATATCCCGGTGGCGAGCTTCCAGCCCATGCGGCCCGCGGTGCTGGATCTTGCCTTCTATAACGGCCGCAAATTCCCCGCCCGGTATCAGGGCGGCGCCTTCATCGCCATGCATGGCGGCGCCGATGGCGGGCCCAAACCCGGCGGCCAGGCGGGCTACAATGTGCTGTTCGTGCCTTTCTCCGGATCGCGCGCGGGCACGCCCGTCGTCTTTGCCGACGGCTTTGCCGGACCTACGCCCGATTACAAGGACATCAAGAAGGCCGCCTATCGCCCGGTCGGCCTGGCGGTTGGCCCGGACGGCGCGCTGTATGTCGCCGAATCCAACAAGGGCCGCATCTGGCGGATTGCGTATGGCGAATAGGCATCCGCCGGATTCCCGGTTGGAGGTCTTTGCCTGACAGGCGATCCAGGGACGACGCGCGGGATGCAGCCATCCTGGCGATGTGCGTGCCCTAGCGCGGCGGCACGATTTGCCGCTCCGCCTCGTCCAGGCCATAGGCGAGCAGGACATTGCCACCGCGCCCGCGATGGGAGCCATAGCCGGAATTCACATACAGCATCCCGCCCGCAATGGCGGGACCGGGGCCGATCATCGAACCGCCATGCGCCTTCACGCCATTGACGGTGGCAAATTCTCCGTTGGTGTCGGCGCTCCAGATTACCCGGCCGTCTCGCGTGGACCAGGCGCGCAAGGCACCATCCGCCGAGCCGGCAAAGACCACGCCCTCGATCACACTGGGCGCGGAAGCCTGGGCCGCCGTGCAGCCATCGCCCGGCGCGCAGGCGGGAGGCGCGGGAGGCGCGACCCAGACCGGCTTTCCTGTCTCCAGAGACAGCGCATGCAGGCCGCCGGCATGGGGCGGGTCCTCGATATTGGAAACCGGGACGAACAGATTCCGCGCATCGCGCGCCTGTCCCCAGACGATGGCGCCGAAATCGCCCGCCGCCCGGGGCGCGGCCTGATAATGCCAGACCAGCGCGCCGCGGCGGTCGGGATCGACGGCCCAAACCGCGCCCGATTTCTGGGCCGCCACGATCACGTCTTTTCCATTCGACAGATGCCCCAGGATTGGCGCACTGCCGAAATCGGCATCGGGACCGTTCTTCTCCGGACAGGCAAAGTTGGTGTTGCCAGGCTTGTTGCAGCCCGGAACGAAAATATCCTGTTCGCCGAACTGGCGGCTCCAAAGGACTTTGCCGCTATCGAGATCCAGCGCCACGATGGCATCAGTCAGGGCCTCGGGCGGGCCGCTGAAGCCATTTCCTGTGGTGACATAGATCGCCCGGCGCTTTTCATCGATCACCGGCGCCGACCAGATGGTGCCTCCGGCGGGGCCGAACAGCCGCTTGCCATTCTCCTGCTTGAGGACATGCAAGGGCGCCTGGAGCATCTCGCTTCTCCAGATCAGCGCGCCGGTCAGGGCATCGAATGCCCGCAAGGATCCGCGGAAGGAGCAGCATTCATATTTGCCGCCTGCGGACATGCCCTCCTCGAAGGAGCCGGCGCCGACATAGAGCCGCCCCTTGTAAATCACCGGCGAGCCGGTGAGCCGGGCGGAAACATGCTCTTCCATCTTGATCCGCCAGACCTGCGAGCCGGTTTCGGCATCCACGGCATAAAGCCAGCCCGGAATGGAAGTGAAATAAACCAGGTTTCGATGTTCCCCATTGCCGGGCCCGATCACCGGGGCGGTGCGTGTCGCACCTTGCGTCTGAAAGGTCCAGATCACGCAACCGCTTTTGGCATCCAGCGCAAAGACCCTGCCGCCCTGGCTGCCGACAAACACGCGGCCGCCCGCCACCGTCGGCTGCGACCAGGCGTGAGAGGTATCGGCAAGGCCAAATGCCCATTTCAATTTCAGCCGCGGCACGTCAACGGCCGCAAGGCCGGCCAGGGCCGCCGGCTGGAAACGGCTATTGTCGTAATCGGCACCCCAGCTTGTCCAGCGCGGACCGGATTCGGCTTTGGCCATCGGTGCGGGTGCCGCGCAATGACCGGCCTCCTGCGCCATCGCCGACGGGCTCGCCAGCAGCAAAGCCGAGAGAAGAAACAGCCACTTCATGCGTCGGTCGCAGGCAAGCGGTACAGGTCCTTATATTCCTCGCGCAGCGCCGCCTTCTGCACCTTGCCCATGGTATTGCGCGGCAGGGATTTGAGAAACAGCACCCGCTTGGGCTGCTTGAAACGCGCAAGCCGGTTCTTCAGGCTTTCAACAATTTGCGCCTCGCCCAGCGAAGCCCCCTCGCGCGCCACGATAAAGGCGGTGACGCCTTCACCGAAATCGTCGTGCGGCAGGCCTACCACCGCCGATTCCTCCACGCCGGGCAGTTCGTCCAGCAGCGCCTCGATTTCGCGCGGATAGACGTTCAGGCCGCCCGTGATGATCAGATCCTTGCCCCGGCCGACGATCCGCAGATAGCCGTCGGGGCCTGTCATGCCCATGTCACCCGTGATGAAGAAGCCGTCCTTGCGGAATTCCGCCGCGGTCTTGTCCGGCATTCGCCAATAGCCCTGAAAGACATTGGGGCCGCGCACCTCGATCATGCCGATGTCGCCCCGCGCCACCGGATTGCCCTGGCTATCGGCAATCCGGATCTCCACGCCCGGCAAGGGCAGCCCCACCGAACCCGCGATCCGTTCGCCACGCAACGGATTGGAAGTGTTCATGTTGGTTTCGGTCATGCCATAGCGTTCCAGCAGGGTGTGACCGGTGCGGGCCTGCCATTCCTGGAAGGTTTCGGGCAGCAAGGGCGCGGAACCTGAAATGAAAAGCCGCATGTGCCCCGTGGTCTGCCGCGAGAGCCGCGCATCTTTCAGGAGACGGGTATAGAAAGTCGGCACGCCCATCATCACCGTCGCATGGGGCAATGCGGCGAACACGGCATCAGGCTCGAATTTGGGCAGGAACAGGATCGACGCGCCCGACAGCAGGCTCACATTGGTCGCCACGAACAGACCATGGATGTGGAAAATCGGCAGTGCATGCAGCAGCACGTCATCCGGCGTGAAGCCCCAGACCTGGCGCAAGCTTTCCGCGTTGGAGAACAGGTTGCCGTGGCTGAGCATGGCGCCCTTTGAACGGCCTGTGGTGCCGGAGGTGTAAAGAATGGAGGCAAGGTCGTTCATTCCGACCGGCACATCGGCAAAGTCACTGGGGGCGCCCAGCGCTTCTTCGATCAGGCTGCCGCTCGCTCCGTCATCGCTCAGGGTCAGGA
>CAYFKU010000020.1:0-24540 GCA_964343955.1 uncultured Rhizobium sp. | reverse complement strand
GGGTCAGGAACCTGGTCGGAGGCACCGCGGCCGCAATGGCATCCAGGTTCTTTTGCGACGCGACGAACAATTTCGGCGCAGCATCGCCCACAAAATAGGCCAGCTCGGACGGGGTATAGCCGGTGTTCAATGGCAGATAGACCAGGCCGGCCCGCAGGCAGGCCAGATAAAGGATCAGCGCCGCCGGGCTTTTCTCGACCTGGACCGCCACCCGGTCACCGGGCGCCAGCCCGTGCCGCACCAGCACATGGGCGAACTGCGCTGCTTTTGCGAATGCTTCCCGATAGGTGATGGTCGCGCCACCCGGCACGACAAGCATGGGTTTCTGGGGGTCGGATGCCGCATGCGAAAAGCGGCTGAACAGGTTGTCGGTCACGGCCATTTCCAAGGGTTTTGGCGACTATAACCAAGAGTGAGACGCGCTCAATCGCGAGCCGTTGAGAGCCCCCGGAAAGCCCGCTAAGCTCGTTTTGGGCGCCCGCAACGACAACAAAAATGGGGTGGGGATGAAAATCAGGACATGGATCACGCGAACGGCCGGCGCGGGCCTTTGTGCCGCCCTGGCCTTCAGCCCCGCCACGGGCCAGGCACCGGCTCCGGCGGCCGATCCCGGCCATGGCACGCCTGCGACCGCTGCCGCCCCGCCCCCTCCCCCGGCGATTGCGCAATTCGCCCATCCCATCACCGCCAATGTGATGGTGACGGACGAGCAACTGCTGAACGCCGACAAGGACCAAGACAACTGGCTGCTGCATGGGCGCACCTATGACAATCAGCGCTTTTCGCCGCTGACCCAGATCAACCCGAAGAATGTCGGAAATCTGCGGCCCGTCGCGATCATCCAGACCGGCGTCACCCGCTCCTTCGAAGTCACGCCCACGATCGTGAATGGCGTGATGTACATCATCACCCCCGGCGACATCGTGCAGGCCTATGATGCGGTGAGCGGCCGCCCCTTGTGGAATTATGCGCCCACCCTGGCCTTCAGCAATGTCTGCTGCGGTCCGGAAGCCCGCGGTGTTATCGTCGCCTATGGCAAGGTCTTTGCCGCCCTGCTGGACGGCAGCGTGATGGCGCTGGATGCCAGGACCGGCAGTCTGGTCTGGCGCACCGATCCGGCCGCGACGCTGCCGCCGGAGCATCACTTTTATTCCTTCACCCTGGCGCCCCAGATCTACAAGGGCATGGTGATCGTGGGTTCCTCGGGCGCGGAATATCCCACGCGCGGCTTTGTCCAGGCCTATGACGCCCGCGACGGCAAGCTGATCTGGCGCTTCCGCACCACGGCCGCGCCGGACGAGCCGGGCGGCAACAGCTGGGAAGGCGATAGCTGGAAATATGGCGGCGGTTCCGTGTGGAATACACCGGCGGTCGATCCCAAAAACAATCTGATCGCCTTTGCGGTCGGCAATCCCAATCCCGACATCTATGGCGAGAACCGCAAGGGTGACAACGCCTATACCGATTCCATCGTCGGCGTGAATGTCGAGACCGGCAAGCTGGCATGGTGGCACCAGCAGGTGCCGCATGACGTGTGGGATTATGATGCCTGCGCGCCCGTGATCTTCATGGATGCGCTGGACGAGAACGGCAAGCTGGTGCCGGCCGCCGCCGAAGCCGGCAAGGTCGGCAATGTCTTCATCGTCAACAGGCTGACCGGCAAGCTGCTGCGCAAATCCCAGCCTTTCGCGCTGCAGACCTCGAACATCTTTACGCCGCCGTCCGAAACGCCGATTGCAATCGCGCCGGGCCCCAATGGCGGCAGCCAGTGGTCGCCGGCCGCCTATTCCCCACGCACCCACGATTTCTATGTGATGGGCGTGAACCAGGCCTGGACCTTCCAGGCGAAGAAAACAGACCCCTATGTGCCCGGCACGCCCGTGGTGGGCCAGATCATCGGCGGCACCATGCGGGCCATCCAGGATGCGAACACGGTGCCGGGCATTCCCGCCCCTTCCGGCACCCTTTCGGCGGTCAACGTCAATACGGGCAAGATCGACTGGCAGTACAAGGCCGAATTGCCGATGGTGGGCGGCGTGCTGGCCACCGCGAGCGACCTGGTCTTTGCCGGCGAGATGGACGGCTATATCAACGCCTTCCATGCCCGCACCGGCAAGAAATTGTGGCGCTTCAACCTGGGCGTGGGCGTGAACGCACCGCCCGTTACCTACCGCGTCAAGGGCGTGCAATATGTCGCCGTGGCCGCCGGCGGGCTGGGCGTCAATGGCTGGCCGCAGCTGATGGCCAAGATGGGCCGGCCACTGAATGGCGATGTGGTGGCGATCTTCGCCTTGCCGGAAACGCCGACCGGAAAATCCCAATAAGCTTCACACAGGACAGATCATGAAACGCATTGCTTCGATTTTGGCCTTGTCTTCCTTCGCGCTGGCGCTCACCGGCTTTGGCGCAATGGCCGCGACCGAATATCCCGTCTTCAAGGCCGATCCCGGCTTCAACAAGCTGATGCCGCATGGCTATTTCCTGGGCCAGGTCGCCGGCATCACCGAGGACAGCCACGGCAATATCTGGGTGATCCATCGTCCCCGCCGCGTCGTGCCGCAACTGGATGAGCCGCCCAAGGAAGCGTCCGGCTTCCCCGCGCCGTCCGTGGTCGAATATGATTCCAACGGCAAGTTCATCCGCGCCTGGGGCGGTCCCTTCGCCATGAGCAAGGAGGATCTGGCCAGGTTCGACTGGCCGGAGTCCGAACATGGCATCGCCGTGGACGGCAAGGACAATGTCTGGATATGTGGCAATGGCCGCGACCCCAAATCCGGCAAGGACGACAACCAGTGCCTGAAATTCACGGTGGACGGCAAATTCCTGCTGCAGGTCGGCAAGTCTGCCGCCAGCAAGGGCAGCCTGGATACGGCCAATCTCAACCATCCGGCCCAGCCCGTCTATTGGGGCCCGACCAACGAGATTTTCATCGCCGACGGCTATGGCAACAGGCGTGTCCTGGTGGTCGATGCCGATACCGGGCAGTTCAAGCGCATGTGGGGCGCCTATGGCAAACAGCCGGACGACAAGGCCAGCCGCGAGCGCACCTATGATCCGGTGCCCCAGCAGTTCAACCTGGTGCACGGCCTAACCATCTCGAAGGACGGGATCGTCTATGTCGCCGACCGCAACAACAACCGGGTGCAGAGCTTCACCCTGGACGGCAAATTTCTGAAAGAGACATTCGTGGCCCGGGAAATTCCCATGGAGGGCTTCGGCACGGTGAACAGCGTTGCCCTGTCCGGCGACAAGGATCAGCGCTTCCTTTATGTCTGCGAGGGCCATAACCAGGCAATCCGGGTGCTGGACCGCAAGACCCTGACGGAAATTCCGGCCGCCACCTTCGGCCATGTCGGCGCCTATCCGGGCCAGTTTCTGGGCCTGCATATCATCGCCACCGACAGCATGGGCAATATCTATACCGGCGACGGCCGCGACGGCCGGGTGCAGAAGTTCACCTTCACGGGCCTGAAGCACTAGACCGTTGATCAAGAAAAAGGCGGCCCGATCGCGGGCCGCCTTTTCCCTATCAATCTGCTGCGCGCCGATCAGTTGAAAATGCCGCGCGTATCGATGGTGATTTTCACCTTCAGCAGTTCGCGGTCCACGCGGCGGAACTGGCGGTGGTCCACAAGCAGTACGATGATATCCGCGGCGGTGAGGGCTTCGCGCAACTCGGCCCGGCGCACGCCGGGCACGTCGCGTATGCTGGCGGGCAGCTCGCGTGTGTTGGGCTCGACCACCAGAAGCTGGCCGACCTTTTCCTGCGCCAGCATCTCCACAATGTGAAGGGCCGGGCTTTCCCGCATGTCGTCGATGTCGGCCTTGTAGGCGAGTCCCAGGCAGGCAATCACCGGATCGCGCAGCCGTTGGCCGTGCGCTTGACCTTTTCGACAACAACGCCGGGCTTGGAATCATTGACCTCGCGGGCGGCGCGAATGACCTTGGTGCAATCCGGCGCCGTCGCGACGATGAACCAGGGATCCACGGCAATGCAGTGGCCGCCGACGCCCGGACCGGGAGACAGGATATTGACGCGCGGATGCTTGTTGGCGAGGGAAATGAGCTCCCAGACATTGATGTTCAGCTTGTCGCAAACCATCGACAATTCGTTGGCGAAGGCGATGTTCACGTCGCGGAAGGAGTTCTCCACCAGCTTGGCCAGTTCGGCGGTGCGGGCGTTGGTCAAATGCAGTTCACCCGAGACAAAAGACCGATATAGTTCTTCGGCCGCTTCGGCGCAGGCAGGTGAAATGCCACCGATGATGCGGTCATTGTCCACCAGTTCGCGCAAGACGCGCCCCGACAAGACGCGCTCCGGGCAATGGGCAACATAGACATCGGCGTCTTCGCCTTCAGACACAGGCATGTTCAGATCGGGCCTAAGCTTGCGAATCCAGGCGCAGATCTGTTCCGTGGTGCCGACCGGGCTGGTCGATTCCAGAACGACCAGATTGCCCTTGCGCAGCACGGGGGCTATCGCCTGGGTGGCCTTGTGCACATAGGACAGATCGGGCTGGTGGCCATCCGAAAAAGGCGTCGGCACCGCGATAATGAAGGTATCGGATTCCTCCGGCTTCAGGGTCGCCCGCAGACGTCCACCCGACACCGAAGCCCGGACAATCATGTCGAGATCCGGTTCCACGATATGGATATTGCCGCTGTTGATCACGTCCACGATGGCCGGCGAAACATCCACGCCAAGAACGTTGAATCCGCGGCTGGCCAGCACGGCGGCGACCGGCAGGCCGACATAGCCCAGCCCGAACACGGATACTTTCTTTTTGGATGGGTCGGAGGAGCCCTGCCTATCGCCCGTCATTTGATAACTCTCCATTGAGTGACGCGATGATCCGTTCGCACGCTTTGCCATCGCCATAAGGATTGTGAATAGAACTCATTGCGGCATAGGCTGCTTCATCGTCAAGCAGCCTGCACACAGAACTCAGGATGAGGTCCCGGTCCGTACCGACCAGCTTCACGGTACCAACGGCGACCGCTTCCGGCCGCTCGGTCACTTCGTGCAACACGAAGACCGGCTTGCCCAGCGAAGGAGCCTCCTCCTGGATGCCGCCACTGTCGGTCAGAATGATGTGAGACCGCGAAAGCAGAAAGACAAAATCGAGATAGTTGACCGGCTCGATCAGATGGACGCGCGGCCGGTCAGCCAGGCGCGAGAACACTGCCCGCACATTCGGGTTCATGTGCACCGGGAAAACTATCTGAACATCTTCGCGCTGCGACAGTTCCTCCAGGGCGCTGCAGATGGACTGGAAGCCTTCGCCATAACTTTTGCGCCGGTGACAGGTTACCAGGATCATCTTCTTCTGCGGACTGAGAAAGGGGTATCGCCCCTCCAGGTCCTTCTGTGTCGCCAGATCGGCCAGGGGGCCATTGACCACGTCCAGCAGGGCATCGATGACGGTATTGCCGGTGATCAGGATCTTGTCTTCCGCATGTCCTTCGCGCCGCAAATTCTCCGCCGATCCCCGGGTGGGCGCGTAAAGCTTGGCGGAAATGGCGTCGGTGACCGTCCGGTTCATTTCCTCGGGCCAGGGCGCGTACATGTCCCCGGTGCGCAGACCGGCTTCGACATGGCCTATGGGAATCTTGAGATAAAAAGCGGCCAGCGCCGCCGCGAATGTGGTGGTGGTATCGCCATGGACGAGCACCAGTTGCGGCGCGAAATCTTTCAGGACCTCCGTCATGCCGCTGAGGACACGATTGGTCAGTTCTACCAGGCCCTGATTGGGCTGCATCAGATCCAGATCGAAGGCCGGCTTGATGGCGAAAAGGTCAAAGACCTGGCGGACCATTTCCCTGTGCTGACCGGTCAGGCCGATGGAAACATCCATACCCGGGCAGTCTTTCAGCCGGCGATATAGCGGGGCCATTTTGATCGCCTCCGGCCGCGTGCCGACAACCATCAGAATTTTATGAATTTTTGCCTTGGGCCGGTTGATCAGACGGGGCCTCCGCATGGGGGGAGGCGTGCCCACCATGCATTGGTTTTTCTCAAAAAACGTAAACTCGGCGCGTTTTTTAACAAAACATCGCCGGCCCGCGGCAATTATTACCGGCCGTTTGCGGATTTTAAGGTTCCGTTAGCATTGGACGGAACTGGCGGGAACCCGGATGCCTTAGGCCGAGAGCGCCGGCTGGCGCCCGGGCCTGTTCCAGCAGGTTGCACCTGGGTCTGCGCCCTGTCCCAACACGCATGGTCTGCTGGAAAGCGGGCTCATATCGGATACTATAAACAAAAGAGCGGTCACGAACCGCCGACGGGCAAAAGCCGCATCGAGGGGCGCATCGGGTTGGACAGGAAACAAGACGCCATCAAGACGGGCCGGGCGCCCCGCGATTTCGAGCCGGATGTGGTGATCGTCGGCTCCGGCGCGGCGGGCGGCATGGCTGCCTATGCCCTGACCCGCGCCGGCGTCAAATGCCTCATCCTGGAAGCAGGTCGCGACTATGACCCGCTGAAGGAAACGGCCATGTTCCAGACAGCGGCCGAGGCGCCCCTGCGCGGCGCTTCCACACCCGACAAGCATTTCGGCTATTTCGATGCGACCGCCAATGGCGGCTGGCAGGTGCCCGGCGAACCTTACACCAACGCTCCCGGTTCGACCTTCAAATGGTGGCGCTCGCGCATGCTGGGCGGCCGCACCAATCATTGGGGCCGCCATGTTCCGCGCTTCGGGCCCTATGACTTCAAGGCGAAAAGCCGCGATGGCCTAGGCATGGACTGGCCCATTTCATACGAGGATCTGGCGCCCTGGTACGACCGCACCGAAAAGCTGATCGGGGTAGCCGGCGCCAATGCGGGGCTTGAGAACCACCCCGATTCGGGGCCGGGCGTGCTTTTGCCGCCGTCCAGGCCGCGCATTCCCGAATTGGCGATCAAGGCGGGGGCCAACGCGCTGGGGATTCCCTGCGTGCCGTCGCGCTATGCGATTCTGACCAGGGACAAGCCGCATCGCCATGCGCCGCGCCAGGCCTGCTTCAACGCCACGCCCTGCGGCCGTGGTTGCGCCATCGGCGCAGCCTTCCAGACCACCACCTCGCTGCTGCCCATGGCGGTCGGTACCGGGCGTTGCCGCATCATCACCCATGCGATGGTGTCGCGAATTCTGGTGAATGAACGCGGCCGCGCCAGCGGCGTGGAATATTTCGACAAAAGCGGCACGCCCCAACGGGTGAAAGCCCGCGCCGTGGTATTGGCGGCCAGCGCCTGCGAGAGCGCGCGCCTGCTGCTGAATTCCCACACCGCCCAGGCCGCCCAGGGCCTGGCAAATTCCAGCGGCCAGGTCGGACGCGGCCTGATGGATACGACCGGAACCAACATCACCGGCCAGATCCCGGCCCTGGAAAACCGGCCCCGCTTCAATGAAGACGGTATGGAGGTGGCCCATCTCTACATTCCCTTCTGGCTCTACAAGGAACAGGCGGCAGGCAAGCTCGATTTCCCCCGCGCCTACCACTATGAGATCGGCGGCCGCTTCAGCGCGCCGGGAGGCAACCCGGCCGGCGGGCTGGAAGACGGCTATGGCGCCTCGCTGAAGCAGGATGCGCGCCGGTATTATGGCTCGTTCATCTCGCTGACCGTCCGGGGCGAGATGATCCCCAACGCCGATTCCTGGTGCGAGCTGGATCCCGAGGTCAAAGACCGCTTCGGCCTGCCGGTGCTGCGCTTTCACTGGAAATTTTCCGATCACGAATATCGCCAGGTTGCCCATGGCATCAATACCGCGCGCGATATCATTCATAAGCTGGGCGGCCGCGTGGTCACCCCCGAATTGCCGCCGGAAAAGGCCATCGCCGACGGCGGCTGGATCATCCATGAAGTGGGCACCACCCGCATGGGGGCCAGCGCTTCGGATTCCGTCACCGACAGTTTCGGCCGCACCTGGGACGTGGACAATCTGGTGGTGGCCGATGGCGGCGTCTTCACCTCGAATGCCCATAAAAATCCCACCCTCACCATCATGGCGCTGGCCTGGCGCAGCATGGACAAGCTGGCCGAGCGCATGCGGAAAGGCGAGTTATGAGCAACGGCATTTCCCGCCGCGTGACATTGGCCTGGGTGGCCGCCGCCGCGGCCTTGCCGCATGCGGCACAGGCGCAGGGAACGGGAACGGGCATGCCCGCGCCGTGGAGCGACGCCACCATCGCGCCGCTGACGGCGCCCGGCTACGGCCAGGATCCCAATCTGCAGCATCCATCGGTTCCCTGGCCCCTGACCCTGAATGCGCATCAGCGCCGGGCATTGCGCATCGCCGCCGACCTGATGCTGCCGGCGGACGATCGCTCACCGTCCGGCGGCGCGCTGCACCTGGACGCCTTCATCGATGAATGGATCAGCGCGCCCTACCCCGACCAGCAACGCGATCGGGCACTGATCCTCAAAGGCCTGGATTGGCTGGACGCGGAATGCCGCCAGCGCTTCGGCGCCGACTTTGCCGGCGCCACCGACACCCAGCGCCGGGCCGTGTTTGATGCCATCGCCTGGCGCAGGTCGGTGGCGGCCGGCTATGAACAGGCCGCGCAGTTCTTTGCGCGCATGCGCGCATTGATGATGATCGGCTTTTACAGCCTGCCGGAAGGTTCGGCCGACATCGGCTATATGGGCAACAACCCGAACCTGGGCCCCTATCCCGGCCCCACGCGCGAAGCCCTGGCCCATTTCAACCAGGCCATGGCCGGGCTTGGACTGAAGCCGGCCGGCTGATTCGAAGGGCCTAAAGCCGCTTCACCCAGATATTGCGGAACGAGACCTGGCTGTCGGCATTGCCATGATCCTGCAGCGCCAGCGGCAATTCCGCGGCATGGGGCGTATAGACGCCAACCTTGCCATGCACCGTGGCGCCGATCAGGGCGACATTGTCTTGCACCAGCACGCCATTGAGCGTCACGGTCATGCGCGCCGGCGACGTGACCGTGTCGCCGGAAAATTTCGGGGCGTGAAAGACGATGTCATAGCATTGCCAAACGCCGGCAGGCCGCGCCGCATTCACCCGGGGCGGGAATTGGGAATAGATGCTGCCCACCATGCCGTCGGGATAGGTCTCGTTCCGGTAATTGTCCAGGATCTGAACCTCGTAAAGGCCCATGGGGAAAACGCCGCTATTGCCCCAATATTGGGGATTGACCGGCGGACGCGCCTGTTCCGGCTCGCGGAATTCCACATGGATCTGGACGTCGCCGAAACTGTCCCTGGTCTTGAGGAAATTATAGACGCGGCCCCCCGTCGTGACGACGCCATCATGCAGGGTCCATTGATCCATATGGTCACCCGTCCATTTCGACAGGTCGCGGCCGTCGAAAAGCGTTTCCGCGCCGGCAGGCATGCGGGACGGACAGGCGGTGCCGGTATCCACCCGCGGCGGCTGCGGCCGCCGGATGTCATCGACATTGAAATTCGAGCCCGGCATTTTCGGGCCAGCCAGGGTCAGCCTGGCCAATGCCGGGTCGGACAGCCATACGGCGTAACCCGGATGGGCGGCTATGATCCGTTGCAGCTCCGCCTGATCGACATCCTGGGACAGGGCGGGAAGCGGCAGCAGCATCGCCGCCACAGCAAGCAATCTGGTCTTCATTTTCGTACCAAACCCTTGGAGGCCCAGATCGCGGCCGATTCCGGCTGGGTGATGTGAAGCAGATAGTCCGCCGCCGCTTTCGGATGGGGCGCGTCCGCGAGCATGGCGGCGTCGGCATCGATCGAAGCATTGAGTTCCGGCGGCAAGGGGCCGACCAGTTCTGTTTCCGGGCGGTCCAGTATCTCGCAAACCAGTTGCAGCGCCATGTCACCATCGCCCCGCGCCAGCGCCGCTATGCCATTGCCCCTGGTGCTGACCGCCTTGTTCACCCCGGAAAATTCCGGGCGATTGAGCAAACCGTCGATGATGCGCGCCTGGAGCGACCCGTTGGCGGGGTTGGAATAGACCACGAGCCTCGCGGATCGCAGCGCCGACGCCAGCTTGGCGATGGTGGAAATATCAGGATGGGGTGCGCCCTTGGGCACCGCCAGGCCGATTTCCATGCGCCCCAGATGAACCCGTGCCCCCGGCTTGGTAACGCCGTCGGCTTCCAGCCTGGCGATCATGTCGGTCGGCAGGAAGATCACATCGGCGGGAGGCTGTGCGGTCTTGATCTTGTCGGCCAGCCGGCCAATCTCGGCACCGTCCACCGCAAGGCTGTTGCGGGACTTTTCGGCATAGCGGGCATTGATCTCCTTAAGGCCCGCATTGGTGATCATGGGGGGCGACAGCAGGTTTATCTGGTCCGCGCGCGCCCCGGATGCCACCAATGGCAGCAAAAAACACGCCGCAATGACCCAACGCATGTCTCCTCCGCCACCAGGTGAGAGCTTGCCGCTCCTTTTCGAAAGAGCCTAGCGGGAATGCCGCAACCATGAAACAGCAAAGGTGACAGCACGCGCCAACCCGGGGCAGGATGGGGGACAAAAAGGGGCCCATCATGTCCGCTGACACGCTTGAGGTATTCGACGCCAACGCCATGGACTGGCAGGAGCGCCTGGTCCCCCAACTGGGCAAGGCGCTGTTCGCCAAGCCCTTTGTGGAAGATCCGGAAACGGGCGTTACCGTGCGCCTGGTCAAGTATCCCGCCGGCTTCACCAACACCTGGCATACCCACCCGCACGCCCATGGCATGTATGTGCTGGACGGCACCCTGGTGACCCATCAGGGGTCTTTCGGGCCCGGTCATTTTGTCTGGTTTCCGGAAGGCATGCTGATGCAGCACGGCGCGACCCAGGATCGGGACGTGACGGTGCTTTTCATCACCAACAGGAAATTCGAGATCAATTACAAATAGCGGCTTCGTTCCGCTTGGCAGGCGTGGGGCGGGCGCTGGATGCGCGCCAAAATCATGGCGGCGTAGTTGTGCCAGGGCCTTTGAGAGCGATCACTGCACCGCGCATGCGATTGGCTGTCAGGGAAGCGGATGTGCCGGTGTAATTGCGCACGAAAACGGTCGGCGCACCCGTGTCGTTCGTGAAGTCGTTATTTTCGATCCTGATCTGATCGGTAACGTGCTGCGGCTTATCCTGCTCGGCACCGATGGCAATCGCTGTTGCCCTGTTGCTGGACAGCGGCCCTTTCTGGAGCCGATTGCGCGCAATTGTGATGTTTCCCCCGTTCGGAATATCGATCAGGTAAGATGAGTCGCCCTGGGGGCCATCCAGGATGACGTTATCCAGCAACTCGGTGACCAGGGCGCGCGATTTGATGTGATGGCCCACACCATATCCAGCCTGGGCAATTGCGGAGCCGGAAGTCTGGAAGGAAGCGCGCCGAAGCGCGAGCCGATGGTCTCGGCCGGAAGATGCAGCAGCGTCGCCACCAGCGATGCCGCCCCAACGGCAATCAGCATGGCCGGCCAGGCCGGGCGCCAGGCGCGCAGCACCATAATGGCCGCCGCCGTTCCCACGCCCAGAAGCAGGGCAGCCGGGTTCAGGCTGGGGACGGCCTGCCAAAGCACGGCCAGCTTGGGCAAAAGCGCGCCAGGCTCGGCCACCGTCAGCTTCAGCCCGGCCAGATCCTTGATCTGGCTGGCAAAGATGGTCACGGCGATGCCGCAGGTGAAGCCGATGGTCACCGCATGGGGCATCTTGCCGATGAGCGCGCCCAGCCGAAGCATGCCCACCAGGGTGAGCATGACGCCGGACAGGAAGACGGCAAGGAGCAGACCTTCCAGCCCGAATTTCGCGGCGGTGGCCGAAACCAGCACGATGAAAGCGCCGGCGGGCCCGCCGATCTGGTAACGGCTCCCCCCAGCGCGGACACCAGAAAGCCGCCGACAATGGCCGTATAAAGGCCCCGCTCGGGCGAAACACCCGACGCGATGGCGATGGCCATGGACAGCGGCAAGGCAACAATGGCCACCGTCAGGCCGGCCAGCGCATCCGCCCGAAGTGCACGCCAGTCATAGCCTTCCAGCAGCGTGGTCAGCAGCTTGGGGCGATAGAGATGGGCGCTGGCGGTTCCGTCCGGCATCAGTCCGGTGAGATTGGCTCAGATCGCCCGGAATCGCCAGAACCGTCGTCCAGCAGGATACGCGCGGCCGCGCCGTCCATGTCGTCATACTGGCCATTGCCGATGGCCCATAACAGGACCGCCAGGCCGCCCAGGCCCATGATCAGGGCAGCGGCAATGATAAGAGCCATGCCGTTCATGCGGACCTCCAGGGCACAAGGCGCAACGCATTCAGGGTCACCAGCAGCGAGGAACTGGCCATGGCCGCCGCGGCGACCAGCGGGGTCACCAGGCCCATGGCGGCCAGCGGAATGGCGGCGACATTGTAAAGCGCCGCGACAGCGAAATTCTGCATCACCAGGCTGCGGGCCTTGCGCGCGACGTCCAGCACCTCGACCAGCGGAGACAGCGTGTCGCCGCGCAGCACCATATCGGCGGCGCGCTGGCTGACATCAATCGCCGTCCCCGGCGCGATGGACACATGCGCCAGCGCAAGTGCCGCCGCGTCATTGATGCCATCACCCATCATCAGCACATGATGACCCTGGCCGGCCAGGTCCTGGAGACGGGCGGCCTTTTCCCTTGGACCGACCGCGGCGCGCCACAAGGGTATGCCGGCTTCCGCCGCGATCTGGGCGGCCGGGCCAGGCTGATCCCCGGTCAGCATTTCGGTTACCACGCCGCGCGCTTCCAGTTCGCGCAGCATCTGCCGGCTTTCAGGCCGTATCTGGTCGCGGAACGCGAAACGCACCGGCGCAGAGGCGCCGTCGCGAAACCACAGGCTGGCGCCGTCGCGCTCGTCCACGCCGCACCAGGCGGCATTGCCGAGGCGCAAAATCCTGTCTCCGTCCCGCGCCTCCAGACCGGAACCCGGCACCTCGGTCACTTTTTGCGCGACATCGCCCGGCCCGGCTGCCGCTGCCAGGGCGCGCGCCAGCGGATGATGGCTGGCACGGGCCAGGCGCGCGGCAAGATCCAGGGCATTCGGCGGGATCGCCTCGCGGTTTTCCAGCACCGGCCGGCCCAGGGTCAGGGTGCCGGTCTTGTCGAAGACGGCATGGTCGATCTCCGCCAGCCGTTCCAGGGCATCGCCGGACTTGATGAAGATGCCCTTGCGAAACAGCCGGCCTGTGGCTGCGGTCTGGACCGCCGGAACGGCGAGCCCCAGGGCGCAGGGACAGGTGATGATCAGAACAGCAATGGCGTTGGTGAGGGCGCGGGTAAAATCGGCGCCGATCCACAGCCAGCCGGCCAGCACCGCAAGCGAAGATATGGCGACGAAGGGCACATAGGCGCGCGCCGCCCGATCGGCCATCGTGACATAAAGGCTCTTGCCCTGCCGTCCGGCTTCCATCAGGCGGGCCAGATCGGCGACCAGAGAATCTTCCACACGGGCGGTGACGCGCAGGAGGGCCGGCGCGCCCGTGACGATGCTGCCGGCATTGATCGCGGCGCCCTCGCTGCGCAGGACCGGAACGCTTTCCCCGGTGACCAGAGACAGATCCAGCTCGGTGCCATGATCCTCCAGCACACCATCCACCGGTGTGCGCTCGCCGCTGGCCAGGAAAATGCGATCGCCGGGATTGAGATCGGCCGCCGCCACCGTTTCCAGCGCATCGCCCGGCGTCCGGCGGCGCACCAGGATGGACTGCATGGCCAGAAGATGGCGCGCGGCGCCACGGGCCCGGTTGCGCAGATGGAAGTCCAGATACCGCCCCGCCAGCAGCAGGAAGCTGAGCATCACAGCAGCATCGAAATAGACATGGGCGCCGCCATGGGCCGTCTGCCAGAGGCTAAGCCCCAGCGAAAGAAGCAGGGCCAGGCTGATCGGCACATCCATATTGGTCCGGCGCTGCTTCAGGACCTTTGCGGCAGAGAGGAAAAAGGGCTGGCCCGAATAAAGAGTCGCGGGCACGGACACCGTCGCGGCCAGCCACAAGAACAGGCGGCTGAGGCTCGCATCCATATCGCCGCCATACCAGATGGCATCGGTCAGCCCCATGGTGAAGACGGTGCCGAATGCCGCCACCACCAGGCAATGCAGCAGAAAGCGGCCTTCGCGCGCATCTTCGTCCAGCGTGGCGGCGGCCTGGAAGGGGGCGCCTTCATAGCCCAGGTCATGCAGCCGCTGCAGGACCGCATCGGGTCGAAAGCCGGCGCCGCCCACCACCGCCAGCTTGCCCGTGGAAAGATTCAGCCGCGCGCTGGCGACACCCGGCAAGGCGGTCACGCCCCGCTCGATCTTGCCGAGACAACCGGCGCAACGCGCGCCCTTGACCAGCGCGTCGAATGCCACGCTGCCATCGAGCTTGCGGGACAGGAAGCGGGAAAGATCGGCGGAGGCCGCCGGGCTCACGGCACCCATAGCCGCCTTTCAGCCTGAAAAGGCTGATCCTCGCGATTGCTCACCACCATCCGCCAGTGCCCGGGCGCCAGATCGCGCAGCAGCGCTTCATAATGGCCCGGCGCGGTCTGTGTGAAGCGCAAGTCGCGGTCGCGATGTTCGTCGGCGGGGTGACGCAAGGCGCCCATCAGCACCACATTGCTTGGCGGCTTGCCATCGGGCTGGCGCACATCCACGGTCAGAAGCACCATGCCCGACGGCAGGCGGCGATCGTCGATGCTGGCGCGCCAGCCCAAACGGGCCTGTTCGGCGCGTCGTGCCAGGGTGTGATTATATTCCACGCCCTGAAGATAGGGCTTGGCCTCGTCCTCGCCGCGAAAGGTGCGAACCGCAGCGGTGATGAAAATCACATTGGTCAGGATGACGACACCGAAGAACCCGGCCAGGATGAGCAGCACGCCGCGGCCTGTCAGCTTTTTCATCGCTTTTCTCCTGGAACGAATACGGCATCGACGGAACGGCTTTCCTTGCCTTCCGCGTCCGACAGGGTGAAGACCATCTCATGGCTGCCGGCCAGATCGGGCTTGGCCACCGTGACCAGGATGCGCAGGGTACGCACCTTGTCGGCTTCCACCGGCAGCAGGACCGAAGACGTGATCTCGCCGTCGCCGATCACCCTGACCTGCCGTGCCTTGATGCCCGACACGGACAGGCGCAGCGGGCGCGCTGCGGGCGAACGGTTCATCAGCTTGAGGGTATAGGCATTGCGCACCGCGCCGTCCGCCAGGGTCACATAATCGGGATTGCGGTCACGCAGAACGTCCAGCTCCAGCGTATGGCGGAAGCTGAGGGTCAGGAGCATGATGGCTGAAACAGCGACCAGCACCGCGGCATAAAGAATGGTGCGCGGCCGCACAAAGCGGAAGCGCGCCGCCTTGCCCGCCAGGCGGCGCAGGATATTGGCCTCGGTGTCGAAGGCGATCAGCCCCTTCGGCTTGCC
Organism: uncultured Rhizobium sp.; assembly: GCA_964343955.1. Classification (GTDB taxonomy): domain Bacteria; phylum Pseudomonadota; class Alphaproteobacteria; order Micropepsales; family Micropepsaceae; genus Rhizomicrobium. The sequence continues at coordinate 9,203 of CAYFKU010000020.1, read as the reverse complement.
GATTCTCTTCATGACATCGTCGCAGGCGTCGATGCATAGACCGCAATTGATGCATTCAAGCTGCGCGCCATCGCGAATGTCGATGCCCATGGGACAGACCGCTACGCACTGGTTGCAGTCGATGCAGCTTCCCCGGCCCTCCCAGGATTCGCCCTTGCGATGCTGTCCGCGCGGCTCGCCACGGTCGCGGCGATAGGTGACATTGAGGGCCTCGGTGTCCGTCATGGCAGCCTGGATGCGGGGCCAGGGGCACATATAGGTGCAGACCTGCTCGCGCATCAGCCCACCCAGGGAGTAAGTGGTGAAGGCCAGGCCCGCGATCGTGGCATAGATGCCCATGCTGGCGGTGCCGGAGGCGAGCTGATGCAGCAATGTGGGCGCGTCGTTGAAATAGAAGACCCAGGCGCCGCCGGTCGCCACCGCGAAAGCCAGCCAGACGAAATGCTTGCTGACCCGCTTGGCAATCTTGCTCGCGGTCCAGGGGGCATTGGCCAGGCGGATGCGGGCGCCGCGATCGCCCTCGATCTTGGTCTCGACCCAGATGAAAAGATCGGTCCAAACCGTCTGGGGGCAGGAATAGCCGCACCACAGCCGGCCAAACAGGGCATTGATCAGGAACAGCGAGACCGCCGCCAGGATCAGGAGTCCCGTGATGTAATAGACTTCCTGGGGCCAGATTTCGATGAAGAAGAAATAGAGCCGCTCATGCGCCAGATCGACCAGCACCGCCTGGTGCGGCGCCGCCGCCCCGCGATCCCAGCGCAGCCAGGGCACCAGATAGTAGATGCTGAGAGTGAAGGCCATCATCGCCCATTTGATGGTGCGATAAGGGCCTTCCGCCTCCTTGGGATGGATGGGAACGCGGGACTTGAACAGCTTGCGATTGGCGGCGCTGTTGGTTGCTATGGCATCCGAACGCACGACGCCTTCGGCGGCCAGGACAGGCCGTTTATCGTTGGATATGACGGTATGCATGGTCATTGCGCGGGTTGCGCCTATTCTCCGCCGCCCAGATTGTGAACATAAACCGCGAGTGCCTTGATCTCTTCCGGCGAGAGGCGCCCGCCCCAGGTCGGCATCACACCGCCATGACCATTCCAGATCTGGTCATGGATATCGGTGCGCGTGCCGCCATATTCCCATTCATTGTCGGTCAGATTCGGCGCGCCATATTCGCGGTTGCCCTTGCCTTCGGCCCCATGGCAGGCGGCGCAATTGTCCGCGAACAGCTGGGTGGCCCGGCGCACCGCCTTGCCGTCGGCGGGGCGCTTGGAAAGATGCACCACATATTCGGTCAGATCGTCGATCTGGGCCGGCTTCAGGATGCCGTCATGCCCGAAGGCCGGCATCTGGGATTTGCGGGTGTCCGCGGCGGTCGAGCGTATGCCGACGGTAATGGTGTGCTGGATATCCGACAGCTTGCCGCCCCACAGCCAGACATCGTCGTTCAGGTTGGGATAGCCATGCGCGCCCTGCCCGCCCGCACCGTGACAGGGGGCGCAATTGTCGCCGAACACGGTTTTGCCTTCCGCCATGGCGTATTGCAGCAGGTCAGGATTTTTCTGGATGTCCGCCAGCGACGCGTTGGTCAGGGCCTTTTCGCGCACGGACCGCGCATCCTTCAAAGCCTGGACCCTTGCGGTCACCTCGTCGCGCTGGGAGTGATCGAGGATGCCGCGGGTATAGCCGTCAATTCCCGGCCAGGCGGGATAGACCACCCAATAGCCGATGGCCCAGATCATGGTGCCAATGAAGATAACCAGCCACCAGCGCGGCGTTGGCGTGTTCAGCTCCCGGATACCGTCCCATTCATGGCCGGTGGTTTCGGTGCCGGAGACCTCGTCGATTTCCTTGTGGGACATTAGTCTTCGTCCTTGAGCGGAATTTGAGCAGCTTCCTGGAACCGCTGGCGGTTCCTGGGCCACCAGGCCCAGGCAAAAGCGACCAGAAACATCAGTGTGAAATAGACGGCACCCCAGCTTTGGGCGAAGGTCAGCACGTCTTCATAGGCCCAGCGATCCATGACTACCTCCGGTGTCCGGGCGCATCGGCCTCATAGGACTTGAAGTCCACCAGCGTGCCCAGCATCTGCAGATAGGCGATCAGGGCGTCGCCTTCGGTGATGTGATCCGGATCGCCATCGAAATCGCGTGCCTGCGCCTTGCCGTAGCGCTTGTGGAGATCGCTTACGCCTTCGGCATTGGGGTCGGCCTGGGCTTCCAGGTCCTCCCTGGCATGCGCGACCTGCTCGGCGCTGTAGGGCACGCCGACGATCTGGTTCGTGACCAGAAGCTTTTTCACATCGCGATAGTCCAGGGCCTTTTCGAACAGGAACTTGTAGGGCGGCATGATGGATTCCGGCACCACCGCGCGCGGGTCGGCCATATGCGCCCGATGCCAGTCGTCGGAATATTTGCCGCCGACGCGGGCCAGATCCGGGCCGGTGCGTTCCGAGCCCCACTGGAACGGATGGTCGTACATGCTTTCCGCCGCCAGGCTGTAATGGCCGTAACGCTCGACCTCGTCACGCAAGGTGCGGATCTGCTGGCTGTGACAGACATAGCATCCTTCGCGCACATAGATGTTGCGACCCTCCAGCTCCAGCGGCGTATAGGGCCGCATGCCGGATACCTTTTCGACGGTGCCGCCCACCCAGAACAGGGGCGCGATCTCCACGGCGCCGCCGATCGCGATGACGATGATGATGCCGATCAGCAGCAGCATCGAGTTTCTCTCAAACCAGGCGTGGCTCATTCGGCAGCTCCCGCGGCAAGAGCGGGTGCGGGCGTTGCCGCCGCGACGGGCGTGCCGCTTTTGACCGTTTTCCAGAGATTGAACACCATCACCAGGGTACCGGCGAGGAAGAGCAGGCCGCCAAGCGCCCGGATGATGTAATAGGGATGCTGCGCCTGCACGACTTCCGAGAAGGCATATTCCAGGAAGCCGAACTCGTTATAGGCGCGCCACATCAGGCCCTGCATGATGCCCGCCACCCACATGGAGGTGATGTAGAGCACAATGCCGAGGGTGGAGAGCCAGAAGTGCCATTCTACCAAGGCGTTGGAATAAAGCTTCCGCTTCCACAACCAAGGCACCAGGCAATAGATGGCGCCGAAGCTGACATAGCCGACCCAGCCCAGGGCGCCGGAATGCACATGGCCGACCGTCCAGTTGGTATAGTGCGACAGCGCATTCACCGCCTTCACCGACATGGCGGGGCCTTCGAAGGTCGCCATGCCGTAAAAGGCGACGGACACAACCATCATGCGAAGCACCGGGTCGGTACGCAGCTTGTCCCAGGCGCCCGACAGGGTCATCAGGCCGTTGATCATGCCGCCCCAACTGGGCATCCAGAGCATGATCGAAAAGGTCATGCCCAGGGTTTGCGCCCATTCCGGCAGCGCCGTGTAGAGCAGGTGATGCGGACCCGCCCAGATATAGATGAAGATCAGGCTCCAGAAATGCAGGATCGAAAGCCGGTAGGAATAGACCGGACGTTCCGCCCGCTTGGGAATGAAGTAATACATGATCCCCAGAAAGCCGGCCGTCAGGAAGAAGCCCACCGCGTTATGGCCGTACCACCACTGGGTCAGCGCATCCTGCACGCCGGAGAAGAGCGAATAGCTCTTGGTCTCCAGCAGCGACACCGGCATGGACATGTTGTTGACCAGGTGCAGGACGGCGATGGTGACGATGAAGGCAAGATAAAACCAGTTCGCCACATAGATATGCGGCTCCTTGCGCTTCCAGAGCGTTCCCAGGAATGTCAGCAGGTAGCATACCCAGACGATGGTCAGCCAAAGATCGGCGTACCATTCCGGCTCGGCATATTCGCGCCCTTCGGTGATGCCCAGCAGATAGCCGGTACCCGCCAGCACGATGAATATGTTGTAGCCCCAGAAGACCAGCCAGGATAGCGAACCGCCCCACAGCCGCGCCTTGCAGGTGCGCTGCACGGCATAGAAGGATGTCGCGATCAGCACATTGCCGCCGAAGGCGAAGATCACCGCCGAGGTATGAAGCGGCCGCAGGCGGCCGAAATTTGTCCAGGCCTGGTCGGCGAAATAGAACAGGTGCGGAAAGGACAGTTGCAGGGCGATGATCACGCCCACCAGCATGCCCGCCACGCCCCAGAACATGGCGGCGACCACGCCCGCCTTGACCACGGCATCGGCATAGGGCTGCTTTTCGTCGGTCGGCGTGCGGCCGACATACATCCACATATACCAGGCGGCGATGGCCGCCATGCAGGCTCCGAACGTCCAGGCCTGGGTGACCATGCGAGGATCTGGCGAGCGGGCCGCTTCAATCAGGGCCGCGATGAGCCCAAGGAAGATCACCGACGGCACGAACCAGTGATCGAAGCGCGCGGGGGCCGGCGCGGCGGCGGATTCAGTTTGCATGGCGTTGCGCCTGCCTCCGATTGCATAGGGTGCGACTCAAAGCGAAATCTCCTGCGAATAAGGTGCTTATCGGTTGCGTGGCGCCCGGCTGCCTTGAGCCGGATCAAGTCCGCGACACGATGAAGCGGCAGATGTGGTGAAAGGGCTCCGGTTGCAGCAGCAGGGAAACCGTTGCGCCGATTGCGGCGATGGAAAGAACCATCGCCGCGATCTTCAGCCCGCGGCGCTTGCCGGCGCAGCAGTCCCCTTGTTCCCCGGCACGCATCACGCCCAGAGGGGCGAGAGCGGCCAGGGCCAGCAGACAGCAAAGCATCAGAATCTCAGACCGACGCCCGCTCCGATGATCCAGGGATTAAGACGCGCCGATGCCTGGACGGCGCCACCGCTGGCGCGGATATGCGTGCCCATGAAGACCTTCTTGACGTCCATGTTCAGGAAATAGGGTCCGTCGCCGACGGGCACGTCGGCACCCGCCTGGAAGGCCCAGCCGAAGCTGTTCTTGAAGCCGATATTGGGCAGGGCGCTCTTGGCGTCATAGAAGACGGTATAATTGACGCCCACGCCGACATAGGGCCAGATCGGCCCGGTGGGATCGAACTGGTATTGCGCCGTGACCGTCGGCGGCAGGAGCCAGACGTTGGAGACCGTGCCCGCGACGGTATTGCGGACCGTATGCTTGGTGATCGCCGCGATCGCCTCCACCGAAATATGATCGGTGATGAAATAGGTCAGGTCCGCTTCGGGAATGAAGGAATCGCTGACCGTCGTGGTTCCGCCGATATTGGCGCCGCCGATGGTGATGGTGGCCGAGGCGTCCGGCACCACGGCCGCACCGCGCAGCCGGGCCTGGAAATGGCCGGCAGTACCCAGCGATACCTCCTGGGCGGATGCCGCTGCGCCGCCTGCCAGCAGCATCGCCAGAGCGAGAATTCGAACTTTCATGACAAGGTCCCTCTTTTGTCGATGGACCGTCTGTCCCATTCCCGCGCCCTGGCGCCCTTGATCCGGCGCAACTTCCGCTGCTTCGCACCAATTTGCCGCACTATTGCGCCGGATCAAGGAAACCTCGCGCCCCGCCCCCATCATGGTTCCATGACGCCCGTCGAAATCTATGCGGCCCAAGTGCCGCGCTACACCAGCTATCCCACCGCACCGCATTTCCATAAGGGCGTGACCGGGGGAACCTATCGCGACTGGCTCGGGCGGCTGCCCCCCGGCACGCCGCTCTCGCTTTATCTGCACGTCCCCTTCTGCGACACGCTGTGCTGGTTCTGCGCTTGCAACACCACCATCGTGAATCACTACAGGCCCGTGAAGGAATATGTGGGCTGGCTGCTGCGCGAGATCGACCTGGTGGCCAAGTCGCTGGGAAGCCGCCACCCCGTCAGTCATGTTCATTTCGGCGGGGGATCGCCGACCATGCTGGCGCGCGAGGACATGCGCTGGCTGCACCACGCCCTGCACACCAAGTTCGATATTGCACCGGGTGCGGAAATCGCCATCGAGATCGACCCACGCGGCTTCGGCGCAGAACAGGCCGACATGCTGGCTGAATTCGGCATCACCCGCGCCAGCATCGGGCTGCAGGACTGCGACCCAAAGGTCCAGCGCGCCATCAATCGCCTGCAAAGCGCCGAAGACCTGCAAAATACCGTCAATCTGTTGCGCGACCGCGGCCTGGCCCGAATCAATCTGGACCTTGTCTATGGTCTTCCCCACCAGACCCTCGCTGGCCTGGAGAAAAATCTGGAAGTGGCGCACAGCCTCAATCCCAGCCGCATGGCGCTGTTCGGCTATGCCCATGTGCCCTTTTTCAAGAAACACCAGGCCCTGATCCCGCAGGAGGCCCTGCCCGACGTGAACGCGCGCCTGCGCATGGCCGCCTTTGCGGAAGGCTGGCTTGTCGCGCAAGGCTATCAGCCCATAGGGCTGGATCATTTTGCCCTGCCCGACGATGAACTGGCGGTCGCGTCCCGGCTGGGCATTCTGCACCGCAATTTCCAGGGCTATACGGTCGATGCGGCTCCGGCCCTTCTGGGACTTGGCGCGTCCGCCATCGGCGGCTTGCCGCAAGGCTATGTTCAGAACCACGCCACCGTCGCCGAATACCGCGCCGCGCTTGCACAAGAGAATCTACCGGTGGCCAAGGGCATAGCCTTGAGCCCGGAAGACCGGCTGCGCCGGGACGCAATCGAACAGGTCATGTGCTATCTGGCGGTGGATCTGGCCGCGACAGCGGAAGACCATGGCCGGGCGGACAATGCGCTGGATTGGGTACTGCCGCTGGTCAAGCCGCTGGCCGATTGCGGGGCCGTGACGGTGGAAGGCCGCCGCATTGCCGTTTCACCTGCGCATCGGGCGGCGGCCCGCATTCTGGCTTCCCTGTTCGACGGCTATCTTGGCGTCGGCGCGGCCAAACACTCCATTTCCGCCTGATCAGAAGTGCTCCGCCCGGAACGGCCCGTGCAGGATCGAGGCCCGCACCAGATAGACCGTGGACCAGCCGATGATCAGGAAACCGTTGATGCCTTCCAGTGCCGTCAGCAGGCGCCACGCCGGATCGAAGCGCAACTCGCCATAGCCGATTGTTGAAAACATGGCGGTGGAGAGGCTGAGCGCATCTTCAAAATCGGCGACCGTACCCAGAAGACTGTAGGCGGCCGCCCAGCTCCAGATTTCCAGAGTCAGGATGGCAAGCAGGCCCATGACGGTCCCGGTCATGACCAAAGTGCGGCCGACATCGTGATTGTGCAGCCGAAGCAGGCGCGCCAGCCGCGGTGTCACCTGGGCAATCGCGATAAGCCCTGCGGTATGGATGAGAACCGTAAGCGCCACCAGGACCGTGCCCGCCGCCAGATTTTGGAACATGCGCTTCCCGCCTCTCAGGCCTTGCGGCAGGCCGGCTCGACCGCGGCCAGCGCAACCGGCAAGCGGTGCATGGCGGCAATCATCCGCCGGTCGCGGCCATAGATATCGCGGACAAAGCGGATTTTGCCATCCGCGTCCGCGAAAGCGGTCCAGTAGAGAATATAGACGGGCAATGTCCGGCTGAGCGGCAGCGAAAGCGTTTCACCCTGGACGATGGCGTCCTGTATCCGGGCTATGGCATCCGGACCGGCGCTCAGCGCATAGGATGCGAGGGGCAGGATTTGCTCCACCCGGATGCAGCCATGGCTTTGGGCCCGGTTGGCGCGCTGAAAGCCGGCTTTTGCGGGCGTATCATGCAGATAGACGTCGAAGCGGTTCGGCAATTCCAGCTTGACCAGGCCCAGGGGATTTTTCGCCCCCGGCGCCTGGCGGATGCTGTAGGGAAAATTGGCAGCCGAAAGCGCATGCCAGTTCACCGTCAGGCCATAAGGATCGCCGGCCGGGCCGTTCAGCAGCACCATGTCCTGGCTTTTCAACCAGGCGGGGTTGCGCTTGAGCTTGGGAAGGATTTCCTTCACGGCGATGGAACGCGGCACATTCCAGGCCGGATTGACCGTGAGTGCGGCACCTTCCGCCCGCAGGATCGGTGTGGGGGTCGCGGGCTTTCCCACAATCACACGGGAAGAAAGCACCTGCCTGCCACCCAGCCAAAGGACCAGCTCGGCGCTGGCGGCATTGACCTCGATGCGGTCCGGTTCCAGGCGCGCCGGAAGCCAGCGCCAACGTTCCATATTGGCGGCAAGTATGTCCCGCCGGTCCGGATCGCTCTCACGCGCCAGCGCCGCCTTCAGGGCAACATATCCGGGATGAGAGGGCGCCGCCCCGGCCAGCATTGGCGCCAGACGACCCGTCCGCAGCGCCTCTTCCAGCAAGTCTTGCGCATTCTGGGCCCGTGGCGGCAAACCGATATCGGCATCGACTGCCTGCAGGTCGCTCCGCCCGATGGAGACATCCTGCATATAGGACAGAACCGCCCCGGTCAGCGCCGACCGGTCCGGCTCACCCGACTGGTTCAGGGGGATGCGGTAACGGCCGGGATCGAGCCCCTCGCCGTCGGCGGCCGCCAGCACCGACATTGCCGTGCGCAGGCTGGATGCGCTCCAGCCATAGCGGGCCGGATCCACCGGCAGCGGGCCATCCGCCCGGGTGACGGCGACCGACGCCAGAACAATTCCCAAAGCAAGGACCGCTCGAACCATCGGCCATCCTGGGCAGAATTTTCCCGCACCCCCTTGATCTGCCGCAAAGCCGCGCGGACCAGCGGCAAATAGGTTTAAGCTGCGATGAAACATGCCCTGATCATAGCCCATCCCAAGTCGGAAAGCTTCACCGCAACGGTGGCCGGGCGCTATGCGGCCGCTTGCGAAAGGCTTGGTCATTCCACAGTCCTGCGCGATCTTTATCGCCTGCGCTTCGATCCGCGCCTTGGCCCGGAGGAGATGCCCTGGGCGCCAGCCTTCCAGCCCGGTCCCGATGTGTTGGCGGAACGGGCCCTGATTACCGACTGCGATGTCTTTGCCTTCTTCTATCCGCTATGGCTGAACACGCCGCCTGCCATGCTGAAAGGCTATCTGGAACGGGTATTCGGCTTCGGTTTCGCCTATGGCGGAGACGGTCACAGCTACAATCCCCTGCTGAGCGGCCGCAAGCTGATCAGCTTCAGTTCCAGCGGGGCGCCGCTGGGCTGGCTCAAACAGACCGGCGCGCTGGAGGCGCTTTGCGTGCTGTTCGATGACTATTTCGCCAATCTGTGCGGCATGACCTCTCTGGATCATGTCCATGTCGGCGGCCTGATGCCCGGCGCCGGCGCCGCATTCATCGAGGCGCGCCTGGAAGAGGTCGAAAAGACCGTGCGGCAGCATTTCGGCGCCG
>CAYFKU010000019.1:34325-38284 GCA_964343955.1 uncultured Rhizobium sp. | reverse complement strand
CCGGGGCATCGTGCAGGAGTATCGCGGCCGGCCCGAGATTGCCCTGTCCAATCCGGCCCAGATCGAAGTGCTCAACTGAGGCAAACGCGACCGCGCGGCGCCAAAGAAAAAGCCCGGTGTCGCCACCGGGCTCTTCCTTGCGATAGAGGGATCGCGATCTTGATGCCTATGCGGCCTTTTTCGTCAGCATGCCTTCGACGCGCTTGACGGCGGCGGCTTCATCGGTCCGCTCAACGGCGGCAACTTCGCGGGCCATGCGGGCCAGCGCCTTTTCGTAAAGCTGGCGCTCGGAATAGGACTGTTCCGGCTGGCCGCCGGCGCGGTGCAGGTCGCGCACCACTTCGGCGATCGAGACCAGGTCACCGGAGTCGATCTTGGCTTCATATTCCTGGGCGCGGCGCGACCACATGGTGCGCTTGATGCGGGCGCGGCCCTTGAGGGTGTTGAGAGCGCCGTTTACCACTTCGGGCGAGGACAGCTTGCGCATGCCCACGGTCTTGGCCTTGTTGACCGGAACGCGCAGGGTCATCTTGTCCTTCTCGAACTCGATGATGAACAGTTCGAGCTTGACGCCCGCCACTTCCTTTTCCTCGATGCCGGCAACCTTGCCGACGCCATGGGTCGGATAGACCACATGGTCGTTGGTCTTGAATTCATGCTTCTTGTTGGAATTCGCCGGCACCTTCTTGGCCGGAGCGGCGGGAGCGGCAGCAGACTTGGCGGGTGTTTTAACGGCGGTCATCTTCTCTTCCTGTGCGGACAGAGTATGCGACTGATCCCCCGGTGGGGCGCCGGAGGGGACGGAATCTGTCTCGGTCTTGAACGGGATTATGACTATCAGAAGATTGTCGAAAAAGGAAGAAAAAACCGGCTCATCCCATTGATATAGCGTATTAATTTAATGCGTGGCTGGGAAAGGGCAGGCAATTCAACCGGTTGCGGGCATTGCTCTGTATGCAGAGCTAACCCGCCCCGTTTACGGGTCAGGAGCCCGAGCCGGGATTGGGCGAAAAGAACTTTTCGAACTTGTCCGGAACGCCCTGCATCTCCTTCGCATCTGCGGGAGGTTCGCCCTTCTGGCTGATATTGGGCCAGCTCTTGGCATATTCGGCGTTCACCGACAGCCACTTCTCCAGGCCGGATTCGGTGTCGGCCTTGATGGCTTCCGGCGGGCATTCCGGTTCGCAAACCCCGCAATCGATGCATTCGTCGGGGTTGATGACCAGCATGTTCTCGCCCTCATAGAAGCAGTCCACGGGGCAGACCTCGACGCAATCCATGAACTTGCACTTGATGCAGGCTTCGGTGACGACATAGGTCATAAGCGGCTACTCCGGACGGCAAAAAGGCCAGATTTGGACGGCGTGTGCTTACGGTGCGTCGCCGCGGGAGGCAAGGGCCTTGGGGCTGCAATATCTGCGAATGACTCGCAACTATTCGATAAGCTCATAGAGCTTCTGGGCTTCACTTGCCGGGCCCCGCCGCTCCGCCAGCGCCACGATCCGGACGGCCATGACCTGGGCCCCGTGCCCGCCGTGGGAACCAACCAGCGTCACGACATCCCCCGGCTTCACGCTATGGCCGGGCTTTTCGATCCGGGCGCCGTTGAGGCGCACCTTGCCGCCCAGCGCCGCCGCCTGGGCGAGCGGGCGCGTGCGATAGAAGCGGGCGTGGAAAAGCCATTTGTCCAGGCGCGCCGCGCTCATCGTGTCCGCAACGCGGCCAGCCCGGCAAAGGGCGAATGCGGATTGACCGCTGTTTCGGGCTGTTTCTTTTTTTCCCGCCGCGGCGCCCTGTCTTTCCCGCGCCGCCATACCGAACTGGCGTTGGCAACCTCGACCTCGTGCCAGTTCAGCGCTTCGAGCACGGCGCGCGCTTCCTCGCGGCTGGCGCCCAGCAGCGACACGATCCTGGTCAGCAGGCTTTCGGCATCGGCGCCGCTGGCCAGCGCCTTCTCCAATTCGTCTTCCAGCCGTTCCAGCATGTCGAAGCGGATGGCGCGTCCGCCGAACAGGGCGAAGCCTGCCGGCTGCAACGGGCCTGTGTCGCTTCCCTTGTCCACGCCAAATGATGTCAGGCCCGGCGCGGGAGCCGGCGGCGGCGGTTCTTTTCTGCGCCACACGCCCCACAGCAGGGTCAACAGGGCCGCCGCATCGGGACGCAGCAGTTTGGGCAGATAGATCGTGCGGCGGCCGAACCAGACCCCGAAAGGCTTCAGCGCCCGGATCTGAGGCCCCAGTTTTTCCGGCAGCGCATGGGTGAGCGCGGCACGATCCAGGCTGGCGAAATTCTCGGCCAGTTGGTGGGCGATGCCGCGGGCTTCCGCGGGCAGGGCGCCGGGCGTTCCCGTCCTGGCCACCGCCGCATCGCGCAGCGCCAGCAGCGGCCCCAGGCGCGCGGCGAGACGCGCCGCGACGAAGGCCTCCAGCCGCGTCTTCATGTCGTCGGTCTTCACATGCGGATCGGCCAGCACCTCGATCCCCGGCGACAGGGGTTCGGAACCCGGCACCAGACGCCCGACAATGGCGCCGTCCCACCACAGCTTGCCATGCTCGCTGAGCGTGATCGCGGCGTCACCGGCCTGCGCAAGCGCCAGGCTGCGCGCCGCGATTTCGCTTTCCAGGCCCTTCAGCGCCGCCGCGCGCAAGGTGCGGCCATGGATGCCGACCGCGCGCGGATCGGCGACGAAGCGGAAGCCGTCCAGCCTGCCGATGGTCTCGCCGCCGATCGCGACGCCGCCCGCTTCATCCAGCGCCAGGGCGGCGAATTCCTCGTCACGCAGATGCTTCATCAGCACCGAAGTGCGCCGGTCGATGAAACGCTGGGTGAGCTTTTCATGCAGGGCATCCGACAGCCGGTCCTCGACCGCGCGGGTCATGGCCTGCCAATGGGCGCCGTCTCGCGTCCAGCCCTGGCGGTGCGCGGCATAGGTGAAGGTCCGTATCTGGGCGAGACGCCCCGACAGGGTGGCGACATCGCCTTCGTCCACATCCGCCCGCGCGATCTGGCGCGACAGCCAGTCGTCCGGGATCGCGCCGTCACGGCAGAGGAAGAGAAAAACATTCTTCACCAGCCGCACATGATCGTCGGTGGAGAGCTTGCGGAAGTCGGGAAGCTGGCAGACATCCCACAGCCGCACCACCTGGTCCCGCGCGGTGGCCAGCGCGGCCACCTCCTCGTCGGCGGCAAGAAACTTGAGCGCCACGGCGTCGCTGGCCGGCCGCGCCCGCGTCAGCCCTCGCTCGGGCGGCGGCGCATCCAGGCTGTCATTCAGCGCCGCGATGCTGCGGAAGTCGAGCGCGCCGTTGCGCCATTGCAGCACGCGCACCGGATCGTAGCGATGGCTTTCGATGCGCTGGACCAGTTCTTCCTCGAAGGGCTCGCAATCGCCGGTGACGCCGAAAGTGCCGTCATTCATGTAGCGGCCGGCACGCCCGGCGATCTGTCCCGCCTCATCGGCGCGCAAGGGGCGCATGCGCATGCCATCGAACTTGTCGCGGGCGGCGAAGGCGACATGGTCCACATCCATGTTGAGCCCCATGCCGATGGCATCCGTCGCCACCAGGAAATCCACATCGCCCGACTGGTAAAGCTCCACCTGCGCGTTCCGCGTGCGGGGCGAAAGCGCGCCCAGCACCACCGCGGCGCCGCCGCGCTGGCGCCGGATCAATTCGGCAATGCCGTAAACATCCTCGGCCGAGAATCCGACAACGGCCGAACGCCGGGGCAGGCGGGTGAGTTTTTTGGCGCCGGTATATGCCAGGTCCGAAAAACGGGCGCGGCTGATGAACCAGGCTTTCGGAATGAATTTCTGGATGATGCCGCGCATGCTGTCGCTGCCCAGCAGCATGGTTTCTTCCTGGCCGCGCGCATGAAGCAGCCGGTCGGTGAAGCTGTGCCCGCGGCCGCGAGGGGACCATCCTGCTCGGCTCGGCGACGATCGAGCCCTTGGTCCGCTC
>CAYFKU010000019.1:31232-34315 GCA_964343955.1 uncultured Rhizobium sp. | reverse complement strand
AGCCGGTCGGTGAAGACATGTCCCCGTTCGGGATCGGCGCAGAGCTGGATTTCGTCGATCACCAGACAGGCCACCGCGATGTCCTGCGGCATGGCTTCCACGGTGCAGACATAGAAACGCGGATTTTTCGGAACGATCTTCTCTTCGCCGGTGATCAGGGCGACTTCGCCCGCGCCCCGCAGGCGGACGATGCGGTCATAGACCTCGCGCGCCAGAAGCCGCAGCGGCAGGCCGATCATGCCGGACTTGTGGGCCAGCATCCGTTCGATGGCAAAAAAGGTCTTGCCGGTGTTGGTGGGCCCCAGGACGGCGGTGACTTTGGGGGCGAGGGGGCGGCTGGCGTGCAAGGGCTGGCGATCGATCTGCATGGGTGCGATTTGTGCCCAAAGCGATGGACCGGGGGCCACGGGGTTGGGAATGCCTAAAGCGCTGCTGTGGATGCCATCTTAACAATCGATACTTATAGGGAACAAATCACGCTCGAATCACTAACTGATTCAATATCTACCTTTGTTCTCATACATTTAGCTGACATCCGTACACTGTTCAACCACCATATCTAGTGGCGCCGGCGACAAATGGACATTTGTCCGGCCGCGGCGACTCCATTCCGTACCCGGAACATCTTGGGGCCTGAACGCCGACTTTTGTTACGGTTTTGCGTTCAGTGCATGGCTTTGGGAACTTGGCCATCCACCTTCAGGCCCGTGGCGAGAATGGCCAGGACGCCATATTTGGTATCGGCCCATATCCGCACCGGCACAGTATATTCGCGTCCGGCTATATCGCTGGACACCGTAACGAACCAGGCATTGATGACTGGAAAGGTTTCGTTGTTCTTCAGCACCCACGGACGGAATCCGGCGATCTGCCGATAGCGCGCGACACATTGGACGGCTTTGCCGGCATAAAGGCCATTGTCCATCTTGATGTCGAGATCGCGCACGCGCGTCAGTTCGACATTGTAGCGGCGGCGGCCATCGAACACCGGCGCACTGGCCGTGCAGGGCGCGCCCGCCACGCCGCTGAACAAAAAGGTGATGGCGCTCAAGGGATCCAGGGTGTTTTTTGCATCGTCCGGCTTCACTTCAAAACCGGTGGTGGCATAGACCGGATCGGCGAAAAGCTTTGGCGTGGCGCCCGCTTCATAGGTCAGGGACACTTCCTGCTTCTTGCCCGCCTGACCCGTATAGAAGCTGTCATAGAGCGCCGGCGACAGGGTTTTGCCGCTCAGCTTGCCCGATGATGTCGCCTGGATCTGCGCTTGCCAGAAAGCGTTGACGACGCCAGACGTCTCAAGTGTGGAAACAGCGTGATAGTCCGCCCCCCTGAGCGAGGCGTCCAAGGTCATGTGCCCCATGGTGATGCCGCCCGCATAAAGCGTCATGGCCATTTCCAGGCGCGAGGCGGGCTGGGCCCCGGTTTCACTGCCGGCCCCGCCGGCGGCGGCGGCCGGCAAAGGGGCCAGGCACAGGGCAAGGGCTATAATCGGAGCGATTTTCATGGGCGACCGGCGTTTTTGAGCCATGGAAGGTGCCTGTTTATATTGGTGATTTTGGGGCGGCCGGCCAAGGCGCCGGGGGCAGGCCCGGCCTTGACCCGGGGCCCCTGTTTGCTTATGAACCCCGCTCTTTCGCGGTCCAAGGCTGCGGAAATCCTCACGAATCGACGAGAAAGCTCATGTCCCGCCGCTGCGAATTGACCGGAAAAGGCTTGCTGGTTGGCAACAATGTCAGCCACGCCAACAACAAGACCAAGAAGATCTACCGTCCGAACCTGCAGGTGATCGCGCTGGCCAGCGAGCTTCTGGGCAACAGCTACAAGCTTCGCATTTCGATGAATGCGCTGCGTTCGGTGGACCGCAATGGCGGCATCGACCATTTCATCCTGAAGTGCAAGGACAGCAACCTGTCCCCGCGGGCGCTGCGCCTGAAGCGGGCCATTGCCAAGAAGGCCGCCGCCAAGGCTGCCTGAGCCCTTGCGCGTTAACGAATAAAGGAACGGCCCGTCAGTCACTTGGCGGGCCGTTAGCTTTTTCCCGATTAACCCCTTTTCCCCGACCGTCCGGAAAGGCACACTTTCCATCAACCTTGGAGCAGGCGCATGTCGCCCGCCATCCGGGGAGCTGCGTGGGGCGTTGGGGCAAACATTGAAGGCATATCACTACCAGAGGGCGATTGCCCGGGTGCCTGCTGCTGCGTGGCGCCTTGAGCGGCTCGCGCCGGTGCCCGGCGCCGCGGTCTGGCCGCCCAAGGAACGCGCCTATGGCGGGGAAATGCCCTCGCTCCGGCGGCGCTATCGCGACCAGCTGCCGGTCGCGGGGCGGCTGTTTCTTCCCGTTATCCTCCTGACGGTTCTGCTGGGCGCATCCTTCCTTTACAGCGATGCGGTTCTCCTTGTCCCGGATGCGCCCGGCTGGCTGCAGCGGGGCAATCTGACCATGAGCGACCTGATCCTTCCCATGGGATTGATCACCATCTATCTCACCAACCGCCGGTATGGACCGAACTATGCGTTCGCCCAGCTCTTGCTGGGTCTCTGCCTGCTTGCGGCCATCGTCATGGCCGATCCTTACGGCGTGAACGATCTGGTGGCGTCCACGCCGGTCTTGTCGGGCCGCGCGCTGATGTCTTTCGGGATATTCTTCCTGCTGGCCAATTTCATCGGCATCCTTGTGTTCGAGGCGGTACGGGGACCGGAATGGTGGCCGCCGCCGCTGATGGGTTCTTTCGCCGTCAGCCTGATCTTCTGCCTGTCCTATTACCCGGCCGTCTATGCCGGCCACGACGCCAACTGGGCCTGGACCTGTGTCGCCCATCTGGCTGTGTTCATCGGCGAAAGTCTGCTGCTGCTGTTTCCCGATTTCCTGCTGCGGCCGGCGATGCGGCCGCTGCATGGGATGAATGGGTACTAAGCCGGCGCGCGTAGCGCGCGCACAAGTCCAGTGGACTTGTGCGAGGCTTAGTACGCGGCGAGCCAAAGCGAGCCGCCGGACCGGCGTTGCAGATTCCTTTAAGCGAACGCAAAGGTCCAGTGGACTTGTGCGAGGCTTAGTACGCGGCGAGCCAAAGCGAGCCGCCGGA
>CAYFKU010000019.1:18713-31132 GCA_964343955.1 uncultured Rhizobium sp. | reverse complement strand
TGGACTTGTGCGAGGCTTAGTACGCGGCGAGCCAAAGCGAGCCGCCGGACCGGCGCTGGCAGCTTGCCGCGCAACTAAGCGGCCCTTCTTCCCCGTCTGCCCGGCACGGGCGCGTTCTCGGCGAACAGGTCGATGAGCTGTTCGGTCATGGCGCCGGCCAGCTGTTCGGCATCCACGATCGTAACCGCCTTGCGATAATAGCGTGTCACGTCATGGCCGATGCCGATGGCGGTCAGCTCGACGCTGGAGCGGCTTTCGATTTCCTCGATCACGCGGCGCAGATGCTGTTCCAGGTAATTGCCGGCATTGACCGACAGGGTTGAATCGTCCACGGGCGCGCCGTCGGAAATCACCATAAGGATCTTGCGCTGTTCGGGCCGACCGACCAGGCGATTATGCGCCCACATCAGCGCCTCGCCGTCGATATTCTCCTTCAGAAGGCCTTCGCGCATCATCAGTCCCAGGTTGCGCTTGGCACGGCGCCAGGGTTCGTCGGCGGCCTTGTAGCAGATATGGCGCAGGTCATTGAGGCGCCCCGGCTGGGGCGGCTTGCCCGCGGCCAGCCATTTCTCGCGTGCCTGGCCACCTTTCCAGGCGCGGGTGGTGAAGCCCAGTATTTCGGTCTTCACACCCACGCGTTCCAGCGTGCGGCCCAGAATGTCGGCGCACATGGCCGCCACCATGATGGGGCGGCCACGCATGGAGCCGGAATTGTCCAGCAGCAGCGTCACGCAGGTGTCGCGGAAATTGGTGTCCTTCTCGCGCTTGAAGGACAGGGGATACATGGGATCGATAATGATGCGCGGCAGGCGCGAGACATCGAGCAGGCCTTCCTCCAGGTTATACTCCCAATGCCTGTTCTGCTGCGCCATCAACAGGCGCTGCAGCCTGTTGGCCAGGCGCGAGACCACGCCCTGCAGGCTGGAAAGCTGCTGATCGAGAAAGCCGCGCAGTCGCGCCAGCTCCTCGGCCTCGCAAAGATCGGCGGCCGAGATTTCCTCGTCGAATTCGGTGGTGAAAACCTTGTAGCCCCAGTCGTCGTGATGGGCGAAGGCGCCTTCATGGCGATGCGGCCTGGAACCGTCTTCCGGTTCGCTTGCTTCGGCCAGGTCCTCCGAAGGCTCCATCGCCTGGTCGCTTTCGACCTGTTCGCCTTCGTCGGACTCGGCTGCCGCCTCGGTGGTGGCGCTTTCGCCGTCCTGCCGGGATTCCTGGTCTTCGCCATTCTCATCCTGGCCTTCCTGATTTTCGCCCTCGGCCTGGTCATTTTCGCCGGACTCGCTGTCGCTCTGGTCGCCCAGGGACAGATGGTTCAGCAGGGTGCGGGCAAGACGCGCAAAGGCTTTCTGGTCGCGCAGCGCGCCGGACAGTTTCTCCAGGTCGGAACCGGCCTTGGCCTCGATGGTGGGACGCCACAGGTCGACCGCGGCGGCCAGGGAAGCGGGCGGCGCCTCACCGGTCAGCTTTTCGCGCACCATCAGGCCAAGCGCGTCGGCGATCGATACCTCGTCACGGGCGCGGGCCTTGCCCATGCCGCGGCCCAGCAGGCGATGCTCCAGCCCCGCCGCCAGATTGCCGGCCACGCCCTTCATGGCCAGGGCGCCGATGGCTTCCACGCGGGCCTGTTCCACCGCATCGAAGGCCGCCGCGCCGTCGGGCGTTGCGGGCCGGAACTGGCTGTTCAGTTTTTCATCGTGATAGGCCTTGCGCAGGGCATAGGCATCGCCGGTGCCGCGCACCAGCGCCACGTCCTGGGCCGAGAGGTTCCGGTGCGGCGAGGGCAGGCGCGCCTTCAGGCCTTTCAGCGACGGCGGCTCGGAGGAAAAGTTGATCTCAAGTTCCGGCTCGGCCGCCAGCGAACGCACCGCCACCGAGACGGCGCGTTTGAAAGGCTCGGACGGGGATTCAGGCTTGGCCATCCATCTTCAACTGTTCATCTGGTGGCGACATGGATGGCCGGCCCGGAGGCCGGCCATGACAAGTTGTGTTAAGCCACCAACACCTTCGCCGCGCTCTCGGGCAGTTCCTCGCCGAAGCAGCGCTGATAGAATTCCGCCACGCTCGCCCGTTCCAGCTCATCGCACTTGTTCAGGAAGGTAAGGCGGAAGGCAAAGCCGATATCGCCGAAAATCTCGGCATTCTGGGCCCAGGTGATCACGGTGCGCGGGCTCATCACGGTGGAAAGGTCGCCCGCCACAAAGGCATTGCGGGTCATGTCCGCCAGCCGCACCATGGCCGAAATCGTCTTCCTGCCTTCCGCGCTGTTGTAGGTCGGCGCCTTGGCCAGCACGATCTCTTCCTCGGCCTCATGCGTCAGATAGTTCAGTGTGGTGACGATGCTCCAGCGATCCATCTGGCCCTGATTGATCTGCTGCGTGCCGTGATACAGGCCGGTGGTGTCGCCCAGGCCGATGGTGTTGGTGGTGGCGAACAGCCGGAAGGCGGGATGGGGATGGATCACCTTGTTCTGGTCGAGCAGGGTCAGGCGGCCGGAAACTTCCAGCACGCGCTGGATCACGAACATCACGTCGGGGCGTCCGGCGTCATATTCGTCGAACACCAGCGCCACGGGCCGCTGCAGGGCCCAGGGCAGAAGGCCCTCGCGGAATTCGGTGACCTGCCGGCCCTCCTTGAGCACGATGGCATCCTTGCCGATCAGATCGATGCGGCTGATATGGCTGTCCAGGTTGATGCGGATGCAGGGCCAGTTCAGCCGCGCCGCCACCTGTTCGATATGGGTGGATTTGCCTGTGCCGTGATAGCCCTGAACCATGACGCGCCGGTTGTGGGCAAAGCCCGCCAGGATGGCCAGCGTGGTGTCGCGGTCGAAGCGATAGGCCGGGTCGATTTCCGGCACATGCTCGTTGGTTTCCTTGAAGGCCGGCACCTTCATTTTGGTCTTGATGCCGAAGACGGCCGCGGCATCGACCACGGTATCGGGCAGGGCCGACATTTCGAGAGTTTCGGTATGGGTGCTCATGGCAGGAAATATCCGGGAAGGCGCCGGTCACGGCAATGCGGGCGCGAATAAGCCCGGTTCAGCTAAGGAGCCCGGAGGCGCGCAACACGCCATAGGCCTTGATGACCTGCTTCAGCCGTTCTTCCGCGCCCCGGTCGCCGCCATTGGCGTCGGGATGAAAACGCTTCACAAGTTCCTTATACCGCGCCTTGATCTCGATCAAGGTGGCGTTGTGCGCCAATTGCAGCGTGTCCATCGCCATGGCCTGGAGCCGGGTCAGGTGACGCTCCGGACGCCGCACCGTCTGGGTTTCCCCATCCTCTGCAAACATCGCATGGCTGTCATTCACCCCGCCCAGCGGCATCTGGCCCATGCGGGCCTTGGCCGCCCGCTTGCCCAGGGGCCAGGTGGGACGGTGCCCGAACATGGCCTCTTCGCGGAACTGCTGCACCTGGGCATCGTCCATGCCCTTGAAATAGTCCCAGGACTCATTGTGGGCCCGAGCATGCACGGCACAGTACCAGTAATATTCCGACATGTTCTTGGGCGAACGCGGAACGCGGCAGGTGCCTGGGCCGATGCATTCCGGCGCGTCGCACATGCGCGTCACCTTTTCCGCCTGCGCGGCCGCTTTCTTGTCGGGCTTGATGCGGATGTCGGTTTTGAACTTGCTGGCGCGCTTCTCTACCATGAGGCCAAGTATGGGAACGAAAGCGTAAAAAACAAGCGAACGTATCGCTTGACTTTCCCCTCCCGCGCGGGATGTTCACGATATGAGAGTGGCCGATGCAATCCACCGGAAACTGACCGCGGCCTTCGCGCCGCTGGCGCTGGATGTGGTGGACGAAAGTCATCGCCATGCCGGGCATGCCGGCGCCACGCGCAACGACGGCAGCCAGGGCGAAACCCATTTTCATGTCAGGCTTGTGTCGGGCGCCTTTGCGGGGGTCGGACGGGTCGAACGGCAACGGCGCGTCTATGGCGTGCTGGCGGAGGAACTGAAAGGCCCCGTGCACGCCCTGTCACTGAGCTTGGCGGCGCCCGGCGAATCCTGAAAGCACCCGTCCTTTCGGACTGGCTTCAGCCGCCTTCCATCTCCCCGGTCCTGACCGGCGGCACGATCCGCAGGGCTGTGATCTGGTTGCGCTGCCGCCGCATGATTTCAAAGGTGAATCCGAAAAAGGCGAAGCGCTGCCCCGCGTCGGGAATGGCCCCGGCCCGGGCAATCACCAGCCCGGCGATGGTGGTGGCATCGTCCTCCGGCAGGTTCCAGTCAAGATCGCGATTGAGATCGCGCACCGGCACCGTGCCGTCCACCAGATAGGAGCCGTCCGGCCGCCGCCTGACATCGGGCCGCGCCTCGATCGCATGCTCATCGGGCAGCGCGCCGAAGATTTCCTCCAATATGTCCTCGAGCGTCACCAGCCCCTGCAGCGCGCCATATTCGTCCACCACCAGGGCGAAATGGCTTTTGTGTTCGCGAAAGGCGGCAAGCTGTTCTTCCAGGCTGGTGGTCTCCGGAACGAACCAGGGCGGGGTCGCCAGGTCCAGGATATCGATCGCGTCCATATCGCCCTTCTGTTCCACCACGGCCTGGGCGACATGCTTCATGGAAAGGACGGCCACGATATTTTCCGGCTCGTCCCGCCAGAGCGGCAGGCGGGTATGCTGGCTGGCGAAGATGCCGGCCAGCAGTTCGCGCCGGGGCTGGTCGATGTCGAAACTTTCCAGGCTGGTGCGATGAACCATGACATCGCCGACGGTCAGTTCGCGCAAATCCAGGATTCCGCCGATCATGTCGCGATGTTCGCGTTCGACATTGCCTTCGCGGTGATGCAGTTCGACCGAACCGCGGATTTCCTCATGCGCCTCCTCGGCGCCGGTCTCCTTGTCGGCGCGCACACCGAACAGCGACAGCACCCGCCACACCAGCCACTGCACCGCCGCCACGATCGGCGCCAGGATGCTCACCACCAGCCGCACCGGCCGCGCCACCAGAAGCGCGAAGCGGTCGGTGCGGGCGATGGCCAGGGTCTTGGGCATCACCTCGGCGAAGATCAGGATCACGGCCGTCATCAGCGCCGTGGTGATGGCCACGGCGCGGGGACCCAGTTGATCCTCCAGGGCGGCGGTCATCAGCGACGACGCCAGGATGTTGATGAAGGTATTGCCCAGAAGCAGGGCGCCGATCAGCCTTTCGCGGTTTTCCACCAGCCGGTTGACGCAGGCCGCCGACCGCGAGCCTTCCTTTTCCAGCTGGTGCATGCGCCCGCGCGATACGGCGGTCAGCGCGGTTTCGGATCCGGCGAAGAGGGCGGAAGCCGCCAGCAGGAACAGAATGACGATAAAGGTCGTGGCCAGCATGATCTCGCGAACCTGTCAGGGAACCGCGGAATCATATCTGTTTTTTCAGGCGCTCAATACGTCCTTCACGGCATCCAGGGGGACATCGCGGGTGATGAAGGCCTGGCCCAGGCCGCGCAGCAGGATGAAGGTCAGCTTGCCGTCGGAAACCTTCTTGTCATGGGCCATGTGGCGGACCAGTTCGCCGGCGTTGGCGCGGGCGCCGGGAATGTCCGCGATAGAGGAGGGCAGGCCCACCGCCTGGAGATGGCGGCGAAAACGCTGCGCATCCTGGCCGGGGCACAGGCCCAGTTTCACCGACAGGTCGAAAGCCAGCACCATGCCGATGGCGACGGCCTCGCCATGGATCAGGCGCTGGGAAAATCCGGTGGCCGCTTCCAGCGCATGGCCGAAGGTGTGACCCAGGTTGAGCAGGGCCCGGTCGCCGGTTTCGCGCTCGTCACGGGCGACGATATCGGCCTTCATCCGGCAGGAATGGGCCACCGCCCTGACAATGGCCGTTTCGTTGCCGGCCAGCGCCCGGGCGGCATGCTGTTCCAGCCATTCGAAGAACTGGGCATCGCCCAGCGCGCCATATTTCACCACCTCGGCATAGCCGGCGAGCAATTCGCGCCGGGGCAGGGTGGCGAGCAGCGCCGTATCGGCGATCACGATACGCGGCTGGTGAAACAGGCCGACCAGATTCTTGCCCTGCGCGGCGTTGATGGCGGTCTTGCCGCCGACCGAGGAATCGACCTGGGCCAGCAGCGTGGTGGGGATCTGGGCGAAGGCGACGCCGCGCTTGAGCACGCCGGCGGCAAAGCCGGTCAAATCGCCGATCACCCCGCCGCCCAGGGCGATGACTAGTCCCTTGCGGTCGATCTCCATGTCCAGCAGGGCGCCGCACAGCCGCTCCAGGCCGGCGAAACTCTTGCTCACCTCGCCCGGCGCCATCACGATGGCCCGGCTTTCGATACCCGCCTGGGCCAGGGCCTGGGTCAGGGCCGGCAGATGCAGGTCGGCGACATGGCTGTCGGTCACCACCGGCACCACGCCTTTGGCCAAGGGCTTCAGAAGCTCGCCTGCGCGCGCCAACATGCCGCCGCCGACATGGATGTCATAGGCCCGCTGGCCCAATCCGACCGTGATGATCTCGCTCATGGCGCTTCGCATAGCCCATGGGAGCCGAGTGCGGCAACGATCTTGTCCAGCAGCAGGGCATGGGGTTCGTCGGCCGATTCCAGCACCATATCGGCCAGGGCATAGACCGGTTCGCGCTGCGCCAGCAGCCTTTCCAGGGTGCCGCGCATGTCGTCATTGGCGAGCAGGGGGCGTGTCTGTCCCTGATAATTTTCCCCCACCTGGCGCTTGCGCACGCGGCCAAGAAGAATGTCCAGCGGCGCTTTCAGCCAGATGGTGAAGGCGCAATCGCGCATGGCGGCGCGGGTGGTTTCGTCCATATAGGCGCCGCCGCCGGTGGCCAGGACATGCGGCGGATCGCGCAGCATGCGGGCGATGACGCTGCGCTCCAGCCGGCGGAATTCCGGTTCGCCATATTTGGCGAAGATTTCCGCCACGCTCATGCCGGCGGCGGCCTCGATCGCATGATCGGCATCGGCGAAAGGCACCTCAAGGCGCGCGGCCAGCCGCTTGCCGATGGAGGTTTTTCCGGCCCCCATCATGCCAACCAGCGCCACGGTCTTGTGCAATTTCGCCTGCTCCGACATGGCTATCCCGATACACCAAAGACCATGCTAAATCTAACCCATGGCCAGGACACGCGCCCCGCGCCCCAAGGGGGCCGCCGAACAAAGCGCATATCTGATCGAGAATTTTCTCGACATGATGGGGGCCGAGCGGGGGGCCAGCGCCAACACCCTGGTCGCCTATCGTCGCGACCTCATCGATTTTTCCGGGCATCTGCGCGGCAAGGGCACCGACACCGCCAGGGCCGACCGGGACCAGGTGCGCGCCTTCCTCACCGGCCTGTCCGCCTCGGGCATGGCGGCCTCGACCCAGGCGCGCAAGCTGTCGGCGCTGCGCCAATTCTATGGATTTCTCTATGCCGAAGGCATTCGCCGCGATGATCCGACCCAGACCATCGAAGCACCCCAGACGCGCCGTCCCCTGCCCAAGATCCTTTCCGGCAGCGACCTGGACCGCATGCTGTCCGCCGCGGCCCAGGATACCTCGCCCGAAGGGCTGCGACTGACGCTGATCGTCGAAATGCTTTACGGCGGAGGGCTCAGGGTGTCCGAACTGGCGGGCATGACCCTGGCCGCGGTGTGCGCGAAGGAAAATTTCATTCGGGTCACCGGCAAGGGCAACAAGGAGCGGCTCAGTCCCCTGAGCCCGGCGGCGCGCGGCGCACTGGAAGCCTATCTGGCGGTGCGCGAGCAGTTCGTGCCGAAGCATGACAAGAACAACCGCTACCTGTTTGCCTCTCGCGGCGAGGACGGCTTTCTCACAAGGCGGCGCTTTCACCAGTTGCTGAAAGAGCTGGCGATAAAGGCCGGGCTCGATCCCGCCAGGGTCTCGCCCCATGTGCTGCGCCATGCCTTTGCGACCCATCTGGTGGAGGGCGGCGCCGACCTTCGCAGCGTGCAGACGCTCCTGGGTCATGCCGATATCGCAACCACCCAGATCTATACCCATGTGGCGCGGGACCATCTGACCCAGGTGGTCACGAAGGCCCATCCGCTTGCCAGGGCCAAGACCAATCGTTAACGGGCCTTCTGACTTAAGTTATTGAAACAATAGGGTTCTTTAGACGTTCCCTTTGTCCTGCGCCTGTGGCATTTTCGTCCGGCCCCTGACCGATTTGAGCCATGCATTATCTGGAATTCGAACGCCCCATCGCCGAGCTGGAAGGCAAGATCGTCGAGCTGCGCAAGCTCGCCGAGGAAGATCCCAGCATGGACATCGATGGTGAAGTGGCCAGGCTGCAAAACCGCGCCGGCACGCTGGTCGCCGATACCTATGCGCGCCTGACGGCCTGGCAGAAGGTGCAGGTGGCGCGTCATCCCGGGCGGCCGCATTTCCTGGATTATGCCCGCCGCATCCTGGAAGACTTCACGCCATTGGCGGGCGACCGCAGCTTCGGCGAGGACCAGGCGGTGGTGGCGGGGCTCGCCCGTTTCCGCGGCCGGCCCATCGCCTTTATCGGCCAGGAAAAGGGCAACGACACCCAGAGCCGCATCAAGCACAATTTCGGCTCGGCCATGCCGGAAGGCTATCGCAAGGCGACGCGCATCTTCGAACTGGCCAATGATTTCGGGCTGCCCGTGCTGTCCTTTTGCGATACATCGGGCGCCTATCCGGGCGTCTCGGCGGAAGAACGCGGCCAGGCCGAAGCGATTGCCCGCTCCATCGAGGCGGGCTTGGCGGTCAAGGCGCCTTTTATTGCCACCATCATCGGCGAGGGCATGTCGGGCGGCGCCATCGCCATCGCCGCGGCATCCCGCGTCTATATGCTGGAACATGCGATCTATTCGGTGATTTCGCCGGAAGGATGCGCCTCCATCCTGTGGCGCAGCGCCGACAAGGCGCAGGAAGCCGCCAACGCGCTCAAGATCACCGCCCAGGATCTTTTGCAACTCAAGATCATCGACGGCATCGTGCCGGAGCCGGTGGGCGGCGCCCATCGCGCGCCGATCGAGACCATCGATGCCGTGGCCGACCAGATCGACCAGGGCCTGAAGGAACTGGAAGGCATTTCGGGCGAGGAACTTCTGCGCCAGCGCCGGGCGAAATTCCTCGCCATGGGGCGAAGCCTCTAGCCGCCTTTCCTTCGCTCAAGGACGCGGACTGAAAAGCAAAAAGCCCGGCACAAAGGCCGGGCTTTCGCATTTTACAGGCAGAGAAACTACTTGTAGTTCGCCAGCGACAGGCGCGAGACCCAGCCCTTGTTGCCGACCTCGTCCGCCACTTCCACCCACACGCCATTGGTCTGGCCGGTGGGGTACAAGATCATGCCGGCATCCAGCGGTTTGAGGACGGTGCCTTTTTCGTCCGCCGTGGCGCGCAGAACGCCCTGACGGGCCAGGGTCACGGCCTGGGAAGGGGCGTCGGCCTTGGCATCGGTTGACAGGCCGCCCATCTGGGTCACCAGCTTCGAATAGGCATCGATATAGGCCAGAGTCACGACCTGACCGATGGCTGTGCTTTGATACGAACCCGCGCCGAAGGCGCCAGCGCCGAAACCGCCGATCCCGCCGCCGAAACCGATATCGGTCTTGGAGCCGTGGCCCTGCGCCAGGACTTCCTGCTCGCTGGTGCGCACATTGGTAACCGTCAGCAGAACATCCGCGGTCTTGGAGGAAATGTTGATATTCGCCACCAGCGCGCCGGCGACGCCGCCCATGAAGCCGCCCAGCAGGCCGCCAATATTGGTGCCGCTGGCATTGCCGTTCTTGGACACAATGTCCGGCACCAGAATATAGTCGGCCGCGCGGATCTGGCCCGCGCAGATATTGGCGCCGCCCTGCAACTGCCCGCCCGCGGCCAGGGCGCGTTCCTGCTGCGCCAGTTCAAATCCCTTGCCGCGATCCACCAGGGTGAAGCAGCCGGACTGGCGCACGAACAGCTTGAGCAGCGCCTCCGGCGACTCGAGGCCCAGCGCCTCCCACCAGCGGGTGTCGGGCTCGCGTACCGCGAGGGCGCCGATCTTGCGCGGGCACATCGGAATCTGGGCCTGCGCCTGGGCGGTCTTCTAGCCGATCGAAGCCGCCGAAACCGGCAAGGAAGTGAAAGACGAAGACCCGGCAACCACTGTCGCAGCCGCGAGCATCAATCTGGCCAAACGCATAATCCACCCCATAAAAAACAGCGAGCCCAAGCCTGCCCCAAAGGTACCCCCAAGGCAGCGCTCTGGAAGATTAGCGAAAGCTAAAAATCCGCAATATCGGGACCGGCCGGTCGCGGGGGCGTGCGGCATGGTTACCACCAGCCGCGATGCTTGAACCACACAAGCGGAATCACCGTCGCCAGCACAATGCTTCCCAGGGCAAGCGGATAGCCCAGGTGCCAGGACAGCTCCGGCATGAAATGGAAATTCATGCCCCAGATGCCGGCCAGCAGGACCGGCGGAATGCCCGCCACCGACCAGATGGTCATGATCTTGAAAAGATCGTTCTGCTCGGTCGAGATGAAACCCAGGTCCGCATCCAGCAGGAATTGCAGCTTGTCGGTGAGGTGAATCTCGTAATCGTTGAGCGACTGCACGTCCGCCGCCGCCATCTTGAGCCGCGCCTTGACCAGCGTCTCCATCCAGCCGTCGCCATGCTCGATCACGAACGGCATGGCCCGTTGCAGCACCAGCAGGGTGTCGCGGATATAGGAGAGGCGCTCGCCCATGTCGCCGATCTCCACCAGCGTGTCGCGCAGCATTCGGTTCATCTGGCCGACATTGATCCGCTGCAGGGTTTGCATCTCCTTGTGGAAAATGCGCTGGGATATCCTCAGCGCTTCGGCCCGCAACTCCTCCAGACGGTCGGCGCCATAGTCGATCATCGCCTCGATGATCACCATGAAGATGTCCGGCGCGCTGCGCGGCCGCCGCTCCACGCGCGCCTTGATGGCCTCAAAAGTGTGCAGGTGCGTGAACCGCACCGTGACCAGCATGTCCCTGGTCAGGACAAAACCCAGCGGAGAGGTTTCGTCCTCGGTCTCGTCCTTGTGGTGCGGGGTCACCGGGACCGAGATGGTGAAAACCTCGTCCTCATACTGAAGGCGGCTGGAAAATTCGATTTCGTCCAGCTTGGAGCGCGGCGGGATGTCCAGCCCGTATCTGGCGCAGGCCTCGCCGATCTCCCGGTCCGAGGGATTGAACAGGTCAACCCAGACCGTCTTGCCGCCGGATTGGTGTTCCGTGATCACGCCAGGCTCCTTTCGCGCCATAACGCGCGAAACAGGTCATTCCTGCAAGCAGGAAATGGCTAGCTCAGCGCCCCGTGGCAGTGCTTGTACTTCCTCCCCGATCCGCACGGGCAGGGGGAATTGCGGGCCACCTTGTCCCAGGTCCTGGGATTGTTGGGGTCCACTGCCACCTGCGCCTCGTCCTGCCACATGCCGGCCTGTTCCATCTCATTTTCGCCCGTCAGCGGGTCGATATGGGAGGCAAACATGTCGGGCAGGGGCGTCTGCTCGATCGGCGGCACCGGGCCGGTCTGGATCTGGACATGCATCAACTGGCGCACCACCTCGGTACGCAGCTTGGCCAGCAGGGTCTGGAACAGCTCGAAGGCGTCGCTCTTGTATTCGTTCAGCGGATCGCGCTGGCCATAGCCGCGCAGGCCGACATACTGGCGCAGATGGTCAAGATCGACGATATGCTCGCGCCAGTCATGGTCGAGCGTCTGGAGCAGGATCGCCTTTTCGACATAGCGCATGACCTCGGGGCCATATTCGGCGGTGCGTGCGGCGGCGCGTTCCTCCACCGCCTTCAGGATGCGCTCGCGCACTTCCTCGTCGGCAATGCCTTCTTCCTTGGTCCAGTCCACCACCGGCAGATCGACCCCGAAGATGCCTTGCACCTCGCCCTGCAGGCCGACCGCGTCCCACTGTTCGGCATAGGCCTTTTCCGGAATGTGGCGGGTGACCAGCATGTCCACCACTTCCTCGCGGAAATCGGCGATCTGGTCCGAGACATCGTCCGACGACATGATCTCCTTGCGCTGGTCGAAGATCACCTTGCGCTGGTCGTTCAGGACATTGTCGTATTTCAGGATGTTCTTGCGGATCTCGAAGTTGCGGGCTTCGACCTTCTGCTGCGCCTTTTCCAGGGCCTTGTTGACCCAGGGATGGGTGATGGCTTCGCCCGGCTCAAGCCCCAGCTTGGTCAGGATGGCGTCCATCCGGTCCGAACCGAAGATGCGCATCAGGTCGTCCTGCAGGGACAGGAAGAATTTGGACGCGCCCGGATCGCCCTGGCGGCCCGACCGGCCGCGGAGCTGATTGTCGATGCGCCGGCTTTCATGCCGCTCGGTGCCGATCATGTAGAGGCCGCCGGCGGCCAGCGCGATCTTCTTGTTCTCGGCGACTTCGGCGCGGATGGTTTCGCTGCGCTGGCGCAGCTCTGTTTCGTCGGTGATGCCCGCCAGCTCCTGGCGGATGCGCA
>CAYFKU010000019.1:17893-18703 GCA_964343955.1 uncultured Rhizobium sp. | reverse complement strand
CGATATAGGCTTCCTGCTCGTGATAGCGGGCATTCAGCACATGATGCTCGATGCGGCGCTTCTTGAGGATTTCGGAAAGAGCTTCCGACTTTTCGATCGAGGTGGTGCCGACCAGCACGGGCTGGCCTTTTTCGCGGCATTCCAGGATCAGCTTGATGATGGCGTCGTGCTTCTCGCCCTCGGTGCGATAGACCTCGTCGTCATAGTCCATGCGGGCCACCGGAACGTTGGTGGGAATTTCCAGCACATCGAGCTTGTAGATGTCGAGGAATTCGGCGGCCTCGGTCATGGCCGTGCCGGTCATGCCCGCCAGCTTGTCATAGAGGCGGAAGTAATTCTGGAAGGTGATGGAGGCGAGGGTGACATTCTCGGGCTGGACCTCGACGTCTTCCTTGGCTTCCAGCGCCTGGTGCAGGCCTTCGGAATAGCGCCGGCCTTCCATCATGCGGCCGGTGAATTCGTCGATGATGACCACCTGGCCGTTCTTGACGATGTAGTCCTTGTCCTTCTGGAACAGCAGGTGCGCCTTCAGCGCCTGGTTCACGTGATGGACGATGGTGATGTTCTCGGTGTCATAGAGATCGCCATCAGGCATCAGGCCGGCGGCCTTCAGCATCTGGGCCATATGCTCATTGCCCTGTTCGGTGAGCGAGACCTGGCGGGACTTTTCATCCAGGTCATAGTCTTCCTTGACCAGTCCATCCATCACCGCATCGACCTTGCGGTACATTTCGCTCTGGTCGTCGGTGGGGCCGGAGATGATGAGCGGCGTGCGGGCCTCGTCGATCAGGATGGAGTCCACCTCATCGA
>CAYFKU010000019.1:16247-17883 GCA_964343955.1 uncultured Rhizobium sp. | reverse complement strand
TTGTCGCGCAGGTAATCGAAGCCGAACTCGTTGTTCGTGCCATAGGTGATGTCGGCGCCATAGGCGGCCTTGCGCTGATTGTCGTCCAGGCCGTGAACGATCACGCCGACCGTCATGCCCAGGAAGCGATAGATCTGGCCCATCCACTCGCTGTCGCGGCGGGCCAGATAGTCGTTGACCGTGACGACATGGACGCCGTCGCCGGACAGGGCGTTCAGATAGGTGGGAAGGGTGGCGACCAGCGTCTTGCCTTCGCCGGTCTTCATCTCGGCGATGTTGCCCTTGTGAAGCACCATGCCGCCGATGAGCTGCACGTCGAAATGGCGCTGGCCCAGCGTGCGCTTGGCCGCCTCGCGGACCACGGCAAAGGCTTCCGGCAGCAGGTCGTCGAGGGTCTCGCCCTTTTCCAGCCGCTCGCGGAAGGCGGGGGTCATGGCCGCCAGTTCGGCGTCCGACATGGCCTGGAAACGGGGTTCCAGGGCGTTGATCTTGGACACGCTTGCCCATAGCGGCTTGACCTTGCGGTCATTGGCCGAGCCGAAAAGCGATCTGGCGAGCGAACCGAGCATGAAATCCTCTACATCCGGCCGGGAAATGGCCAACAGGCGCCAAACGTCTTTCGGGGCCGAAAAGACCGCCAAATCCGCATGGCGGCCGCGCCGGAGAGATAAGAACGCGCTACTGTCTTGTCAAACCGGAGGTTTTTACGAATAACCCCGGAAAATTCGGGGGGACATATGGCCCAGAAGACCAAGACCAAGGCGAAAACGACGCAAAAAGCGGCCCATCCCGTTTCCCCCATGGCGCCCAGGGCCTTTCCCCGGCTTCCGCCCCTGGCCGGGGTGCGGCTGGCAACCGGCGCCGCCGGGGTCCGCTACAAGGAGCGGACGGACGTGCTTTTGGCGCTTCTGGCGCGCGGGACCCAGGTCGCGGGGGTCTTTACCACCTCCAAAACCTCCTCTGCGCCCGTCCTCTGGTGCCGCGACAAGCTCAGGGGCGGGGAAGCGCGGGTCCTGGTCGTCAACAGCGGCAATGCCAATGCCTTTACCGGCAAGGCCGGCCAGGAAGGCGTGGCCGAGATCGCCAGGGAGGCCGCGGCCGTGGCCGGCTGCCGGTCGGGGGAGGTGTTCATGGCCTCGACCGGTGTGATCGGCGAACCCCTGCCGGCCGAGAAGATCACCCGGGTCCTGTCCGGCCTGGCGGCGCAGAGCGCCGTGGGCAACTGGCGGGCCGCCGCTGATGCCATCATGACCACGGACACCTATCCCAAGGCGGCGACCGCCACCGCCATGATCGGCGACGTGAAGGTCACCATCAACGGCATCGCCAAGGGTTCGGGCATGATCGCGCCCGACATGGCGACCATGCTGAGCTTTGTCTTCACCGACGCCAATCTGCCCGCGTCTGTCTTGCAGGAGTGCCTCAGCGCCGGCGTCGGCCCCAGCTTCAATTCCATCACGGTGGATTCCGATACCTCCACCAGCGACACGCTGCTGCTGTTCGCCACCGGCAAGGGCGGCAAGCATCCGGCCGTCACAAGGGCCTCGGACAAGAGGCTGACGGACTTTCGCCGCGCCCTGGATGCAGTGCTGATGGATCTGGCGCTGCAGGTGGTGAAGGATGGCGAGGGCGCGCA
>CAYFKU010000019.1:0-16237 GCA_964343955.1 uncultured Rhizobium sp. | reverse complement strand
CAAGCGCATCGGACTTGCCATCGCCAATTCCCCGCTGGTGAAAACCGCGGTGGCTGGCAATGACGCCAATTGGGGGCGCATCGTGATGGCGGTGGGCAAATCCGGCGAGGCCGCCGACCGCGACAAGTTAAAGATCAGCTTCGGCGGTCAGGTCGTGGCCGAGAAAGGCATGCGGGCCGCCAGATATGACGAGGCCGCCGCCACCCGCGCGGTGTCCGGGCGTGAGGTTTCGATTGCCGTGGATCTTGGCATTGGCAAGGGGGCCGCGCGCGTCTGGACCTGCGACCTGACCCACGGCTACATCGATATCAACGGAAGCTACCGGTCGTAAGGTCGGCCTGGCAGTTTCAGGCCAGCGCGGCGTCCAGCGAGATTTCCGCGTTCAGGACCTTGGATACGGGGCAGCCTTTTTCCGCCATGCCCGCAAGCTCCTGGAATTTGGCATTGTCGATTCCGGGAATTTTGGCGCGCAGGGTCAGATGCGCCCTGGTGATGGCGAAGCCGTCGCCCTGCTTCGCCAGGGTGATCTCGGACCTGGTGTTCATCTCGTCCGCGGTGAAGCCGGCATCGCCCAGGATCTTGGACAGCGCCATGGTGAAACAGCCGGCATGCGCGGCGCCGATCAGTTCTTCGGGATTGGTGCCCGGCTTGCCCTCGAAGCGGCTGGCAAAGCCGTAAGGCTGATCGCTGAGGGCACCGCTTTTCGTCGAGAGCTGGCCCTTGCCATCCGTCAGTCCGCCCTGCCACCTTGCCGTACCGAACGTTGTCATCGCTTCCTCCATTGTTTAATCAAATGTTAAGCCAAGATATCCACCGGTCTTAATCTCACCTTAGGCCCATGACGCCAGAATGAACACATCGCAACCTTTGTTACTCGTCGTTGCGGTGGCGCTGATCGATCCCGACGGCCGTGTGCTCCTGGCGCAGCGGCCCGAAGGCAAGGCAATGGCAGGGTTATGGGAATTCCCGGGCGGCAAGATCGAAAAAGACGAAACGCCGGAGGCCGCGTTGATCCGCGAGCTGGCCGAGGAACTCGGAATCGCGGTCAAGGAAGCCTGTCTCGCGCCATACACCTTTGCTTCGCATACCTATGGCGGTTTTCACCTTTTGATGCCGCTCTACATCTGCCGCCGTTGGGAAGGAACGCCGCAGCCGCGCCATCACGCGGCGCTGAAATGGGTGCGTCCCAAAGAGATGCGCGACTATCCCATGCCCGCGGCCGACTTGCCGCTTATTCCCATGCTGCGCGATCTCTTGTCCGGCAACTGAACGCCGATGCGGGCGCGACCTCCATCGAATATGCGTTGATCGCCGGTCTGATCGCGCTGGTCATCATCACCGCCGTCGCCACGGTGGGCAGCACGCTCTCCTCGACCTTCTATGCGTCGATGGCGTCCGCGCCTTAGCGTGATGATTTGACAGTTTGTCCATTGATAGTGACGCGGTCCGGCAAACCGCTGGGCGGATAAATTTGTAAACCGCCTTGATAAACACTCAGATGAAAATGACTTTGCGCGGAGCCACGTTCATCCTCGATCGTCATTTCATCTTTTGGCTGCAGGACATACCTGTCCGGCACTACTTCAATAAAAAT
This sequence comes from uncultured Rhizobium sp., assembly GCA_964343955.1. Classification (GTDB taxonomy): domain Bacteria; phylum Pseudomonadota; class Alphaproteobacteria; order Micropepsales; family Micropepsaceae; genus Rhizomicrobium. The sequence goes on along the minus strand of CAYFKU010000019.1, from coordinate 14,643 downwards.
CTCCAGATGGTCCGGAGTGTCATTTACGATCGTCAGCTTCTGCACTAATCCACCTTCCGGGCTGAACGTTGCCCAATGCTTACGGACCCTTGAGCGGTTGTTCTGTCGTGCCTAGGGCATCGGCCAGACGGGTTTTCGCGCTGCCCGGTTTCAGGGGCTGCTGCTGGGATTCATGCGGCGACCAGCCGGTGAGATAGACCGTATCGAAGCGCGCCCGCAGCCGCCCGTCGGGTTCGGCATGATGGCCGGAATAATGCGCCAGCAGCGCCGCCAGCGTGTCCCGCCGCAGCGGCCTCTTGCTGCGTTCCGTCATCACATTGGTGAGAGCATGGCTGCGCAGGTCCCTGACCAGCCCGCCAAAATCGCGATAGCGGACGCTGAGCCGCTCGACATCGGCGACGGGCAGGGCAAAGCCTGCGCGCTGCAGCAACCCGCCCAGATCGCGAATATCGGCGAAAGGCGCAACGCGGGGGCTGACGCCGCCACGTGTCGCGATCTCGGCCTGGGCAAAGGCGTCCCGCAATTCGCGCAATGTCTCCGCCCCCATCAGGGCCGCCACGAACAGGCCGTCCGGCCGCAGGCAACGCCGGATCTGGATCAGGGCGCCGGGCAGGTCGTTGATCCATTGCAGGGAAAACAGGCTGACAGCGAGATCGAAGGGGCCATCGGCGTGGAGCACTTCGGCGGCATCGAAGTCGGCCGATGCCCAGTCCGATGCAAATGGCCGGATCGCGTCCGGCACTTTTTCGCCAATCCACAGAGCCCGTTCAAAGCGGCGTGTCACGGCTGACAATCGGTCAGCCAACCCGTCGGTCGCGGCCAGATCCAGGAAGCGATCGCCGGCAAGTGCCGCCGCGCGCGCCTTGGCGCGGCTGACGGACGGCAGGTCGAAAAGAGGGGCGCGTGTATCGGACATAGCCGCTAGACTAGCCGCTATGGCCGCGCCTGTCGCCAAAGCCCTGCTGGATATGTTTTTCCCGCCGCTCTGCATCGGCTGCCGGCAGCAGACGGCCGAAGCCGGATTCTGCGCCGCCTGCTGGAGCGCGGTCACGTTTCTGGACGGTCCGGCCTGCGCCTGTTGCGGGCTTCCGTTCGGTGTTGCGCTGGATGGCGCAATGCTCTGCGCCGCCTGTCTCACCAGGCGACCGGCTTTCGACAGCGCGCGCGCCATCCTGGCTTATGACGAACATAGCCGCACCGCGATCCTGGCGCTGAAGCATGCGGACCGGCTGGAACTGGTTCCCGGTTTTGCCCGCTGGCTGGGCCGCAGCGGCGGCCAGCTTCTGGACCGCTGCGAACTGATCGTGCCGGTGCCGCTGCATCGCATGCGTCTTTGGCAAAGGCGCTACAACCAGGCAGCGGAACTGGCGCGCCGTCTCGCCAGGGATCGCAATCTGCCGTTTGCGCCCCAGCTGCTCAGCCGCAGCCGCGCCACCCCCAGCCAGGGCGCGATGGCGTCGGCCAGGGCGCGGCGGCGCAATGTGCAAAGGGCATTCGCGGTTCCCGATTCCCAGTCGGTGAAAGGGCGGCGCGTGCTGCTGGTGGACGATGTCATTACCACCGGGGCCACCGCGGAAGCCTGCGCCCGCGCCCTGAAACGGGCCGGTGCGGCCGAAGTGCATGTCCTGGCGCTGGCCCGCGTTGTGAAAGCGTCACAGATGCCTATATAGGGGCTATCGGCAACACCAAGAAAAGCCCATGAAAACCGTACGGATGTACACGACCCCGATCTGTCCCTACTGCGTGCGCGCCAAGTCGCTGCTCGCCAGGAAGGGCGTGGCGGTGGAAGAGGTGGATGTCTTCATGGACGCAACCGCGCGCGAGGAAATGCTGGCAAAGAGCGGCGGCGCCCGCACCGTGCCGCAGATCTTCATCGGCGATTTCCATGTCGGCGGCTGTGACGAACTTTATGCCCTGGAAAAGGCCGGCAAGCTCGATCCGCTTCTGGCTTGACCCGGTTGGGCCTGGGCGGGCAACGGGGCCATATCGGGGGCCCTATTTCGCGCGCCCCGGCTGGACAAAGCCACAATCCCCCCGGAATATGCCCTCCAAACAACAAGCCGCAAACAGGAAGGGATATCCATGAAAAAGCTTCTGCTCGCCACTGCTGCCCTGCTGCTGGCCGCGCCCGCGATCGTCTCGGCGCAGCCCGCCAATCCAGCCCCCACCATCCAGCCGCCGCCGACCGCCGATGAGATGAAGCTGCCGCGCCCGCCGCGCGCCGCCGGCATCCCCACGGCGGTCGCCATCGAAGCCGCCGTGGAAGCCAACCGCGTCTGCCTGGGCAACACCTACAAGACCACCGCCATGATCGCCGATTCGGCCGGCGTGCCGATCGTGGTGATCTCCAATGACGGCGCTGCCGCCATCACCCAGCGCATCGCCATGAGCAAGATCCAGGCGGTGCTGAAGTACAAGATGTCCAGCGGCGATGTGGCCAAGAAGGCGGCCGCCGATCCGGCTTTCGCCGCCGAGCTGAAGGCCAATCCCCTGATCGACACCGCCCGCCAGGGCGCGCTGCCGATCATGAAGGGATCCGATATCATCGGCGTGTTCGCCGTTTCCGGCGCTCCGGGCGGCGACAAGGACGAGGTCTGCACCAGCGCGGGCCTGGCCAAGATCGCCGGCAAATACTGACAGTTTTCTCGTTTCCGGGACGGGATCGGTTATGCTGGCGGCATGACCGGTCCCGTTTCCTTTAAAGCTGCCTGCGTTCAACTGCGCTCCGGCGCCGATGTGGCGCAGAATATTGGCGCCGCGTCCGATCTGATACGCCAGGCCGCTACCGGCGGCGCGCGCTTCATCGCCACGCCCGAAAACACCAACATCATGGCGCAGAACAACAGCGCCAAGCTCGCCGCCACCTTTGACGAGGCGCTGGATCCGTCGCTGCCGGCCTTTTCAGCCCTGGCAAAGGAACTGAAGGTCTGGCTGTCGATCGGCTCGCTTCACATCAGGGTCAGCGACGGCAAAACCGCCAACCGATCCTTCCTGATCGCGCCCGACGGCGGCATCCGCGCGCGCTACGACAAGATTCATCTGTTCGACGTGACGCTGGCGGGCGGCGAAAGCTATCGCGAATCCGCACAGGTCGAAGGCGGCCACCAGGCGGTGCTGGCCGATACCGAGTTCGGTCCGGTCGGCATGACGGTCTGTTACGACCTGCGCTTCCCACAGCTTTACCGCCGCCTGGCGCAAAAAGGCGCGATGGTCTTCACCATACCATCGGCTTTCACCGTGCCGACCGGGCAGGCGCACTGGCATGTGCTGATGCGCGCCAGGGCGATTGAAAACGGCGCCTTTGTGATCGCGGCCGCACAGGGCGGGCTGCATGACAATGGCCGCAAGACCTATGGCCACAGCCTGATCGTGGCGCCCTGGGGCAAGGTCCTGGCGGAAGGCGGCGCCGATCCCGGCGTCATATTCGCCGATATCGATCTGGGGCTGGTCCGGGAAGCCCGCGCCAAGGTCCCAAGCCTTGAGCATGACCGGGACTTTTCCGGCCCCTGAGCTGCATCTGAAACTTGCTCGCAAACCCTTGATCTCATTAACCGCTTTGCGGCGGGTCTCTTGCGAATCTGTCGCGTCCGGATCATGGTCCCGCGTGTATAAAGCCTGGGGCGGGCTGGCCGGAGTTTCTCAGTGATCGCTTATTCCCTGCGTTGTCATAAGGGCCACGATTTCGAAGGCTGGTTTCGGGACAGCGCCGCCTTCGACCAGCAGGCCAGCAACGGCCATCTGACCTGTCCGTCCTGCAATTCCGCCAAGATCGAGAAGGCCGTGATGGCGCCGGCCGTCACCGGCACCAAGAAGACGGCCAAAAAGCCCGACGTCCGCCAGATGCGCCAGTTCGCGACGGGACTGCGCAAATATGTCGAGGAGCATGCCGACTATGTCGGCCCGAACTTCGCCGAGGAAGCGCGCAAGATCCATTATGGCGAGGCGCCCGAACGCCAGATCTATGGCGAGGCGAGCCAGAGCGAAGCCGAGGAACTGGTAGAGGAGGGCGTCGATGTCGCCCTGCTGCCGCCGGACATGGACGGGGCGAACTGAGCTTCCTGGGATGGTCCCCGCGCGGGCGGACCGACCCGATCTAGCGCCTCGCGACAACCATGTAGTTCACGTCCACATCGGACGAAAGCCGCCAGTCCCAGCGCAGCGGATCGAACGAAACACCCTGAGTTTTCAAGATGGTTAGCCCGGCCCGTTGAAGCGAGCTCTTAAGTTCGGTGGGCGCAATAAATCGGTTCCAGTCATGGGTGCCGCGCGGCAGCCAGCCCAGCACATATTCGGCCCCGATCTTGGCCAGGGCGAGGCTCTTGATGGTCTTGTTGAGGGTGGCGACAAAGGTCAGCCCGCCCGGCTTCAGCAGGTTGGCGCAGGCCCCAAGATAGGACGTCACGTCCGCGACATGCTCGACCACCTCCATGTTCAGGACCACATCGAAGGTCAGGCCTTCCGCCGCCAGGACTTCCGCCGTGGCGGCCCGGTATGTGACAGGGACCCCGGACTGGGCGGCATGCGCCCGGGCCGTGCCGATATTGCGTTCGGAGGCATCCGCGCCCGTCACCGCAAAACCCAGCCGGGCCATGGGCTCGGACAGCAGCCCCCCGCCGCAGCCGATATCCAGCAGGGACAGGCCCTCGAAAGGGGTCAGGGATTTGGGGTCGCGGCCGAAATGGGCCCCCGCCTCGGTCCGGATGAAGCTCAGGCGGACCGGGTTGAATTTGTGCAGGGGGGCGAATTTCCCGGTCGGATCCCACCATTCCGCAGCAATGGCCGAGAATTTTGCGACCTCAGCGGGGTCGAGCGAAGCTGAATCTGCCATGCGGTTTCAAGGGTTGAGGATGGGGGCCACCCCGTCTACATAGGCCGCCGTTTCTGTCCGGGCAAATATCTCCAGGGGCTCAGTCGGCATGGCGTTGATTGCGATGAAATTCGGCGGCACCTCCGTGGCCGACATCCAGCGCATCCGCCATGTCGCGGGGCTGGTGAAAGCCGAGGTCGAGCGGGGCAACCAGGTCGCGGTTGTGGTTTCGGCCATGGCGGGCGAGACCAACAAGCTGGTGGCCTGGACCAATGACGCCGCCAAGGCCGGTGCGGGCGAGGGCCGGGCCCTGGTCGATCAGCGCGAGTATGACGTCGTGGTGGCGGCCGGCGAACAGGTCACCTGCGGACTGTTGGCCATCACCTTGAACGCCATGGGCATCAAGGCACGCTCCTGGCTGGGCTGGCAGGTGCCGATCAACACAAATGCCACGCATGGTTCTGCCCGCATCGAGGGCGTGCCTGCAGACGAGATGCGCAAGGCCATCGAAGGCGGCGAGGTCGCGGTGGTGGCGGGCTTCCAGGGCGTGGCGCCGGGAACGCGCATTTCCACTTTGGGCCGCGGCGGCTCGGACACCAGTGCGGTGGCGGTTGCCGCCGGCATCGGCGCGGCGCGCTGCGATATCTATACCGACGTGGACGGCGTTTACACGACCGATCCGCGCATCGTGGCCAAGGCGCGGCGGCTGGAAAAGATTGCCTATGAGGAGATGCTGGAAATGGCGTCGCTGGGCGCCAAGGTGCTCCAGACCCGCTCGGTGGAAATCGCCATGCTGCACCGGGTTCCGACCCGCGTGCTTTCGACCTTCACGCCCGATGTGGGCGGCACACTGCTTTGCGACGAGGAAGACATCGTGGAAAAGAAGCCCGTTACCGGCATCGCCTATAGCCGCGACGAAGCCAAGATCACCCTGCACAAGGTGCCGGACAAGCCGGGCGTCGCGTCCGCCATTTTCGGGCCGTTGGCCGATGCCGGCGTCAATGTGGACATGATCGTCCAGAATGTCTCTGAAGACGGCCAGACCACCGACCTGACCTTCACCTGCACCCGCGGCGAGCTGAACCGCGCCCTGGCGGCGATCGAGACCCATTCGAAGGACATCGGCTATCGCGACGTCACGCATACGTCCGATGTCGCCAAGGTCTCGATCATCGGCATCGGCATGCGCGCCCATCCCGGCGTGGCGCAACTGATGTTCAAGACCCTGTCGGACAAGGGGATCAACATCCAGGTGATCTCAACCTCCGAAATCAAGGTCAGCGTGCTGATCGGCGAGGAATATGTCGAGCTGGCGGTGCGGGCGCTGCATTCCGCCTATGAGCTGGATGCGGCCTGATCGTCTTGTACCGGGTTGCGTTCCCGGCCCTTTATTTCCATCAGCAGATGACAGGCATCACCCGGATGGCCCAAACTGGGCGGGCCATGACACGCCCTGCTGATTCCGAGGCCTGTAGCTGATGTCCACCGCCGGCGGCCCACGTCTGCTCCTGCGCCGCCTGCGCGAGATCATGGCGGAACAGACATCCGCCCAGATGCGGCTGGACAAGCTGGTCAGCGTGATCGCCTCCAACATGGTGGCCGAGGTCTGCTCCATCTATCTGCGCCGCGCCGGCAAGATCCTGGAACTGTTCGCCACCGAGGGCCTGAACCGCACCGCCGTTCACAATACCCGCCTGAAGGAAGGCGAGGGCCTGGTCGGCCTGGTCAGCGAAACCGCCGAGGCGGTGAACCTGTCGGATGCCCCGGCCGACCCGCATTTCTCCTATCGCCCGGAAACCGGCGAAGATCCCTTCAAGGCCTTCCTGGGCGTGCCCATCGTGCGCGGCGGCCAGGTGTTCGGTGTGCTGACCGTCCAGAACAAGGCCGAGCGCATCTATGCCGAGGAGGAAGTCGAGGCGCTGCAGACCGTGGCCATGGTGCTGGCCGAGGTCGTCGCACAAGGCGGCTTCTTCAATGTCGCCGAACTGGACGAACCGGAGCTGCGGGTGGACCGGCCGCGCAAATTCGTGGGCGACGGATTGTCGGAAGGCGTGGCCTGTGGCCGCGTCGTGCTACACGAGCCGCGCGTGCGCGTGGAGCGCATGATCGCCGACAATCCCAATGCCGAGCTCAAGCGGCTGGAAGAGGCCATCGGCGGTTTGCGCGAATCCGTCGATGAAATGTTGTCGTCCAGCGAACTCGACCTGACGGGCGAGGGGCGCGAGGTGATCGAGGCCTATCGCCTGTTCGCCTATGACCAGGGCTGGCGCCAGCGCATGCGCGATGCGGTCCGCACCGGCCTGACGGCGGAAGCGGCGGTCGAACGCGTGCAGGATGAAACGCGCCTGCGCGTGCAGCGCCTGGGCGACCCCATCCTGCGCGAGCGCGCCCATGATTTCGACGATTTGGCGCGGCGTCTGTTGCGCCATCTGACGGGCGAGACCGTCAGCGACCGCAGCCTGCCCGCCAATACCGTGCTGGTGGCGCGTGGCATGGGCCCGGCGGAATTGCTGGATTACGGCCGCGACCAGTTGATCGGCCTGGTGCTGGAAGAAGCCGCCACCACCAGCCATGTCGCCATTGTGGCGCGCTCGATGGGCCTGCCGCTGGTGGCTTCGCTGGGAGGCATTGCCGACAATGCGCGCGGCGGCGATATGATCGCGGTCGATGGCGAGATGGGCGAAGTGCATCTGCGTCCGGCGCCGGAAATCCTCAAGGCATTCGAGGAAAAACGCGCCCTGCGCGCCCAGACCCAGGCCCGTTTCGCCGCTGTGCGCGACCTGCCCGCGGTGACGCGCGACGGCGTGCCCATCCGCCTGATGATGAATGCGGGTCTGGAATTCGACATGCCCCAGCTTGCCCAGTCGGGCGCCGACGGCATCGGCCTGTTCCGCACCGAGCTGCAATTCATGATCGGCGAGACCATGCCGCGGCTCACCGACCAGGCGGCTTTCTACAAGAAAATTCTCGATGCCGCGGGCGACAAGCCGGTGGTGTTCCGCACCCTGGATCTGGGCGGCGACAAAGTGCTGCCCTATGCTCGCTGGGAGCGGGAGGAAAATCCGGCGCTGGGCTGGCGCGCCATCCGCATCGCCCTCGATCGTCCGGCGCTGCTGCGCTACCAGGTGCGCGCGCTTCTGACCGCCAGCGCCGGCCGCACCTTGCGCATCCTGCTGCCGATGATTTCGGACGTGGACGAATTCAACCGCGCCCGCGCGCTGGTCGATCGCGAAATGGAGCGGGCGCGCCTTCTCAATCTGGTGCGGCCGACCCAGGTGCTGGTGGGCGCCATGCTGGAAGTGCCGGCCCTGGCCTTCATGCTGCCCCAACTCATGCGGTCCGCCGATTTTGTCTCCATCGGCTCCAACGATCTGTTGTCCCTGGCCTTTGCCGTGGACAGGACCAATCCGCGGGTCGCCAAGCGCTATGACAATCTCAATCCGGCCTCGCTGACCCTGATCCGGCTGATCGTGCAGAGCGCGGCGGAAAATTCCGGCGACCTGTCGCTTTGCGGCGAGATGGCGGGTCGCCCGCTGGATGCCATGGCCCTTCTGGGGCTTGGGATACGGACCCTGTCCATGCAGCCCGGCCAGATCGGGCCGATCAAGATGATGATTCGATCCCTCCATCTGGGCGAGGTCTCGGCCTTTGTGGACCGGCTGTGCGGCCGGACCGACCATAGCCTCAGGACCCGGCTGTCGGCCTTCGCGGCCGAGCGGGGCATTGTCCTGAAATAGGGCTTTTCCGGCCCCGGCGGCGCTTTTGGGGCCTGGAACCGGTTTTTTGCGGTGCAGCGGTTGTCCGGCCCCGGTTAGTTCGGATAAACTAGTTTTGACAGATATTTAGCCGCGCCGGGGCGCGTCCCCGCGCGCTTTTCGGCCCCAATGATCAAGCTCACGCAGATGTCCCTCGACAATGACGGCAGCGAAGAAAAAGACGGCCTGAACCGCCGCCGCATCCATCTGCGCGAAATTTCCAGCGACAGCGAGACGCCGCTGGAAACCGTGGGCCAGGACCTGCGCGCCGCGCGCCTGAAGCGCGGTGACGAGATCGCCCAGGTCAGCCGCGCGCTCAAGATCCGCAAGGATCATCTGGAAGCGCTGGAGGGTGACCGGCTGGAGGATCTGCCGGGCAAGACCTATGCGATCGGCTTCGTGCGGTCCTATGCGCGCCATCTGGGGCTGGATCCCGATCATTTTGTGGAACGCTTCAAGCATGAGATTTCCGGCCGCTTCGAGGAACAGTCGCGTGAACCCGCGTCCATCCATCAGGAAGAGGGCCGTCATTATCTTCCGCACGGATGGCGCATCATCGCGGGCGTGGTGGTGGTGCTGCTTGGCTATGGCTTGTGGCAATTGATGGCGCCCAGCGGCGACACCAGCCAGCAGGTTCCCGAAGCACCGGTTCTCACTCCGCCCAAACCCAAGCCGAAGCCCGTGCCGCAGGTGGTGGTCGCGCCGCCGCAGGAAGCAACGCCATCCCCCGCCACCGCACCGGGCACGGCCGGCTCTGCGGCGCAGCAGGCATCGGCCTTGCCGCCGCCCGCCGCCGGCGCCAGGACGCCAGCCACCGGTCCGACCCAGATACCTTTGCCGCAGCCGCCAGCCGGCATGACGCCGCCCGCTCCCAGGCAGCAGGCCGCCGTTCCGCCGGCCGCGGGGCCTGCGCGCACCTTCGGCAGGGCGCTTTCCGGCGGTGCATCGCGCGTGGTCCTGCGCGCCCATGCCCCCGTGCGGGTGACGGTGAAAAGGCCGGATGGCTCGGTGCTGCTTAATCGCGAGCTGGCGGCAGGGGATACCTACCAGGCGCCCAACGAGCCCGGCGTCACCATGGCGACCAGCGATGCCGGCGCCGTGGAAGTGGACGTCGATGGAAAAAATCTGGGGCCCGTCGGTCAATCGCAACAGATTCTGGGGCGCGTCTCGCTTGAGCCGGAATCGCTGATGGCCCGCTTCAGGAATCAATCAATAAGGACCGTTCGAAGGAAACTGCCATGAGCATTCGCGCCTATCGCGACATTCACCGGCGCAAGTCGCGCCAGATCATGGTCGGCAAGGTGCCGGTTGGCGGCGATGCGCCCATCACGGTGCAGACCATGACCAACACCATCACCGGCGACGCCCGCGCCACCATCGACCAGATCCGCAAGATCGAGGAAGCCGGTGCCGATATCGTGCGCGTCTCCTGCCCGGATGAAGATGCCACAAAGGCGATGAAGGCCATCACCAAGGCCGCCGCCATCCCGGTCGTGGCCGACATCCATTTCCACTACAAGCGCGCCATCGAGGCGGCGGTGAACGGCGCCGCCTGCCTGCGCATCAATCCGGGCAACATCGGTTCCGCCGAGCGGGTGAAGGAAGTGGTGCAGGCGGCCAAGGATCACGGCTGTTCCATGCGCATCGGCGTCAATGCCGGCTCGCTGGAGCAGGAACTGCTGGAGCGTTATGGCGAGCCCTGTCCGGAAGCCATGGTGGAATCGGCGCTGAACCACGCCAAGATCCTGGATGACCTGGATTTCCACGAATACAAGATTTCGGTGAAGGCGTCGGACATCTTCCTGGCGGTCGCCGCCTATCAGGCCCTGTCCGAGGCCATCGACTGCCCGCTGCATGTCGGCATTACCGAGGCGGGCGGCATGATTTCCGGCACCGTCAAATCCTCCATCGGCATGGGCATGCTGCTGTGGAGCGGCATCGGCGACACCATCCGCGTATCGCTCTCCGCCGATCCGGTGGAAGAGGTGCGGGTGGGCTTCGACATCCTGAAGTCGCTGAACCTGCGCCACCGCGGCGTCAATATCGTGTCCTGCCCGTCCTGCGCGCGCCAGGGCTTCAATGTCATCGACACCGTCAAGACGCTGGAGGACCGGCTGAAGCACATCTCCACCCCCATGTCGCTGTCGATCATCGGCTGCGTGGTGAACGGCCCGGGCGAGGCGCGCGAGACCGATCTGGGCTTTACCGGCGGCGGCGCGGGCAAGGGCCACGGCCAGATCTATCTGAATGGCGAGCCGAGCTATCGCATCGACAATGGCGACCTGGTCGAGCATATCGTCGAGCTTTGCGAGAAGAAGGCCGCCGAAATCGAGGCCCAGCGCAATGGCGAAGGCGCATGGGCGAAAGAGCCGCTGGAAGCCGCGCAGTAGCGATGCAAATTGTTTGGGCAGCCGCGAGCCATCGCGGCTGCCTTTTTGTTTGGACAAATGACATGATCCCCGCCGCCAAACTGGACCGCCTGCTGGACCGCTTCGACGCCATCGAGGCCGAAATGGCCTCGGGCGCAGGCGGGGATGCCTTTGTGAAACTGTCCCGCGAACATGCCGAGCTGGCGCCTGTGATCGAGACGGTGCGCGCCTACCGCCAGGCCCAGGTGCGGATCGCCGATGCCGAGGCCCTGATCGCCGATCCCGCCGGCGAGAGCGAGATCAAGGCGATGGCCGAGGAGGAACGGGCCGAGCTGAAACAGACGCTGGAAAAGCTGGACCACGATCTGCGCATCGCGCTGCTTCCGCGCGATGCTGCGGATGACAGTTCGGCCATTGTCGAAATCCGGGCCGGCACCGGCGGCGATGAGGCGGCCCTGTTCGCCGCTGACCTGCTGGAAATGTACCAGCGCTATTGCAGCCTGCAGGGCTGGCGCACCGAGGTGATGGACCGGACCGAAAGCGATCTGGGCGGCATCAAGGACGCCACCCTGGAAGTCAACGGCCGCGGTGCCTATGCCAGGCTGAAATTCGAAAGCGGCGTCCACCGGGTGCAGCGCGTGCCCGCAACCGAGAACCAGGGGCGCATCCATACCTCGGCCGCCACCGTTGCGGTGCTGCCGGAAGCCGAGGATGTCGATATCCAGATCAACGACAAGGATCTGCGCATCGACGTCTATCGCGCGCAGGGCGCCGGCGGCCAGCATGTCAACAAGACCGAAAGCGCGGTCCGCATCACCCATCTGCCCACCGGCATCGCGGTGGCCCAGCAGACCGAAAAATCCCAGCACAAGAACAAGGCCCATGCCATGAAGCTGCTGAAGGCCAAGCTTTATGACATCGAGCGCCAGCGCGTGGACGGGGCGCGGGCCGCCGAGCGCAAGAGCATGGTCGGATCGGGCGACCGCAGCGAGCGCATCCGCACCTACAATTTTCCGCAAGGCCGCGTGACCGACCATCGCATCAACCTCACCCTCTACAATCTGGCGCGCATCGTGTCGGGCGATGAACTGGGCGAGATCGTAGATGCCCTGGTGGCCCAGGATCAGGCCGACCGGCTTGCCGCATTCGAGGCCGAGCAGTGAACGATGCGATGCTGGCCGCCGCCGCCCGGCTGGCCAAGACCGGCAGCGACAGCGCACGGCTGGAAGCGCGCCTGCTGTGGGAGCATGCGCAGAAGACCGGACAGGATTTCGATGCGCTGGTGGCGCGGCGCGGCGCGCGCGAACCCGTCGCCTATATCCTTGGCCACAAGGAATTCTGGAGCCTGGACTTCGCGGTCGGACCCGGCGTGCTGGTGCCCCGGCCGGATACCGAGACCCTGATCGAGGAAGCCCTGCGTTTGGTGCCCGACAGGAACGCGCCGCTGCGCATTGCCGATCTGGGCGCCGGCTCGGGCGCCATCCTGGCGGCGGCGCTGAAGGAATTTCCCCATGCCACCGGCATCGGGTTTGAATCCTCGCCCGAAGCCTTTGGCTATGCCGCCGCCAATGCGGCGCGGCTGGTCGGCGCGCGCGCGCAGGTTCGGCCACAGGAATGGGACAGGGCAGAAGAACCCTTCGACCTGGTCTTCTCCAATCCGCCCTATATTCCGTCGGACGAGATCGAATCACTGGCCCCCGACGTGTCCCGTTTCGAGCCGCGCGCCGCCCTGGATGGCGGCCCCGATGGCCTGCGTGCCTATCGGGCGCTGGCGGAACTTCTGCCCCGGATCATGGTGCCCGGCGGCCACGCGCTGCTGGAAATAGGCCAGGGACAGGACGATAGCGTCGCCAAACTGTTCGCAGGCCTTGAATTGTTAAGGATCGCGCCCGATCTGTCGGGCATCCCGCGCTGCGTCATCTTGCGAAAAGCCTGAGCTTTTCCTTGGAAAAGCGGGGTCCATGGGCTAGGTTGACCCGTGACTGGGATCGGGGTGATCCCGTCCTGCGATCGCTGGAGCGGATCGCAAGGCTGGGCCGGTAGCGCCAAGAAAAACGCGGCCGGGCAGGGGATTTTAAAGCGAACCGGATAGGTGCTGCTGGGGACCGACGCGCTGCGTCCGGTCATGGAGCGCCAGGGAAGGACCGAAAGTGAAGCGTTCACGCAGAGGCGGCCGCAGGCCGCAACATGGTGGCGGCGGCGGCGGCAACAATGGCGGTGGCTTCAATCCCAACCGCACCTACGATTCCTCGGGTCCGGAGGTGAAGATCCGCGGCTCCGCCTCGCATGTGTATGAGAAATATCTGCAACTGGCCCGCGACGCCAATTCCAGCGGCGATCGCGTGATGGCCGAGAATTATCTTCAGCATGCGGAGCATTATTACCGCATCATGGCAGCGGCGGCGGCCCAGCAGGCCCAGTACCAGGCCCAGCAGGCGGCCATGAATGCCCAGCAGGGCCAGCAGCAGCCCAATGGCCAGCCCCAGCAGGGCGCGCCCCAGCCGGGCAATGGCGGCAGCGGCGCATCCTTCTCCCTGGCCGACAATGCGGCCGAGGAAGAGGGCGAAGAGGCCGAAGCCTCCTGAGGCCTTGCGCCCGCGCAAAGACATGACCTGACAGCCGTGCAGACTGGGCCTTGCAGGCCCGGTTTCTCGTTCCCATATCCTGTGCCGAACGATGCCCAGGAGCGGCGGGCAGGCGAAGGCGTAAAGCCATCGTCCGCGCCACCGAACCAGAAAGGGGTCGTGTCCAGAAATGGTCCGCCGCCGTAACGGGGCTGACCGGGAGAGAGCATGGATATCGAGAAATTCACCGATCGGGCCCGCGGCTTCATTCAATCGGCCCAGTCGCTGGCGGTGCGCGAAGGCAACCAGCAATTCGTTCCCGAACATCTTCTGAAAGTCCTGATCGACGATGAGGAAGGGCTGGCGGCCCGACTGATCAATGCGGCCGGCGGTCGCGATGCGCCTGTGCGCGCCGGCGTGGAAGCCGCCCTCAAGAAACTTCCCAGGGTCCAGGGCGGTTCCGGCCAGGTCTATCTGTCCCAGGATGCCGCCAAGGTCCTGGACACGGCCGAACAGGCCGCCAAAAAGGCCGGCGACAGCTTCGTCACCGCCGAATATCTGCTGCTGGCGCTTGTTCTGGCTGCGGGCACGGAAGCCGGGAGGATCCTGAAGGAGGCCGGCGTCACCGCCCAGGGACTGAACGGCGCGATCGCCGGTTTGCGCAAGGGCCGCACCGCCGACAGCGCGACGGCGGAAAATGCCTATGACGCGCTCAAGAAATACGCGCGCGACCTGACGGAAATCGCGCGAAGCGGCAAGCTGGACCCGGTGATCGGCCGCGATGAGGAAATCCGCCGCACGATCCAGATTCTTTCACGGCGCACCAAGAACAATCCGGTGTTGATTGGTGAGCCGGGCGTGGGCAAGACCGCCATTGTGGAGGGGCTGGCGCTGCGCATCGTCAATGGCGACGTGCCCGAAAGCCTGCGCGACAAGAAGCTGATGGCCCTGGACATGGGTTCGCTGATCGCGGGCGCCAAGTTCCGCGGCGAATTCGAGGAGCGCCTGAAATCGGTGCTGAACGAAGTCACCGGGGCCAACGGCGAAATCATATTGTTCATCGACGAGATGCACACGCTGGTCGGCGCGGGCAAGGCGGATGGCGCGATGGATGCCTCCAACCTGCTCAAGCCCGCCCTGGCGCGCGG
>CAYFKU010000018.1:2087-38466 GCA_964343955.1 uncultured Rhizobium sp. | reverse complement strand
CGGCGGGGACCGTGGACCTCACCACCGAGCTTCTGGCCCAGAGCCTGTTCATCCTGCTGGGGCTGGCGCTGGCGGCGCCCGCCATGCAGGCCGACCCGCACTGGGCGCCCTATCTGGCCTGGCTGGTGGGCGGAACCCTGGTCTTCGCGCTGGCGATTTTGGGCTTTGCCGTGGCGCAGCTCGCCGGCAGCCACCTGGCGGAACGCGCCCTGGGCCCGGCGGCATTGGGGGCGAGCGCCGGCGCCTTCCGCGAGGCGGTGCATCATCTCTATCGCCAGCGCGGCCGGGTTGCCCTGTCGGTCATTCTGCACCTGGCGGGCTGGTGTGCCAGCGGCCTCTGGCTATGGCTGGTGTTCCGCGTGCTGGGCCATGACCTGCCATTCACGGCGGCCATCGCCATCCAGGCGCTGCTGGAAGGGTTGCGCAGCGCCACCGCCTTCATTCCGGCGGGCATCGGGGTGCAGGAAGCGGGCTATGCGGCGCTGGCGCCCCTGTTCGGGCTTCCCACCGAAGCGGGACTTGCCGCCTCGTTGCTGCGCCGGGCGCGCGACATCACGGTGGGCGTGCCGGTGCTTTTGCTCTGGCAATGGGTGGAGGCGCGCCGGTTGCGAAAATTGCATTCCATCGGCGCCGAACTAGGATAGTTCCCGAAACGCCGCCGGGCGGACGAAATGGGGAAAATCATGGCCGCGACACGCCGCAGTTTCTTTTCCTGGACGCGCAATGCGCTTGCCGCCACCGGCATGGTGGGTGGCGCGCCGACCGTGGCTGAAGCCGCTGTTGCAGCCGAGGACTATTACGCCAAGCTTGGCGTCACCAAGATCATCAATGCCGCGGGCACCTATACGGCGCTGACCGCATCGACCATGCCGCCGCCGGTGCTGGCGGCGGTGACGGAGGCGGCAAAGCATCCGGTGCGTCTGGCGGAGTTGCAGCAGAAGGCCGGCGAATATATCGCCCGGCGCCTCAAATGCGAGGCTGCGCTGGTCAGCGCGGGCGCGGCTTCGGCGCTGACGCTTGGCACCGCAGCCTGCATGACGGTGGGCAATCGCGCCGCCGCCGCCAGGCTGCCGCTCGATACCGCCGGCCTGAAGAATGAGGTCATCATCCAGAAGGGCCATCGCTACGGCTATGACCATTCCATATCGATTTGCGGCGTCAAGTTCGTCGAGGTCGAGACGCTGGAGCAATATGAAGCCGCTTTCACGCCCCGCACGGTGATGTGCCATTTCTTCAATGCCGCCGAGCAAGGCCAGATCAGCCGGGAACAGTGGGTCGCGGTGGCGCATCGCCACGGCGTGCCCTGTTTCAACGATGCCGCGGCGGATGTGCCGCCCATCTCCAATCTGTGGAATTACACCCAGATGGGCTTCGACCTTGTGACATTTTCGGGCGGCAAGGGGTTGCGCGGGCCGCAGAATGCGGGGCTTCTGCTGGGCCGCAAGGACCTGATCGAGGCCGCGGGCTGGAGCAACAGCCCCCATGACGAAACGGTGGGCCGCGGCATGAAAGTCGCCAAGGAACAGATCGTCGGCATGGTGGCGGCAATCGACTGGTATCTGTCCCAGACCGACGAAGGCATGCAGGCGGAATTCCGCAAGCGCGCCGAACGCATTGCCGCCGCGCTGAAGGATGTTCCCACCCTGACGCACGAGATCGTCACGCCGCCGCTGGCCAACGCGGTGCCGCATCTGGTGCTGCGCTATGACCAGACGAGGGTGCGGATGACGCCGCTGGAAGTCGCCCAGACCCTGCGGGCCGGGTCACCCGCGATTGAGCTGAACCCTTCCACTGGCCGCAAGGGCGGTTCTGCCGGACTGCCCAATACCGAACACGCCATTCTGATCGGCGTTTGGATGCTTCAACCGGACGAGGATCTGGTGGTCGCCCGCCACTTGCGCGAAGTGCTTCTGAAGGCGGCTGCCTGAAGCATCCGCATCCTCCGACAGGCTCAAGACGGGAAAAACAGCAACCTTCTTCTTCAGACCAGGCTGACGTCCAGATAGACGCCCGGTTCGGGCCGCACCGTCATCATCATCACGGGCCGTGGCGACGGGCCCGCGGGACGAAAGTGGAAATTGGCGACCAAAGTCGCCAGGATGATCTGGGCCTGCATCATGGCAAAGTCAGCGCCGACACAGACGCGCGGGCCGGCGCCGAATGGCAGATACTGATACTTGTCCCGCACTTCGCCGCTGTCAGCGGCGAAACGGTCGGGCCGGAACATTTCCGGCCGGTCCCAGAACAACTGGCTGCGATGCAATGCCCAGACCGCCAGGAAGACAAGGTCATTGGGCTGCATGGTACGGCCGCAGAGCTCGTCTTCTTCCACCACGGTGCGCGCCAGAAGCCCGACAGGCGGATAAAGCCGCATGGCTTCCTCCAGCACCTGCCGCGTAAAGGGCAGGGCGGCCAGGTCGCCCGCTTCGGCGGGGCGGCTGCCCAGCACATCGCGCGCCTGTCGGCGCAGTTT
Organism: uncultured Rhizobium sp.; assembly: GCA_964343955.1. Lineage (GTDB taxonomy): Bacteria > Pseudomonadota > Alphaproteobacteria > Micropepsales > Micropepsaceae > Rhizomicrobium. Next base: position 35,993 of record CAYFKU010000018.1, on the reverse strand, counting down.
CTCCTGTTCCTCCGGCGCATGGGCCAGCAGGTAAAGCGACCAGGCCAGCGCCAGCGCCGTGGTCTCATGCCCCGCCACGATGAAGAACTGCATGTTGAAGATGAGCTGTTCGGGGCTCATGCGCTGGCCGGTTTCAGGGTCCTGTGCTTCCAGCATGTAAGCGAGCAGATCGTCGGCAGGCGGCGCCGTCGCCTGCCGACGCGCCTCGATCGCCGCGCCCACCATGTCGTGCATGGTGCGCACCGCGCGCGAGGCCATCAGTTCGCCGGGACGGGGAAACCAGTCGGGAAAGCCCAGAAAGTCGAGCAGGGAGGCGCGGCCCGCGGTGCGGAAATAATCGGTGATGGCGCCGCCGAAGGTTCGGGCATCGAAATGATCGCGGCCCGACAGCGCCACATCGCAGATCACATCGAATGTGGCCGTCAGCATTTCGTGCACCAGTTCGGCGCGGCCGCCGCAAGCCGCCAGCCTTTGCGTGGCGCGGGCGGCGGTGGCGGTCATGGCGGGGCCCAGGGCCAGCACATTGCGGTGGGTGAAGACGGGCACGACGGCGCGGCGCTGCCAGCGCCAGTCCGGCCCCTCGGCATTGAACAGGCTGTCGCCGATGGCCGGGCGCAGCATCCGCTTCATGATCTCGGACTTGGGGTAGTTGGCAAGCCGGTCCAGCATCACCCGCTTCATCCCGGCGGGATCGGCCAGCATGTGCCAGCGCATCAGCATCTCGCCCGAGACAATGCCCTGGCGGTAGGAGAGGGATGGAATCAGCTCCAGCACATTGCGGCGCGCGGCGATCGCCGTTTCCAGCCGGCTCAGGCGCCGGGTATGGACCGGCGCGCCCACGGGAATGAAGCCGTTGTTCACGTGGCGTCCTTTCGGTCCGGCAGGTTAGAGGCTTATCATGGGACGGCATTGCTGCCATAACGCGCCGCGGGAAGGATTGCATGAAAAGATTTTTGGGTATCGCAGCGGGCCTGTTGCTGTCTTCGGCGGCGATTGCCGCGCCGGCCGATGGCGCCAGGGCGGTGCAGGAGTATGCCAGACGGGTGGAAGCGGCGCAGGCGCAGGATCGCGACCAGCGGGTTGCCGCCAATATCGACGCATTGGCCTATAATCCGGCGTCGCCCTCGATCGGTTCGCCCCAGGCGGCGATCACCATCGTGGAATTTTTCGATTATGCCTGCCCCTATTGCAAGGCGGCGGAGCCACGGCTGATGGCGCTGGTCAGGCGCGACAAGGGCGTGCGGCTGGTGCTGAAGGAATTTCCCATCCTGACCAAACAGTCCATGGTGGCCGCGCGCATGGCGCTGGCGGCGCAAAAGCAGGGAAAATATGAGGCCTACCATCTGGCCATGATGCGGCATCAGGGGCAATTGCTGGTCTCGGATATCGAGGAACTGGCAAAATCCTCCGGCCTGGATGTGGCGCGGCTGAAGCGCGACATGAATGCGCCTGAGGTGACGGACGAACTGCTCGCCAACTTCAACCTGGCGCGCGCCATCCGGGCCTTCCAGACCCCGACTTATATCGTTGGCACGCATGTCCTAGGATCGGAATCCGCCGCGATCGATTTCGCCGCCGAGGTGGCGGCCGCCCGCAAGAGAGGCAATCCATGATCGACTGGCCAGGCCTGCTGCAGAGAAACGGGGCTGAGATCGCCACGCCCGCCCTGGTGATCGACCTGGAGGCTTTCGAACGCAATGTCGCGCGCATGGCCGAACATTGCCGCAGCCAGGGCATTTCCTTGCGCGCCCATGCCAAGACCCATAAATGCGCCGAAGTCTCCCGCCGCCAGATCGCGGCCGGCGCCGTCGGACAATGCTGCGCCATCCTGGACGAAGCCGAACATCTGGCCGCGGCGGGGATCGGGAACATTCTGATCACCTCGCCGCTGGTTTCGGAAAATTCGGTGCGTCGGCTCATCGCGCTCAATGCGCGATGCCCCGGCCTCATGGCCGTGGCCGACAGCGCGGAGGCGGTGAGCCGGCTGTCACAGGCGGCTTTCACGTCCGGTCAGAACCTGACCCTGCTGGTGGATATCGATGTCGGCCACCACCGCACCGGCATCGCGCCCGGCGAACCGGCGGCCGCGCTGGCGGCCCAGATCGCGCAAAGCCCCGGACTGACATTCGCCGGCATCCAGGGTTATGCCGGCCATGTCCAGCATATCGTGGACAGGGCCGAGCGCGAGACGGAATCGGCCCAGGCGATGGAAAAGCTGCGCCTGACGCGCGACCTTTTGGCGGCCAGGGGGCTGGCACCGCGCATTGTCTCCGGCGGCGGCACCGGCAGTTTCGATATAGATCCCGCGCGCGGGGTGCTGACGGAACTGCAGTGCGGCTCCTATGTGTTCATGGACCGCCAGTACAATGACGTGTGGCCCGATGGTCCTCCTTTTGAGACCTCGCTGTTCGTGCTGTCGCGGGTCGTAAGCGCCAACCAGCCCGACATGGTGACAACCGATGCGGGCCTGAAAGCCTTTTCGACCGATGCCGATCCGCCCGTGATCGCCTATGGCCCCAAGGGCGCCAGCTATGGTTTCTTCGGCGATGAATATGGCAAGGTCCGGCTGGCGGATGGCGGTCAGGCGAGGGCAGGCGAAGCGGTGGTCTGCGTGACGCCGCATTGCGATCCCACCGTCAATCTTTATGGCCATTATGTCATCATTCGCGGCAGCGAGGTGGTGGACCGCTGGCCCACCGCGGGTGGAAAATACCGGTAACGGGGTGATCCGCCGCAAGCCCCTGGGCGTATAGGATGGGACGCTTCTTCGGGTTGACATGATGCCGGATTTTGCTGGGCGCCTGGCCCGCTTTGCACGGAACCTTGCTTTTGTTTTGCCCCTGGCCGGGCCTATGCCGGCATGGGCCGCGCTCAAGGTCGGGCAGACGGCTCCCGATTTCACCGCACAGGCGACATTGGGCGGCAAGCCGTTCACCTTCTCGCTCTCCCAGTCTCTCAGCCGCGGACCCGTGGTGGTCTATTTCTATCCGGCCGCATTCACCCAGGGCTGCACCATCGAGGCGCACCAGTTCGCCGCCGCCATGCCGGATTTTGCCGCCGCGGGCGCGACCGTGATCGGCGTCAGCGCCGACGATATCGCAACCCTGAACCGTTTTTCCGTCAGCGAGTGCCAGAGCAAATTCGCCGTGGCATCGGATGCGGACCGCAAGGTCATGACCAGCTATGACGCCAAGGTGCCTTTGCTGGGTTTCGCCAAGCGCACATCCTATGTGATCGGGCAGGATGGCAAAGTGCGCTTCAGCTATACCGACATGGATCCGGACGGCCATGTTTCCGGAACGCTGGCCGCTGTTCGCGCTTTGAAGAAATAGAAAGATGAATTTGCAGAAAAATCTGGGGCGCCTGGTGCTGGCAGTCCTGCCGGTGGTTGCGGCGTCCGCGGTGGGGCAGTTGGCGACCCTCCCCAATCTTGCGCCCTGGTATGCCGGGCTGGCCAAGCCGTCCTTCAATCCGCCCAACTGGCTATTCGGACCGGTTTGGACGACGCTTTATGTCCTGATGGCGGTTGCCGCCTGGCGTATCCTTGGGGCCCGCGCGCCCCGGCAGGCGGCGATGACCCTGTTCTTTGTCCAGCTCGCTTTTAACGCCGCCTGGCCCTGGATATTCTTCGCGCTGCACAGTCCCTTCCTGGGCTTGGTCAATATCGTGCCGCAATGGCTGCTGATCGCGGCGACCATCACGGCTTTCTGGCGGATCGATCGCATCGCTTCTGTCTGTCTGGTGCCGCTGGCCTGCTGGGTTGCTTTCGCCAGTTTGCTGAATTTCGAAATCTGGCGCCTGAACTGAGCTTTGTTGACAAGCCTTGACCCTTCCTGACAGCCTGACCGGCGGGGAAGGGATATGGTTCGGCAATCCGGACTTGGGTTTGGAATGGGACTGGCGCTGGCTGCCACCTGCCTTGTGTTCGCCATCGCGGGCGCCGGGGAGAAAGCCACGCGGCTGGCGCTTGAGATCATGGCCCGCGCTGCCGCCTGCATGCGCGTCGCGGCAGAGCGTGGCTGGCTGGATTGCTATTACGATGCCGCCACGCCAATGCGGGCCCGGTTGGGCCTGGCCCTTCCGGCGCAGGCCGCGCGTCCCGTATTGACCCCGGCTCCGGTCATGCCGCCGACTATGGCTCCCCAACTGGCTTCGGCCGCGCCGCCGCCGCGCCCCGTTCCGTCAGGTCCGCCGCCCATGCCGCGCAATACCGGTTTGTTCAATGGCATGTTCAACGACACCAAGCCCATTGTCCGCAATGCGGCTGTAAAATCCTATGAGATCGCCAGGAATGGGGCTTTCACCATGACCCTGGCGGACGGGCAGGTGTGGCAGCAGATCGAGGAAGACCAGATCTATCATCCCGCCCGCTGGCGCCGCCCGGCGGAAGAGATGCAGGTCACCATTTCCCCCAACGCCATGCACACCTTCAAGCTGGAAATGACGGGCGAAAGCAAGTTCTACAAGGTTCACAGAATTCGTTAGTAAAAAGCCCCGCATCCTGCCGGGATGCGGGGCTTCTCGTGTCATGCTTTGACCAGGCTGGCCGGGGCTACATGCCCTTCAGTTCGCGCAAGGCAATCTGCAGCATCGCCCGGCAGTGGCCCACATTATAGGCCCAGCCGGTATTGGTGGTCTGCGCCTCCTTCGGCAGGAACTTGTCGGTATCCATGCCGCGCGGATGCTCCGGGAAGATTGTCCGGCGGTAGTTGTTGCGGACCAGAAGCTTCATGACTTCATACATGTCGTTGTCGCCGTCATCGGGGAATACCTCGGTATAGTCCTCGCGGGGCTTGCGCATGTTGACGTTGCGGAAATGCACCTGTCCGATGCGGTTGCGGCTGGCCAGCCAGTTGCCGACCACGATCGGGTCTTCGCCCAGCTCGCGCGTAACACCGCAGTCCCAGGTCATGGTGTTGGAAGGAGAATTGACCGTCTCCACCAGGCGCTTCCAGTCGTTGAAGCTGTTCAGCACCTGGGCCGAGCCGCGGCTCATCGGAGGCGGCGGGTCGTTGGGATGCACCGACATCACCACATTGTTCTTCTCGGCGACCGGGATCACTTCCTTGAGGAAGTAGGTCAGGTTCTTCCAGGTGTCTTCATAGTTTTGCACGGCGCCGTCGGCGGGCAGGGGTGGAAGGTCCTTCATCCGGTCATACTTGAACTCGGTGTAACCGGCGCCGCCACGGCCGGGCACCTGCTGATAGCCATCGGTCGCGCGATGATTGTAGAAATTCCATTCCAGAACCGGAATGCCAAGCTTGCCCATATTGACGATGGTCTGCTTGATCTTGGCGATTTCCTCGTCCCGGCCTGGCAGGCCGCGAACGATCTTGTTCATTTCCGGATCCATGCCGCCCTGATAGGACCAGCGGATCATCATGATGCCGATATGCATGTCCAGCTTCTTCAGCGCGTCCACGCGAGGTTGCAGGTAATCCATGCCCCAGGGCTGGGCCGGAACGGCCTGGGCATCGATCCAGTTGATGCCAAGCTGCTTGATGCGCCGCGCCTCGGCTTCATCCAGCATATTGTCCATGTAGATCGTCAGCTTGGGGGTGTTGGGCCCTTCCTGCGGCTGGCCGATGCGCTTGTTGGGCACGGGATTGTAAGGCGCGCCCGGCGGCTGCGCGGCCTGCGCAAAGGCATGCGCGCTGGCGGCGCCCGCCATCGCCGCTCCGGCGGCGGTGCGCAGCATTTTTCGGCGCGACAGCGCCGCGCGTGTGATATCTTTCATGGTTTCTCCCCTTGGTTTTGATGTTGTTGAGTCTCTGGCCGATACTTCCCCGCGGCCGCCGCGATTACCATGGAATTTCCCTGGCATATTTCGCGATCATGCCGGTGAAAACGGGCATCCCCCGATCCTGCGCCGCCCTGGATGTGGCCGTCAGGCGAAAAGCCAGAAGATAATTGCCTTCCTCCGCATAGGCGATCACATGGCGGGAGCCGTTGCCGGCGGGAATTCATAAAGCTGGAACGGCACGCCATCCTTGTCACGCACCGGCCCCAGGGATTTGACCTCGGCGCCGGGGATGGCGGCCTTGTCACGCTCCAGCAGTCCCGCAACCTCGCTGGGACCGCTCTGGCGGGACACGCCTTCCGCCGAAATGGTGATCTCGGCGTTCTGCGTATCGGCTCCGTCGGGCACGAGAAAATTCACGCCCCGGCTCAGGCTGGTCTGCTCGTCCTGATGCCAGTCCGTCAGTGTCGGCAGCTTGGGCCAGGAGATGGTGCCTTTCGGGGTGGCGAACTCCAGCATTTCGGCGCGCGCGGGAAGCACCCAGAGGGCGGCCAGGACCGCTGTCCGCAGTATTGCTTTGTGCCGCACCGTCGCCCCTCTCATTTAACGGTGCATGGAGGTTAGCTGTTTTGGTGGCCCCGCACCACTGGCGGAACAGGCCTCCAGTGTTCGATGGTCGCTATACCATATTGATAATAAAAGATAAAATATGATCCAGACAAAATATCCCGCCTTGCGACGGCCGCCGGGCTGGGGCATGCCGCCGCCCTGAATAAATCTCAGCTTTGCGCTATGAAAGGCGCGCGACTCGAGCCGACCGCCACCTTTGCCGAAAGGCAGGGCTGGCAGGCCGCCGCGCGATTGGCATAAGTTTCAACGCCGAAATAAGGGGAAAGCGAAGACATGAAAATTCTGGCGAAAGCCGCGCTGCTGATGACGGTGATGGCCACCGCGGCCGGCGCGCAACCGAACCTCGGCGATCTCAAGCCCGAGGCGAGCCTGCCCTTCAACATGACGCAGGTGACCACCTTCAACCTGCCGTGGCGCATCGCCTTCCTGCCCGATGGCCGCATGCTGGTGACCGAAAAGGTCGGGCCGATCTGGCTGGTGACGCCGCAGGGCCAGAAGCGCCCTGTGCTGAATTATCCGGCGGTCCTTTACGGCGGCCAGGGCGGCATGCTGGGCATCTACACCTCGCCCAATTTCGCCACCGACCAGACGGTCTATCTGACCTATTCCGAGCCCGGCACGCTGGGCGGCATTTCCGGCTCCAGCCTGGCACTGGCAAAGGCCAAGCTGGTGCTGAACGACAGCGCCACGCCCGCTACCGCCAGCCTGGACAATCTGCAGGTGATCTGGCGCGACGGCGCCCGCGGCCGCGGCGGCCAGTTCGGTGCCGCTGTGGTTTTCGCCCAGGACGGCAAGTCGCTGTTCCTGACCGTGGGCGATCGCCAGCGCTTCTGGCCGGCGCAGGATCCCAATCAGCCCCTGGGCAAGATCCTGCATCTCACCCTGGACGGAAAGCCGGCGCCGGATAATCCCAATTTCGGCAAGACCGGCGCCAAGACGGTGGCGATCATCAATCCGCCCAGCGATACCGAGGCGGGCAAGACCGCCAAGCCGGTCTATACCTATACCTTCCCCGGCAAGAACATGACGCCGTCGGAAGTCTGGACCACCGGTCATCGCACGCCCTACGGCCTGGCGATGGCGCCCGATGGCCATCTCTGGGAAATGGAGCATGGTCCCAAGGGCGGCGACGAGCTGAACCTGATCGAAAAGGGCAAGAACTACGGTTGGCCCGAGGCGCGCTTCGCCGAAAATTATAATGGCGTGCCGATCCCCAACTTCGACGGCAAGCCGCAGTTCACCAAGCCCATCCTCTATTGGACCCCGGTGATCGCGCCGGGCAACATCACCTTCTACAAGGGCAATGTCTTCCCGCAGTGGAACGGTTCGATGCTGCTGGGCGGCATGGCCACCACCTCACTGAACCGTATCGTCATCAGCGGCACCACGGCCAAGCCCGCGGAACGCTGGAATGTCGGCCATCGCATCCGCGATGTCGCGGTTGCGCCCGATGGCAATGTCTGGCTTCTGGAAGACAGCCCCGCAGGCGGCCTCTTCAAGCTGACGCCGAAATAGCAGCCGTCCATTCCGCATGAAACCAACAGGGGCCCGGCCTGTCGCCGGGCCCCTTTGTTTTTGGCGGCTGTGCCGGGCCGGCTTTGCTATCCACAGCTACCTGCGGCCGGTTGCGTTGCCCCTCAAGCCGCTTTCGCGCTGAATGCCCTGAAAGAAACCAGGGGAGGGTTAGCATGCTGAAATCGGGCCTTTTGGCGGGGATTGTGGCGCTGGCCCCCATGGCCGCTGTTGCCCAGGTGCCGGGCATGACATTTCCGGCGGACCCCTACACCGCATCCAGTCCGTTGTCGCGCACCCATGTGCCCCTGGCGCAGCGGATCGCACATGGCGCCGGGCCGGACTATCCGGCGCATCCGACCGTGCATAACGGCTCCGGCCCCATGAATTACATGGCTCTCTTTGACGGCCGCGACAAGTCGCCGAAGTTCAATCTGGGGGTCAATCTTTTCTTCCTGCATCGCGGCGTGCTGCCGCCGGGGGGCGGCATCGGCGAGCATTTCCACAATTACTGCGAAGAGATGTTCGTCATCCTGGACGGTGAGGCGGAATTCTCCATCGACAGCCGGACTTCGGTTCTGAAAGGCCCCGCCGGCGCCGTCGCGCGGCTTGGACACAATCACGCCATCACCAACCAGTCCGGCAAACCGGTGCAATGGATGAACATAAATGTGGGCCTGCTGCCGCGCTTTTATGATGCCTGGAATCTGGATGACGGGCGGGTCGGCGCGCCCACGGACGCCTTGCCGCAATTCATCAACATGAACCTCGCCAGGTCGCTGGACAGGCCCATGCCCGATTTCGAAGGCGGCAAGGGCACCACGATGTATCATCGCGGGCTGGATCCGACCGCCTTTTACAGCACCTGGACCTATGTCGATCATTTGTTGCTGCCGCCCGGGGTCTCGGCCGGGCCCAACATCAAGAAAGACATGGCCGAAGTTTATTATGTGATGAGCGGCGAGGGCACCGCCACCATTGACGGCGAAACGGTAACGATCCGCGCCGGCGACGCCGTGCCCGCCGCGCTGGGAGAGTCCAGGGCCTTCGCCGCCACCGGAACAGCGGCGCTGGAATTCATGGTCATCGGCATCAGCCGCGATTTCGAGACCAAGAAGGCCTATATGCTGAGCGAGCAAAACAGGCGGCGCACCGGGCCGCGCTGACCTTGAGCGGCCATTCAGCAACATGGCATTTCTAGGGCCTTGCCGCGCAATCCCCGGATCGTGGAACCGTTTCATGGTGTCCAGGGTTTAATGGAGCGGAAGGGTAGTCGCCGGGCGATCGGGAGACATCTGCCGGCATATCTCTTGGAGAGGACGCTATGAAGACTGTGATGAAAACCCTGTTGGCCGCCGGTCTGCTGTTTGGCGCCGGCATGATGGGAGCTGCGCCTCTGTCGGCCCAGCCCGCCCATTTCTCATTCCGGATCGGCGATGTCGCGATGGGTTACAGCGACGGCTATTACGATCGCGATCACCGCTGGCATCGCTGGCGCCACGAACGCGAGCGCGAATGGTATCGCGTTCACTATCGCACCAGCTATCGCGGGATGCGCCACGACCGGGACCATGACGGAATCCCCAACCGGTTCGACCGTGACCGGGACAATGACGGGGTGCCGAACTGGCGAGACAGCCGGCCAAACAATCCCTGGCGCCGCTGATCGGCTCAGCATCTGAGATTGATCTTAGGCCCATATGAGACTGGCCCCGTGGAAACGGTTCCGCGGGGCCATTCTTTTGGTTAAGTGCCGAACAGGGAGCGACAACAGCTTCCTTGCACTGGCCTTGCAATTCCCATAAAAGCCATTTGCGAATAATTCGCAATTACGAAGGGCTTTTGGTTTTGCGTTTGAGCGAACTCCAGGTTGGCGCGCACGGCCGCATCAAGGGCATTTTGCCGGAAGGCCATGATGGTCCCGGCGATATCGGCCATGACGAGCTGGAGCGCCGGCTGCTGGAACTCGGCTTTGTCGAAGGAGCCCAGTTCCGGGTCCTGCATGTCGGGCTGGTCGGGCGCGACCCCATGGCCCTTCGGCTGGATGACATGCGCGTGGCGCTGCGCCGCCGTGAGGCCCGGTCCGTCCTGGTCGAATGTGACAGCGGGCCATGAGCGAGGCGGCGTTCGGTGCGCGCATCGCACTGGTGGGCAATCCCAATTCCGGAAAAACGGCGCTTTTCAACGCGCTGACGGGCTCGCGCCAGAAGGTGGCGAACTATCCCGGTGTCACGGTCGAGCGCAAGGAAGGCACCGTCCTGACACCGGCGGGCCGGCGCGTCTCGGTCCTGGATCTGCCCGGCACCTATTCCTTGCGCGCGCGCAGTCCGGACGAAGTCGTCACCCGCGATGTTGTGCTGGGCCGGCTGGACGGACAGGCTTCGCCGGAAATTCTGGTTTGCGTGGCGGATGCCACGAACCTGCGCCTGGTCCTGCGGCTGGTGCTTGAACTGAAGTCGGTCGGGCGGCCCATGGTGCTCGCCCTGAACATGTTCGACATTGCCGAGCGCCAGGGCATCCGCATCGATCTGGACGGCCTTTCGCGCGCCCTGGGTGTGCCGGTTGTGACGACAGTGGCCGTGCGCAAACGGGGACTGACGGATCTGCTGGCGCAGGTCGATGCGCTGGCGGGCCAGGAGGCCGCCGCCGCATCGGTCTGGCATGAGCCGTCTGCGGCCGAATTGCGCCAGGCCCATCGCGCCGCCGAACAGATCATGCGGGCTTATGTAAAGCCGCCGCTGCGTCCCGATACCTGGACGGGGAAACTGGACGGCGTGCTGCTGCATCCGGTGCTGGGAACGGTGATCCTTCTTGTGATCCTGTTTCTGATGTTCCAGGCCGTATTCAGTTGGGCCGCGCCCCTCATGGACCTGATCGATGCCGGATTCACGGCGCTGGGCGAGGCCGTGGGCCGCCATGTGCCGCCGGGCCTGCTCCAGAGCTTCCTGGCGGATGGACTGATCGCCGGCGTCGGCAGCGTGGTGGTGTTCCTGCCGCAGATCATGATCCTTTTCTTCTTCATCATCCTGCTGGAAGACTTCGGCTATATGGCCCGGGCGGCCTTTCTGATGGACCGGCTGATGGGCGTCGCGGGCCTGCATGGTCGCGCCTTCATTCCGCTTCTGTCCAGCTTTGCCTGCGCCATTCCCGGAATCATGTCGGCGCGGGTAATCGACAACAAGCGTGACCGGCTCACCACGATTCTGGTGGCGCCCCTGACGACCTGTTCGGCCCGTATTCCCGTCTATACGCTCGTCATCTCGGCCTTCATACCCAACCGCATCGTCTGGGGTTTCGCCAGCCTGCAGGGGCTGGTGATGTTCGGGCTTTATGCGGCCGGGATCAGCAGCGCGCTGATCGTTGCCTTTGTCATTCGCAAGCTGATCTGGCGCAGCGCCACGGAGCCGTTCCTGATCGAGCTGCCGGCCTATAAGGTGCCCGACCCCGGGAATGTCGCGCGCGGCGTGCTCCAGCGGGGCCAGATATTCCTGAAGCGGGCGGGCACCACCATTGCCTCCATGATGGTGCTGATCTGGTTTCTCTGCACTTTCCCGGCAGCGCCGGCCGGCGCAACCGGTCCGGCGATCGATTACAGCTTTGCCGGCATGCTGGGCCATTTCCTCCATCCCCTTCTGGCGCCCATCGGCTTTACCTGGCAGATGGTGGTGGCGCTGATCCCCGGCATGGCGGCGCGGGAAGTCGCGGTGGCGGCGCTGGGAACCGTTTACGCCGTCGGCGGCGAAAGCGGGGGCACGCTGGCCAATATGCTGACCCATCAATGGGCTTTCGCCTCGGCCTTGGCTTTCCTGGCCTGGTATGTCTTCGCGCCCCAATGCCTCTCCACTCTGGCCGTGGTCCGGCGCGAAACCGCCAGTTGGCTGTGGCCCGGTGTGATGTTCGCCTACATGCTGGCTTTGGCCTATGTGGCGGCCTTCATCGTCTTCCATATGGCCCAGGCGCTGGGCGGCTGAATCGGGCTTTCCGGACCTGCTTCGGGCGCTTGATTGATGTCAATGCCAACAGTCCGCCGATATCCGCTATTTGCTCATAACCGTTATTTGCCGGTGTCAGCCAATTGTCAGGGTGAATGATGCACAAGGCGGTCATGAGGGCCGGGATCATCATTGTTTGCGTGCTGGCCGCGTCGGCTGTCTGCGGCGCGCAGGCGCGTCCCTGTGCCGGCGTGACCTATCATCTGCCCAGCGATTTCGACGGCCAGGTCGATCAGACCGGCGCGCGTGCCGCCGTAAGCCGGGGCGATGCGGCGCCCTTCGATAGAATCCTGAAAATCGCGCGGTCGGCCATCAAGGGCGAGATCGTCGGCGAGAAGCTGGAACAGCATCAGGGTGTCTGGGTCTATGAGTTTCGTGTGATCGACCCCCATGGACACATGCAGTTCATGCATTTCGGCGCCCGCGATGGCCGCCTTGTCCAAGTCAGGCCGGTGCCATGCGCATCCTCCTAGTCGAAGACGACCAGCGGCTGGCCCGCAACCTGGCCGAGCAGCTTCAGGAAGCCGGCTTTGTGGTGGATCATGAGTCCAACGGCCGCGAAGCCTGGTTCAAGGGCGATGTCGAGGATTATGACGCGGCCATTCTGGATCTGGGCCTGCCGGTGCTGGACGGACTGTCCATCCTGAAATTATGGCGTCAGGCGGGACGCGATTTTCCCATTCTTGTGCTGACGGCGCGCGGCAACTGGTCGGAACGCGTGGAAGGCATCGAGGCGGGTGCCGATGACTATCTGGCCAAGCCTTTCCGCATGGAAGAAGTTCTGGCGCGTCTTCGGGCGATCATTCGCCGCGCTTCCGGCAAGGCGGCGCCGGTCCTGTCCGTCGGCGACGTGACCGTGGACATCCGCAGCCGCCGGGTCGAGGTGGCGGGCAAGGCGCTGGACCTGACGCCGCAGGAATACCGGCTGGTCAGCTATCTGGCGCACAATGCCGATCGGGCCGTGTCCCAGTCCGAATTGCTGGATCACCTCTATGCGGGCGATTCCGCCTATACCACCAATTCGGTGGAGGTTCTGGTGGGGCGGGTGCGGCGCAAGCTGGGCGCGGACCATATCCAGACGCGCCGCGGCTTCGGCTATCTGCTCAAGGGTGGGGCGGCATGAGGCTGCGCTCCCTGCGCCTGCGCTTGTTTGCGGCGGCAGTCGCCACGGTGGCGGTGGCGCTGTTCGCGGCCGGTCTGGTCCTGATCGCGCTGTTCGAGCGCCATGTGACAAGGCAATATGACGCGGAATGCCAGTCCTTCCTGCGCCAGCTCAGCAGCGCGGTGGAATTCGGACCGGATGGCAAGATCGCGCTGAGCCGGCCCCTGGACGATGCCCGCTTCGGTGAAGCCTTCAGCGGCCTTTACTGGCAAATCGAAGAAGACAAGACCGGTTTCATTCTGGGTTCTCGCTCGCTGTGGGACGCGCGCATTCCCTTGCCCAGGGACTATCTGGCCCAGGGCGCCGTGGACAGCCATGTCCTGCCGGGCCCGCGCGGCGAGCCGGTGCGGGTTCAGGAACGCATGATCACATTCGACCTGCCGCAGGGCAGCCGCGCGCTGCGCATGGCGGTGGCCATCGACATGTCCGAAATCGCTGATGCCCGCCGGGCCTTCGCCGCCGATCTGTGGCTGTCTCTGGCTGCCATTGGCATGCTGCTGCTGGCGGCGACCTGGTTTTATATCGGGCTGGGCCTGAAGCCCCTGAACGCCATTGCCCTTGGCCTGAATGCGGTGCGCACCGGCGCCAGCAGACGGCTGGAGGGCGAATTTCCATCGGAAGTGACTCCCCTAGTGGAGGAAACCAATGCCCTTCTGGCGGCGCAGGATGAATCGCTGGCCAGGGCCCGCGCTCGCGCGACCGATCTGGCGCATGGCCTGCAAACCCCTCTGGCGGTTTTGCGCTCGGATGCCGAGCGGCTGCGCTCGGTCGGCCAGGCGGAAATCGCCGAAGGCATGACGCAACTTGCCGACCAGATGCGCCAGCATGTGCAGCGCGAACTGGCGCGGGCGCGGACAGGCGGGGCCGCTGCCGGGCGTTCCACCGCTCTGGCGCCTGTACTGGACCGGCTTGCAGCCTCCCTGCGCCGCACGCCCGCTGGCGAGGCCCTGTCCTGGCGGCTGGATATTCCGCAAGGTGTGCGGGTGGCGGCAGATCCCGACGATCTCACCGAATTGTTCGGCAGCCTGCTGGACAATGCCTGCAAATGGGCCCGCAGCACCATCGCGGTGGAAGCCGCCGTGGCAGGCAGCACGGTTTTCATCATGGTGCTGGACGATGGTCCCGGTGCGCCGGAGGCGGCGCTGGAGTCGCTGGTGGATCGCGGCGTGCGGCTGGATGAAAGCGTACCCGGAACCGGCCTGGGGCTGGCCATTGCGCGCGACATTGCCACCGCCTGCCACGGCGCGCTCACCATTTCCAACCGGGCCGAGGGCGGCTTCTGCGTCCTGGTCCAGATTCCTGTTTCCGTTCCAGCGAAAAGTTCTTGCGATGCGTAGATTGCTTGCCTGTCTTCTGATCTGTGTCCCCGCCGCTACGGCCCATGCCGCGACCGTCGCCATAACGCCGCAGCAGCAGCGCGTATTGGGCATCCGCACGGCGCCCGTTCATCCGGCTGCGTCCCAGATCGCGATCTCGGTCCTGGCGCGGGTTACGCCCGCCCCGGATTCGCGCCTGCCGGTCTCCGCGCCCTTTGCCGGAACCGTGAAGGGACTGTTGCGGCTGGAGGGCGAGACGGTGCGCAAGGGCGATGCGCTTGCTTCCATAGCAAGCGCCGACATCCATTCCGCCCAGGCCCGGCAGCAGAGCCTGGCTGCCCGCTACCGCAGCGCCAGGGCCGAGGCGGACCGGGCCAGGGCGCTGGTGGACGAAGGCATTGCCCCGGCCAGCCGCGCCGAAGAGGCCAATGCGGAAGCCGCCGCGGCGTCCGCCGAACTGGCCGCATCCGGCCGCGTGATGGCCCAAGTTTCCGGCAAGGAGGCCGCCGGCTACCGGCTGCTTGCGCCCGCCGACGGCCGCGTCGCCCATATCGACGTTTCGGTGGGGGATCAGGTCGCCGCCATGCAGCCGGTGATGGCGCTGGATACCCGGCAGGACCTGTGGCTGGAGGGCGCACTTCCGGCCTCAGCCATAGGCCGCATCGCGGCCGGCGACGAGGTGGTGCTGGAAGGCGCGCCGGATGTGCGCGGCACCGTCATGGCGGCGGGAACCAGCATCGATCCCAAGACCCGCTCGGCCACCGTTCGCGCCCGGCTGGCGGCGGGCGCGCCGCTGGTCAGCGGCCAGACAGTGCGGATATCCATTCGGCAGCGGGCCGGGCAGGGCGACTTCACCGTCCCGCGCGGCGCCGTGATCGCCCTGAAGCAGGGCCCGGCGGTCTTTGTCGCCAGGTCCGGCGGCTTCGAGGCCGTGCCGGTTCAGCTTCTGTCGCGCGGGCCCCAGGATGCCACCGTGAGGGGGCGCCTCGGCCCGAACGACCAGGTTGCGGTGGCAGGGGTCACCGAACTCAAAGCCGCCAGCGCGCAGAACTGACATGCTGCGCCGGATCATCGAATTTGCCTTAAGCCAGCGGATGCTGGTCCTGGTTTTGGCGGCGCTTCTGGCCGGGGCGGGTGGCTATGCCTTTTCGCGCCTTCCCATCGACGCCTATCCCGATATCTCCACCACCCAGGTCAAGCTGATCCTGAAGGCGCCCGGCATGACGCCGGAAGAAGTGGAACAGCGGGTGATTGCGCCGCTGGAGCTGGAGCTGCTGGGCATTCCCGATCAGGTGATCCTGCGCTCGACCGCCAAATATGCGATTGCCGACATCACCATCGATTTCAAGGATTCCACCGATGTCTATTGGGCGCGCCAGCAGGTGGGCGAACGCCTGGCCGGGGCGATGGCCAATCTGCCCGCCACCGTGACCGGAGGCCTGGCGCCCATCGCGACGCCGCTGTCGGAAATCTTCATGTTCACCATCGAGGGCGGCAACCTGACGCTGGCCGAGCGCCGCACCCTTCTGGACTGGACAATCCGCCCTATCCTGCGAACCATTCCCGGCGTTGCCGATGTGAACGCGCTGGGGGGCTATGTCTCCACCTTCGAGGTGGTGCCCGACGACGCGGCGCTGCTTTCGGCGGGCCTGCGCATTGCCGATCTCAAAAGCGCCATCGAACAGACCAACCGCAATGACGGCGCGGGCCGGGTCAATGACGGCGAGGAGGCGCTGATTGTCCGCGCCGTGGGCGCTATTCGCACCCTGGAGGATCTGCGTCAGGTCATGGTCGGCGGCAAGGACGGCAAGCCGGTCCGGCTTGGCGATATCGCAACCGTGCGTACCGGTTCGCTCACCCGCTATGGCGCCGTGACCAAGGACGGGCATGGCGAGGCGGTGGAAGGACTGGTGCTGGGCCTGCGCGGCGCCGACACCGGTGCGGTGGTGGCTGGCGTGCGCGCGCGGCTGGAGGAATTGCAGCCCAACCTGCCCAAGGGCGTGAAGCTGCATATTTTCTATGACCGGGCCGATCTGATCGACAAGGCGGTCGCCACCGTCAAGCACGCCCTGATCGAGGCGACGGTGCTGATCGTGCTGTTGCTGTTGCTGTTCCTGGGCAATCTGCGGGCCGCGATCGTGGTGGCGCTGACCTTGCCCTTCGCCGCGGTGACCACCTTTCTGATGATGTTTCTGTTCGGCCTGACGGCGAATCTGATGAGCCTGGGCGGCCTGGCCATTGCCATCGGCATGCTGGTCGATGCCGCCGTGGTGGTGGTGGAGAATACGGTCGAGCATCTGGCGCATCAGAAACCCGAAAGCAGCCTGCCCAAGTTGCATATCGTCTATCGAGCGGTCAGCGAGGTGGCGGTGCCGGTGGCGTCCGGCATTGTGATCATCTGCCTGGTTTTCCTGCCGCTCCTGTCGCTGCAGGGGTTGGAGGGCAAGCTGTTCGCGCCCGTGGCCCTGACCATCATCTTCGCCCTGTCGGGCTCGCTGGTCCTGTCTTTGACCCTTGTGCCGGTAATCGCGTCCATGGCGCTGAAGCCGGCCCATGGCGAGGCCTGGCTGATGCGCAAGCTGAATCCGCTCTATGCCAGGGCGCTGGCGGGGGCGCTGGAACAGCCGCGGCGGCTGTTTGTCGCTGTCGGTCTTGTGCTGCTGCTGGCGGCCGTCGGCTATACCGCCGTCGGCAAGACCTTCATGCCGACCATGGACGAGGGCGCGATCATCGTGCAGCTCGCCAAGCTCCCTTCCATTAACCTGGACCGTACTACCGAGGTGGACCGGGCGGTGCAGAAGGCCATTCTGGCGCGGGTGCCCGAAATTTCCGAGGCGATCGCCCGCACCGGCAGCGACGAGATCGGCCTGGACCCGATGGGGCTGAACGAGACCGATCTGTTCCTGATGCTGAAGCCGCGCGCGGAATGGAAAGTGGCTGACAAGGACGCCATCGTGGATGAAGTGCGCGCGGTGATGAAGGAGTTCGCCGGCGTCGCCTATACTTTCACCCAGCCGATCGAGATGCGCACCTCCGAAATGCTGACCGGCAGCCGCGGCGATCTTGCGGTGAAGGTCTTCGGTCCCGATCTGACCCAGCTTGGCCATATCGCCGAGGGCATCCACACCGCCATACAGGGCGTGCAGGGTGCGGCCGAGGTCTTCACCGTGGCCGACGATTCCGTGCGCTATTTGCAGACCGGCATCGACCGCATGGCCGCGGGCGCGGCAGGTGTTCCGGCCGAGGCCTTGCAGGAAGAAATGCGGGCCCGGCTGGAGGGGCTGGACGCCGGCATCGTGACCGAGGCGGTGCGGCGCATCCCCATCGTGATCCGCGGCGGCGAGGACCTGCACAACCGTCCCGAACTGTTCGGCGATATCGGCATCGCCACCGACAATGGGGGCGTGGTGCATGTCGGCGATGTCGCGCGCATCAGCATGCCCGAAGGGCCGGTGCGCATCCAGCGGGAGAATGCGTCGCGCTTTGCCACCATCCAGGCCAACGTCTCCGGGCGCGACCTGGTGAGCTTTGTCGAAGCCGCCCAGGGCGCGGTGGCGCAAAAGGTGAAGCTGCCTCCGGGATATCGCCTGGAATGGAGCGGCGAGTTCCAGAACCAGCGCCGCGCGGCACAGCGGCTGATGGTGGTGGTGCCGCTGGCGCTGGGCCTGATCTTTCTGGTGCTGTTCGCCACGCTGGGTTCGGTGCGCCAGTCGCTGCTGATCCTGGCCAATATCCCGCTGGCGCTGGTGGGCGGCATGTTGCTGCTGTGGGTGTCCGGCAACTATCTATCGGTTCCCGCTTCGGTCGGCTTCATCGCCCTGCTTGGCATCGCGGTGCTGAACGGGCTGGTGCTGATCGTCTATTTCAACCAGCTTCTTGCGCAGGGCTTGTCCATGCGCGAAGTGGTGTATGAGGGCGCGCGCCGACGCCTCAGGCCGGTGATGATGACCGCCAGTATCGCGGCCCTTGGCCTGGTGCCGCTGCTGTTCGCCACCGGGCCTGGTTCTGAAATCCAGAAGCCGCTGGCCATTGTGGTGATCGGCGGGCTGATCAGTTCCACCGTCCTGACCCTGTTCCTGCTGCCGATCCTGTTCGAGCGTTTTGGCGTCGCCAGGGAGGACGCGGCATGACTCTCTGCAAGCTGACCCTGTCCTGTCCGAAGGCCTCGGCGGAAGCCATCATCGAGCATCTGCTGGAATCGAGTTTCCTGCCGCAGGGCTTCACCACCATGTCCGCCAACGGGCATGGCGCGGATTTTCGTACCGCCTCGCTGCGCGAACGTGTGCGCGGCCGCATCGATGTCACGCTGGTAACCGCAATCCTGCCCGCCGCCGAGGTTCCCCATCTGATCGAAGGACTGCGCGCGAATTTCCGGGGCGCCCATGTCCGTTACTGGACCGAACCGGTCCATGCCTCTGGAGACCTGGCATGAAACGCCTCTTTGTCCTGATGCTGCTGATGGCGGGCCCCGCGGCGGCACAGCAGGTTTCCCGATCCCATGCCGAAGTGATCGAGTCGCCCAGCCTTTCCTTCATGCCGCCGCATGACATGGTCGATCGTGTGATGGCCGAGGACCCCGGCGTGCTGAAGGCCGGGGCACTGGTCAAATCGGCCCAGGCCGAGGCGCGCGGC
This sequence comes from uncultured Rhizobium sp., assembly GCA_964343955.1. Lineage (GTDB taxonomy): Bacteria > Pseudomonadota > Alphaproteobacteria > Micropepsales > Micropepsaceae > Rhizomicrobium. The sequence continues at coordinate 17,009 of CAYFKU010000018.1, read as the reverse complement.
CGTGAGGCGGGCCCGCATGAATTCACCCTGCATGGCGAATTCAACACCCGGACCACGAACCTGGACGGCACCATGAAGGAATGGAATGCGGGCGTCAGCCGCGGCATCCGCCTGCCGGGAAAATATGAGGCCGACAGCAAGATCGGGGAATATGGCGTTGCCGTTGCCGAGAATGGCTTTGGCGATGCCCGTCACCAGGCGGCGACGATGCTGAAGACGCTGTGGCTGGCCTGGGTCACGGCCGAGGCCGAAGCACGCCTGGCCGAGGATGAAGTCGCCAGCTATGAGCGTCAGGCCAAGGCGGCCGAGCGCAGCCGGCAACTGGGCCAGGCCGCCACCTTGGCCGTGGAACAGGTCCAGGCTTCGCTGGCGCAGGCGCGGGCGCAGGCTGCCCTTGCGGTGCAGGGGCGCCTGGATGCCCGCATGACCTTGCAGCGCAGCTTCCCGGGCCTGGCGCTGCCGCCGGCCCCGCCGGCCATGCCAGACCCCGCGCCGCCGCCCGGCGACTGGACCGAATGGCGCGCCGCCGTGCTGGACGACAATCACGAGATCAAGATGGCGCGCAGCGAGGCCGACCGCCGGGCCTGGCTGGCGCAGCGCGCCGCGCTGGACAAGTTCGCCGACCCGACCCTGGACCTGCGCACCTTTCAGGAGCGGGCGGGCCACGAAACAGGGTTCGGCATCGGCTTCATCATGCCGATCGGCGGCGCGCTGCGCAGCGCCGCCGCGGATCAGGCGGCGGCCGAGGCCAGCGCCGCCTCGGTCGCGGCCCACAAAGCGCTGCGCGATGTGGAGATCGTTGCCGACCGTGACGTCATTCAGGCGCGGCAGGGACTGGAAGCCTGGCGGCAGAGCCAGGCTGCGGCGATCAGCAGCCGTCAGATGCTGGCGCGCATGCAGCGCGCCTATGAACTGGGCGACCAGGGCCTGACCGACCTATTGATCGCCCGGCGCCAGGACTTCGATGTGCGCCGCACCGAGCTGCGTGCCCGCAGCGGCGCGCATGGCGCGGTCCTGCAACTGATGATCGATGCCCACCGCATCTGGTCGCTGGGAGACGAGTAGGGGATGGCGGTTCTGCGATAACCGCTTTGCGTCCGTGGCGGAATTTACGGATTGACTGACGGAATATGCGCCTGGAGCGTCAACGGCGGCAGGCGTTCCATTGTTCGATTTACCCGCGCCGTCAGGCGGTCTTCTTGCGGCGACGCAGCCAGATCACCAGCTTTCATCGCCTTTTGGGCGCCATCCAGAAGCCTGAGAACATCCTTGTTGAGCGTAGGCTCGCGCAACGCGGTCGGAGCCGGTTGGGCCGCTGCGACAGCAGCCGGGGCAGAAAAGGGCATCAAGAAAAGGGCGGTGGTCAGGCCGATGCCGGTCAGCAACGCAATTGTCAAATGCCGCACCGCAATCCTCATTCCAATCCCTTGATGTCCGCGACGATGGGGCAAGGCGATTAAGGTCAGCCTTCAAAATTATCTTAAGGACCTTTTAATTTCCAATTGGCGGGTGACCGCGCCGTGGGCGTCTGTCCGCGCCTTGTTGATCGCTTGTGAGCATTTGCAATTGGGGGCGTTTGATTGCGCTGGCGGATGGGGTGAGATTCGAACTCACGGGACCCTTGCAGGCCCGGCGGTTTTCAAGACCGCTGCCTTAAACCACTCGGCCACCCATCCGTGACAGTTTCTCTAGCTTTTGCGAAGGGTTACAGCAACCTCGGTTGAGCCTGTGGCCATCAGCCGCTAGCCTGAATGCGGTCACCCCAACCTGATTCTTGATGAAGGCCCGTCCCAGCCTTTCCCCCTTGCGCCTGTCTGCCGCCGCGTCGGCCCTTATGGCCGCGGCCTGCACCAGCACGCCGCCGCCCCCGCCCAAGCCCCCGGAAGACCATACCGTGACCGTGCCACCCAGCGTCGGGGTCTATAAGGTCGGCCAGCCCTATCAGATCGACAATGTCTGGTATTATCCGCGCGAGCAGCCGGACTATGACGAAACCGGCATCGCCTCCTGGTACGGCCCCACTTTCTATGGCCGCCAGACCGCCAATGGGGAACTTTATGACGGCAACCAGCTCACTGCCGCGCACAAGACCCTGCCCATGCCGGTCAATGTGCGGGTGACCAATCTGGAAAACGGCAAATCTCTGGTGGTGCGCGTAAACGACCGCGGTCCCTATGCGCGTGGCCGCATCATCGATCTTTCCAAGCGCGCGGCCGAGCTGCTGGACGTGGTTCAGACCGGTACGGCCAGGGTGCGTGTCACCTATCTGGGCCGGGCCGACCTGAACGGCAAGTCGCCGCCGTCCGACACCCCGCCCGATATCGCCGCCGCCCTGCCGGCGGTGCCGTCGGGCAAGGTGGACAGTGGCGCGCTGAACATCCTGCCCGGCGTGGCGGTGGCGCCGCCGCCCAGGACACGCAAGATGCCCACGGCCTCAATCCCGCCGCAACTCTTTGCCGACAATCAGCCCAGCGACCAGGTCACGCGGGTGCCCGTGCCGCCTGCCACGCATCTGTATGTCCAGCTCGGCGCCTTCTCCAAAATGGAGAATGCCAGGGCGCTGCTCGCCAGGGTCGGGGGAGACCTGCGTATTTCCACGCTTCAACGCAACGGGCAGACGCTTTATAGAGTTCGCACGGCGCCGCTGAGTTCGGTCGCGGATGCCGATGCCGCGCTTTCCCGCATCACCGGCGCCGGCGCCAACGATGCCCACATCGTCGTGGATCAGTAATTTTCCGGAGTGTTTATGTTTCGTCGATTGCTTTTCCCCCTGCTTCTGGCTTTCACCATACCGGCCGCGCCCGCGCTCGCCGCGCTCGAGACCAGCGCCGAGCATGCCCTGCTGATGGATGCCCAAACCGGCCAGGTGCTCTGGCAGAAGGACGGGCTGGCGCCGATGGCGCCTGCCTCCATGTCCAAGCTTATGACTGTCGATCTGCTGTTCCAGCGTATCAAGGACGGACGGGTAAAACTCACCGATACCTTCCCGGTGTCCGAGCGGGCCTGGCGCACCCAGGGTTCCAAGATGTTCGTGGAGCTGGGATCGCGCATTCCGGTGGAAGCCCTGATCCGTGGCATCATCATCCAGTCGGGCAATGACGCTTGTGTTGTGGTCGCCGAAGCGCTGGGGGGGACCTTCGAGGGTTTTGTCAGCCTGATGAACAAGCGGGCCAGGGAGCTGGGGCTGAACCAGTCCACCTTCGTGAACCCCGACGGCCTGCCGGACCCGCCCGGCCAGTTGATGAGCGCGCTCGATCTGGCCAAGCTGTCGCGCCATATCATCAACACCTATCCCGACCTCTACCGCTATTTCAGCGAGCGGGAATTCGTCTGGCACAACATTCACCAGCCCAATCGCGACCTGGTTCTGGGGCAGTTGCCGGGCGCCGACGGGCTCAAGACCGGGCATACCGATGCGGCCGGCTATGGCATCACAATTTCGGCCAAGCGGGGCGATCAGCGCCTGATCCTGGTTCTCAACGGATTGCGCTATCCCCAGTATCACAATGACTATTTTCCGAATATCCGCCGTGCCGAAGAGGCCAGCCGGGTGATGGAAATGGCCTTCCGGGAATTCCGCTCCTATCCGCTGCTCAAGACCAATCAGGTGGTGGGCACGGTGGCGGTTTCGGACGGCGCCAGGCCCGACGTGCCGGTCACCGCCGCCAAGGCCCTGAATGTCACCATGCAGGTGGATTCCAAGGCGGGCATGAAGATGGCCGTTACACCGCAGCCGGGCCTGAAGGCGCCTATCCAGGTCGGCCAGAAGGTTGGCACACTCACGGTCAGCGCGCCGGATTTCCCTGGCCTGACCGTGCCGGTCTATGCCACCGAATCCGTGGCGGAGCTGGGCCTGTTCGGCAAGGCAATGAATTCCATCCGGCGTCTCTGGAAAAAGTGAGCAAGACCACGGCAACGGGACGTTTCATTACCCTTGAAGGCGGCGAGGGCACCGGCAAGTCCACCCAGGCGCGGCGGCTTGCGGCCGCGCTTGAGGCCAGGGGCTTTGCCAGCCTGGTCACCCGCGAGCCTGGGGGATCGCCGGGCGCGGAGGAAATCCGCAGGCTGATGGTGGAAGGCGAACCGGGCCGCTGGAACGCCATCACCGAGACCCTGCTGGCCTATGCCGCGCGCGCCGATCATGTGGCGCGCACCATCGGTCCCGCGCTCAAGGAAGGGCGCTGGGTGATCTGCGACCGTTTCAGCGACTCCACCTTTGCCTATCAGGGTGTGGGCCGCGGGCTGGACCGGGAAACCATTCGCCGGATCGACAGCGCCGTGCTGGATGATTTCGCGCCCGATCTGACTTTGGTTCTGGATCTGGATGTGGCGACCGGTCTGGGCCGGGCCAATAGCAGGCCGGGCACGGAAAACCGGTTCGAAAAATTCGGCGCCGAGTTCCACGAAAAGCTGCGTCAGGCCTTTCTGGACATAGCCCGCCGCTATCCGGAAAGATGCCGTGTGATCGACGCGTCCGGATCGGAAGACCAGGTCGCGGATGCGATTTTTGCGGCGGTAGCCAAGCGTTTCGCACTATAAGCGGACCAGGATATCAGCATGGCCAAGCGCTCCGCGGAACCCAGTGACAGCGACCGGATCGAGGGTTTTGAACACCCCCGGGAAAACACAAATTTGCTGGGGCAGGGCGATATCCTGCGCCGCGCGGCGCGCGCGCTGCGCTCCGGACGCCCGCCCAGCGCCTGGCTGATCACCGGCGCTCCGGGTGTTGGCAAGGCGACCTTGGCCTATCGCATTGCGCGCTATCTTCTGGCGCATGGCGCCACCGATGCCGGGCCGGACGATCTTTCGGTGCCACCCGATCACGCTGCCGCGCGCCAGGTCGCGGCCCAGTCCCATCCCGGCCTGCTGGTGCTCAAGCGGGCCCTGAACCCCAAGACCGGCAAGCTGATGACCGTGCTGTCGGTGGACGAGATCCGGCGGCTGGCCGATTTCTTCGGCATGACCAGCGGCGCCGGCGGCTGGCGGGTCGCCATCATCGATACCGCCGACGACATGAACGACAATGCCGCCAACGCGCTGCTCAAGATGCTGGAAGAGCCGCCGGCCAATGCCATGCTGCTGGTGCTGTCCAATATGCCGGGCCGGCTGTTGCCCACCATTCGCTCGCGCTGCCAGAGGCTGGATCTGCGCCCGCTGGATGAAGCCACGCTGGAGACGGCGCTGCGCCACTATCTGCCAGAGAGCAGCGCCGCCGAACGCGCCGCGCTGGCCCGCCTGTCCGGCGGCAGCATCGGCGCCGCGCTGACCCTGGCCACGGGTGACGGCGCGGCCCTTGCCGGGGAAGCCGATCGCCTGATCGAGAATGCCCGCAGCCCGGATCTTATTGCCCTGCTCGATCTGGGTGAAAGGCTGTGGCGCATTCGTGACGGGCTGGAACTGTTCGGCGGTTTCTTGCTGGAAAGCCTGTCGGCGCGTATTCGGGCGCGGGCCAGAAACGGGGCCGGCAACCTGCAGCCCTGGGTGGCGCTGCAATCAAGGCTGGAAGAGGATTTCAGCCGCGCCATCGGATTGAACCTGGAGCCGCGCCAGACCCTTTTGTCGGCGGCGCGCGATCTGTCTCAAGTGGCCCAGGCACGGACACTCTAGATGCTGGTCACCGTCTCATGCTTGTAGATTCCCACTGCCACCTGGATTTTCCCGATTATGCGGGCAATGTTGACGCGGTTGTCGAGCGGGCGAAAGCGGCCGGCGTCGATGTCTGTCTTTCCATCGGCACCGAGCTTGCGCGCTTTCCCGGCGTACGCGCCGTGGCGGAAAAATTTCCGCATGTCTGGTGCAGCGTGGGGGTGCACCCCCATGAATCCGAAAAGGAACAGTTGGACGATGAAGCCGCGCTGATCGCGGAGGCAGCCCATCCCAAGGTTGCCGGTATTGGCGAGACCGGGCTGGATTATTATTACGAACATTCCCCGCGGCAGCCGCAGCAGAAGAATTTTCGCATGCATATCGCGGCGGCGCGCAAGCTGGCTCTGCCGGTTATCGTCCACACCCGCGACGCCGATGACGACACCATCGCCATTCTGGAAGATGAAATGGCCAGGGGCGCCTTCACCGGCGTGATCCATTGCTTCACCGGCACGCAAAGGCTGGCCGATGCCGCCCTGGCGATGGGACTTTATATCTCCGTCTCCGGCATCGCCACCTTCAAGAATTCCGGCGCCCTGCGCGATGTCATCAAAAGCGTGCCGCTGGACCGGCTGCTAGTGGAGACGGATGCACCCTTCCTTGCGCCCGTGCCGCATCGGGGCAAGACCAACGAGCCGGCCTTTGTCGTGAATACGGCCAGAATGCTGGCCGAGCTGAAAACCGTGTCGGAACAGGAGCTGGCCGCCGTCACGACCGACAATTTCTTCCATCTGTTCTCGAAGGTGCGCCGTCCCGCATGAGTCTGGAAGTTCGCATTCTGGGCTGCGGTTCTTCGGGCGGCGTGCCAAGGCCGGGCGAGGGCGCGCCCTATTGGGGCGCCTGCGACCCGGAAAATGCGAAAAACCGCCGCCTGCGCTGTTCCATCCTGGTGACGCGCAAGGACCAGGCCGGCGTCACGCGGGTGCTGGTGGATACCTCGCCGGACATGCGCGAGCAGCTTCTGGCCGCGCGGGTCGGCCGCCTGGATGGCGTGCTCATCACCCATGAGCATGCCGACCAGTTGCATGGCCTGGATGACCTGCGGGTGATCATGCTCAACATGAAACGGCGTGTGGACTTGTGGAGCGACGCGCGCGGTCTGCATGGCGTGATGAAGAAGTTCGGCTATTGCTTTCATACGCCGGAAGGCAGCGACTACCCGCCCATCCTCAATGCCCATGAAATTCCTGAGCCGTTCGCCGAATTCGGCATCGATGGAGCGGGCGGGGCGGTGCCGGTGCGCGCCTTCGGCGTTCGGCATGGCCGCATCCGCAGCCTGGGCTATCGTTTCGGCCAGGTGGCCTATGCGCCCGATGTCGATGGGCTGGACGATGACGCCTATGCGGCGCTGGACGGGGTGGATTGCTGGATCGTGGATGCGCTGCGCTATACGCCCCATCCCAGCCATGCCCATCTGGAGCGCACGCTGGAATGGATCGCGCGCGTCAAGCCGAAACGCGCCATTCTCACTAACATGCATGTCGATCTGGATTACGATACGCTGGTGCGCGACCTGCCGCCCGGCGTCGAGCCGGCCTATGACGGGATGGTGCTGACCTTCTGATCCTCGATCGTCGAGGCGGCGTATGCCCACACTCCGGCCGCGCGAAGCGCGGACCGGAGCGCGGGCAAGTCAGGAAATCTACTGCGTGCCGTTCGCGTCCTCGGCATAGTTGTGCTGCATGGTCGGACTGCGGTTGAAGGCCAGCCGCGTGTCCATCTGGCCCGGCGCCCAGCCCGCGCGATGGAAACGGCCCGGCAGGGCCAGCACCACATCGCCGGCCTGGCTGACGATCAGGCCCTTGCCCTCGACCTCATAGGCGATCTTGCCTTCCAGGATGAACCAGAACTCGTCATTCTCGATGTGAAAATGACCCTTGTTGGTGGCCGGCGGGATCGGCACGCCCATGCCGCGAATGATCGCCGCCTGATTGTCGGCATCGCCCATGAACAGGCCGCCGCGCGGGCCCCCATTCGGATATTTCTCGATGAAGTCCTTGACGAAATCCAGATAGGGCTTGTTGACCGCATCATAGGTGCCCATGCCGCCGCCAACCGGCTGGGTCGGATAGCTGACCTTCACATAATGCTGGCCGTTCTTCGGCGGCGGGGCTGCGCCGAAATCGGCCCGGTTCTCGACCGGATAGGAAGGCAGGATGCCGCCGCCGCGCGTGACTTCGAAACGCAGGCCCGGCTCATCGCCCACCACTTCCATGGAATAGGGGACCCGCAGGGGCACCTGGACCAGGAAGCCCTTCTTGGCCACGAAGGGCTCCTGCCCCTTGATGGTGAAACGGATCTGTCCGCCCCACACCACCCAGGTCGTGCGATCGTCGCCATAGAATTGGGTACGGGTCTTGGTGCCCGGCGCCATCGAGATCCATTTGGCGCTGTAGCGCTCGGTCTCGACTACAGGCTCAATCCAGTTTGCCTGGCCCTTGTGCTTGGCCAGAACATCCGACAGGCGCGTGATCAGTTTGTTGACGCCGGTATATTCCTGCATCTTGTCGGGCTTGGGCGCCCAGTCGATATAGACCTTGCGGTCCTGCGCGAAAGAGGGCGCGGTCGCGGGAACCGCCAGCAGCGCCAGGCCGCAGACCGCCAGTTTGGTGAGGTTCTTCATCACGGCATCTCCGCTCACTGCTTGCCGCCGGCGTCTTCGGCGAAATTGTGGAACATCAGGGGATTCACATTGAAGGACAGCCGCGTGTCGGTCTGGCCGTTGGCCCAGCTGGCGCGGTGCCAGCGGCCGGGCGGCACCAGCACGACATCGCCGGTATCGGCGGTCAGGAGCCCGACATCCTCGATCAGATAGTCGCACTTGCCTTCCAGGATGAACCAGAATTCGTCATGGCCGATATGGAAATGGCCCTTGTTGGTGGCGGGCGGCGTCGGCACGCCCTTGCCGCGGATGATGTTGGCCATATTGGCCTCGTCGGCCATCACCAGATGGTCTTTCGGATTGGCCACCGGATCGGCCGCCACCACTTCCTTGAAGAAGTCGCGATAGGGCCGGTTGTACCCCTCATACTTGTCGGGCGCGGTGGGCGTGCTCACCTTCATGTAATGGTTGCCCGCCTTGTCCTCGGGCTTGGGCTGGTCACCGGGGAACAGCGGCAGGATACCGGTATGGGTGACCTCGAACCGCAGACTGGGTTCATTGCCGATGGTCTCCATCGAATAGCGCACCCGCTGCGGCACCTGGACCAGGAAGCCCTTGGTGGCGACAAACGGCTTCTGGCCTTCGATGTTGAAGCGAATCTGGCCGCCCCACACCACCCAGAAGATGCGGTCGTCGGCCCAATACATGGTCGGGCTCTTGTCGCCGGGCTGGGCCTGGATCCATTTGGTGTCATAGCGCTTGGTCAGGATGACCTGTTCGCTCCAGCGCGCCTGGCCCTTGTGCTTGGCCAGCACCGCCGGAAGGCGCGTGACGGGCTTGTTCTTGCCATAGGGCACCAATTTGTCGGGTTTGGGCGACCAGGCATACCAGGCCTCCGACTGCGCAAGGGCCGGCGCGACCAATGCCACTGCCAGCGCGCCGCCCAGCGCGCTCTTCCTGAAGATCGGCATGAAATTTTGCTCCCCCGGAGGCGCTCACGCCTCTCGCTTCCTGGAATACGGCGCCCCTGAATGCCCGCGCCGCCGTCAGACTTTCACTTTTGCCCAGGGCTGTAAATCGGACGCAATGGACGCAGGCGAAAATCTGCTGCACTGCAACAAAAACCTGCGACATGCCGCACGGCGCGGCTGGGGCTTTTTGCTTGACTTGAGAAGGGCCCCGCCCAAACGTCACGCAAAACTGTATTCAAGGACAAAGCATCTCCATGACCAGCACCATGCAGCGGCGTCATTTCATGTTGGGCGCCGCGGCGGCCACCGGCCTGGCGGCGACGGGCTTTCACACCACCGAAGTTTTCGGCAAGACCATTCGCCACAAGCCTCTGGACCCGGTCAATCCGGACCTTCTGTTCGGCACCACCGGCTCGATCTGGGGCGAGGCTGGTGTGGGCGCAACGCGCATCTATTCCACCGAACAGGCGATCAAGCACATCTCCCAGATGGGGCTGCAGGGCGTCGAACCCTATGCCGGCGGCATCGAGGAATATCGCAGCCGGCCCAAGGATCTGCTGGCGATCAGCGAAAAATACAATGTGACCATCATCGATGCGTCCAACGGCGAAAAGGGCCAGTCCACGAACTTCATCGACAAGGATCAGATTCCCAAGACCATCGCCGACCATGTCGCCTTCGCGCGCGATTTCCTGGCAGTGTTCGGCTGCGATCACTGGAAGATCAATATGGGCCAGCGCCCGAAGGGCGGCCCCAGCGACGACCAGCTCAAGCAGCTTGCCGACACGCTGAACGAGCTGGGCCGCCGCACCCTGGAATTCGGCATCCGTCTGGCGCCCCATCCGCATATCTGGGGGCCGCTTGAGCGCGAGGCCGAGATGCGCCGGGTGATGGAGCTGACCGATCCCAAATATGTCTGGCTTACCGCCGATACCGGCCACCTGACCCTGGGCGGCGGCGATGCGGTGCAGATCATCAGCGATTATTTCCCGCGCCTGGCGGAAGTGCATCTGAAAGACACCTACGCCAAGTTCCGCGGCAACAAGGAAACGCCGACGCCGGAAATGCATGCCCAAGCGTCGGTCTATCACAATTTCGGCGCCGGCGGCGTCGATTTCCCTGGCGTCTTCAAGGTGCTGCGCGAAAAGCACTTCAAGGGCTGGGTGGTGATGGACGTGGACGGGCCGCGCAAGGGCGATGACGGCATCGAGGCGCTGGGCACCGACATGCGGGTGATCACCGACGATTATATCGCGCACAACATCAACTATCTGCGCAATGTGATCGGCGTGAAGTTTCCGCCCTTGGCCTGATCGCGTTTGATTTGAATCGAGAGAAACAAGACTGGGGAAGGTCATGTCACGCAAGAGCTTGGTCGCGCTGGCGGCGCTGCTGCTGACCGCGCCGATGTCGGCCGCCTGGGCGGCGCAATTCGAGGCGCAACTGGATCCGGCGCCATTCGATGCCGGCACCCGGGCGATCATCCTGGGCTGCATCGGCACCGCAAGCGCCGATCTCGATGGCAATGTCCTGACCATCAAGGGCACCTTCAAGGATCTGACCTCCGACGCCACCGCCGCCTCCTTGCGCATCGGCCTTGCCAAGGCTGTGCCCGGCGATGCCATCGGCACCCTGATCGTGACCAAGGCCCGCGCGGGAGAATTTTCCGGCCGGGTGAAACTCAATGCGGCGCAGATCGCCGCGCTGAAGCGCCAGTCGCTCTATATCCGCATCGACAGCGCAAAGGCGCCCGATGGCAATCTGCAAGGCTGGCTGGAAGAGACGGGAGCGGGCCATGAATCGTAAGGCACTTGCCGGCGCCGCCGGTCTTTTCGGCCTGGGCGCGCTTTTGATCCCATACGCTTTCGCCCAGGGACAGGGTGGATTCACCCAGGCGCAGGCCGATGCCGGCCATTCCGTCTATGCCGCCAATTGCTCCGGCTGCCATCGCGCCAACCTGGCGGGCGGCGGCGATGCGCCGGCGCTGGGCGGGGCGGGCTTCATGTCGTCCTTTGGCAATCGCTCGACAAAGGACCTTTACAATTTCATCGCCGCCTCCATGCCGGTGGGCCGGCCGGGAACCCTGAGCGAAGAGCAATATACCAACGTGACCGCCTATCTGCTCTGGGCCAATGGCGCAAAGGCGGGCAGTGCGACGCTGAGCAAGGCGACCGATGTGAAAGTCTCCGGCCTGGCCAATGGCCAGGTTCTGGCGGCGGCGATCGCGCCCATCACGCTGGGCAAGGAAGACGCCATGGCGGCCCGCGCCGCGGCCGAAGCGGCCCCGCCGCCGCAAGGCCTCACCGTCAAGGGCACGGTGAAGAATTATGTCGATGTGACCGACGAAATGCTGACCCATCCGCCGGACGGCGAATGGCTGATGTACCGGCGCAATTATCAGGGCTGGAGCTTCTCGCCGCTCAAAGACATCACGCCCGACAATGTGAAGAACCTGACCCTGAAATGGGCATGGAACATGAACGAGGGCGGCGCCAGCCAGGTCACGCCCATCATTCATGCCGGGGTGATGTTCCTGTCCAATACGTCGAACACGGTGCAGGCCCTGGATGCGCGCACCGGCGAACTGATCTGGGAAAACCGCATCGGGCCGGTCTCGCGCATCGCCTATGGCGGCACGCGCAGTCTGGCCGTCTATCATGACAAGGTTTTTGTCGCGACCACGGCGGCCAAGATCTATGCCCTCAATGCCCGCACCGGCGCGATCGTCTGGCAGCAGACGCTTGGCAACCCGAACAATTCCAACACCGGCGGCGTGATGGTGATGCGCGGCAAGGTGCTGACGGGCCTGACCGGTTGCGACAACTATTCCCAAAACAACTGCTATATTTCGGCCTTCGACGCCGATACCGGCAAGCCCGCCTGGCGCTTCCACACCACGGCGCTGGAAGGCGAACCCGGCGGCGACACCTGGAACGGTCTGCCGAACCTGTTGCGCGGCGGCGGGGACACCTGGATCGCCGGCACCTACGATCCCGAGCTGAACACGACCTATTGGGGCGTGGCCCAGACCAAGCCCTGGTTCCGCGCCAGCCGCAAGACCGGCAATGCCTCCACGCTTTATTCGTCTTCGACCCTGGCGCTCGATCCCGACACCGGCAAGCTGAAATGGTATTTCCAGCATGCGCCCGGCGAGAGCCTGGACCTGGACGAGGTCTTCGAGCGGGTGCTGATCAATCACGGCGACCAGAAAACCGTGATGACCATCGGCAAGCCCGGAATCCTGTGGAAGCTGGACCGCGCCACCGGCAAGTTCATCGCTGCCAAGGAAACGGTTTTCCAGAACGTCTTCTCCAAGATCGATCCCAAGACCGGCGCGGTGACCTACCGGTCCGACATCGCGAACCAGAAGACCGAGGAATGGTTCTCCTCCTGCCCGGGCCCCGAAGGCGGCCATGACTGGCAGGCCACCAGCTATTACCAGCCCGACGATCTGCTCATCATCCCGCTCAGCCAGAGCTGCGTGATGATCCAGGGCCATGATGTGGAGCAGAAGCTGGGCGGCGGCGGCACCGCGGCGTCGCAGAAATTCTTCTTCATGCCGGGCACCAAGCAGCAGATGGGCAAGCTGGCGGCCTATCGCACGTCCGACATGAAGGAAGTCTGGTCCTGGCAGCAGCGCTCGCCCTTCCTGTCGGCGGTTCTGTCCACCGCGGGCGGCGTGGCCTTTGTCGGCGACTTCGACCGCAACCTTCAGGCGATCGACGCCAGGACCGGCAAGATCGTGTGGAAGACCCGGCTGGGCAACACGGTGCAGGGCTATCCCGTCAGCTTCAGCCTGGATGGCAAGCAGTATATCGCCGTGGCCTCGGGCCTGGGCGGCGGCAGTCCGCAGCAGAAGCCGACCATGCTGCTGAACGAGGTGCACCGCGCCGCCACCGGCCATGTGCTGTATGTGTTCGGGCTTCCGGATTGAGATTCCTCTACCCTTGTGGGAGAGGAAGAAAAATCACCGGGTTAGCGGAGCGAAGCGACGCTCAACCCGCTGATTTTTCAGGCAAGGGGTGAGTAGGAATTTCCCCTCACCAGCAAAATCTGAGCACTTCGCTTCGCATGGCTTCGCTAAGTGCAGGATTTTGTATCCTCTCCCACAAGGGGAGAGGATCAACGCTGCTACCTGCTTTCGCCCGGCATGAACATGTGGGTGCTGATGATCACGAACTCGCCCTTCACGTCCTGAAACTGATGGGCGGTGTCGGTCGGCACCAGCACGATGTCCCCCTTGGACAGCGCAAAGCGCCTGTCAGTGCCCTCGATCCCGGTGCCGGTATCGGTGGTGGCGCCGGGACGCGGCGGCTGAACGCCGGTCAGGTGGCCGCCCATCACCAGGGTGGCATTGCCCTGAACCACGGTCACCAGTTCAGCCTGGCCGTGATGCACCGTCGGCGGCGTCAGGCCGGTGCGATATTCCAGCAGCACGCGATAGGGCCCATCCACCGCCACCGGCACCACGGAATTGATGCCGGGAGATTTCTGCTGCGCCTTGGCCTTGGCGATCACGGCCGGAATGTCGGCGCCGGCGGTGAAAAGCTGCTGCGCCGGCGCGGGCTGGGCAATCGCGGGCAGGGGCGCTAGCAGAAGGGCGGCGAGCAGGGTGTTTTTCATTGTATTTTCCGATCGGTGAGTTTGCTTCGGCCGCTCGCTTTGCCTCGCGGCGCTCGTCGCTTTCGCAGGAACACTGGACATGCCCATCCGCGGGCGCCGAAGCGCCCGCGGACCGCTTCTCTCACTGCTTGGCTCCCGCATCGGCATCGAAATTGTGCATGCCATAGGGCCGGGGATTGATCGCGATGCGCGTGGACATGCCGTTGCCGGCCCAGCTTGCCCGGTGCCAGCGGCCCTGCGGCGCATAGACGACATCGCCGACATTGGCTGTGAAGACCTTCATGCCTTCCATCTTGTAATCGACCGTGCCCTCGGCGATCACCCAGAACTCGTTATAGTCGATGTGGAAATGGCCCTTGTTGCTGTCGGGCGGCGTCGGCACGCCATGGCCGCGGATCACATTCGCGAAATTGGTCGTGTCGGCGACAAACGGATGATCGCCCGGCGTGGGCGGCCGCTTGACGAAATCCCCCAGGAAGTCCAGCGCGGGCTTGTTGACCGCGTCATACCTGTCGGCCGAGGTGCGATAGCTGGCCAGCACATAGCTCTTGTTTTTGGCTGTCGGGGCCGGGCCGGCGTCGCCGGGGCCGCTGGCCGGGAAGAGGGGGGTGCGGTTGGAGCGCACCACTTCCAGCCGCACGCTGGGTTCGCTGCCCACCGTCTCCATCCAATAGACGTTCCGGAAGGGCACCTGCACCATCCAGCCCCTGGAGGCCAGGATGGGCTCCTGCCCCTCGATATGGAAGCGGATCTGGCCGCTGGCCACGTACCAGAAGATGCGGTCGTCGGCCCAGAATTGCGGCCTGGTCTTCTGGCCCGCGCCCATGGAGATATAGTTGGCATCATAATCCTGGTCATGGACGATGGGCTGCACCCAGTCGGTCTTGCCCTTGTGGGCGTCCATGATCTCGTTCAGCCGCCAGATCGGCTTGTTGGGCGCCTTCCATTGGGTCATCGGCACCGGCTTGGGCGACCAGCTATAGAGAACTTTGGAATCCGGCTGGGCCGCGGCGGGAACCAGCGCCGTGGCAACCAGCGCGCCGGCCAGTGCAAAGCTGCGAAACGTCATGAGAACCCCCC
>CAYFKU010000018.1:1226-2077 GCA_964343955.1 uncultured Rhizobium sp. | reverse complement strand
GGCAACATTCGTCCGGGAGAGACTCGTGCAAAGTCCCGTGAGGCGTTCGTTCGTCATGATGGGCTTGGGGTTGCTGGCGGGCATGATCCTGATGCCGGGGCCGGTTCAAGCCCAGACCATCGTGTCCATGGGCAAGGGCTGGGCCCATGACTGTTTCGTGGCCGCCAAGACCGGGTCGGAAGCGGTGGCCGGGGTTGCGGTCTGCGACCAGGCGCTTGTCCAGGAAGCCATGAATACCAAGGACCGGGCCGCGACCCATGACAATCGCGGTGTTCTTCTGGACATGCTGGGCCGCACCGACAAGGCTGCGGCGGACTTCCGCCAGGCCATGGCGCTGGATCCCAGCCTGGGCGATCCGTACGTCAATCTGGGTTCGATGCTGATCAAGCAGAAGGGCTATGACGATGCCTTGGCCAGCATCAACAAGGGGCTCGAGCTGGGCGTCAGCTTTCCCCATATCGGCTATTACGACCGCGCCGTCGCGTATCAGCTCATGGGTAAATACAAGGAAGCCTATTTCGATTACCGCAGGGTGCTGGAGATCGATCCGCACTTCGCCCAGGCCAGCGAGCGGCTCAAGGACTTCATCGTGACGCGCGGGCCGGCCAAGGCACCGGGCTGACAATCCTTCGAAAAGGGCACCGGGCACGGCCTGGGACCGCCGGAATAAGCCTGCCATTCCCTGTATTCCCGGCTTCATTTCTCATAATATTACTTATACGAAATTGCCTGGTGCGGAGAGGTAGCCGCAGGTTCGGTGCCACACCCGTCCGCCCTGAGCCTCAATGTCCACGCGCGTCCTTTTTCGGCTGTGGGCCATGTTTTTGCCAACCGTGACCGCGCTTGCCTGA
>CAYFKU010000018.1:0-1216 GCA_964343955.1 uncultured Rhizobium sp. | reverse complement strand
CCTGTATTCCCGGCTTCATTTCTCATAATATTACTTATACGAAAATTTCTAGTGCGGAGAGGCGGCCGCAGGTTCGGTGCATCCCCCGTCCACCCTTGAGCCCCGCAGGCCAATCGTTCGCTCGTCTATGTTCGGTTCGGCTGTGGGCCATGTCTTTCCCAACCATGACCGCGCTTGCCTGATCCGAAGCGCCGCCGCTAACTGGCACCATGACCGACGACATCCAGCCATCCCGCGATATTGCCGTGCTGCTGGAGGTAATGAAACGCCTGCGCGCCGGCTGCCCCTGGGACAAGGTCCAGACCTTCGAGACCATCGCGCCCTATACGATCGAGGAAGCCTATGAGGTCGCCTCGGCCATCGCTGACAAGGACTATCAGGCCCTGCCGGGCGAGCTGGGCGACCTGCTCTTCCAGGTGGTATTTCATGCCCGCATTGCGGAGGAAGAAGGCCGCTTCGATTTCGGCGCGGTGGTCGAGGCCATCACCGCCAAGATGATCCGGCGCCATCCCCATGTCTTTGGCGACGAGGAAACCAGGGCGACAGCCGAAGCCCAGAAGGATTTCTGGGAAAAGCTGAAGGAGGGCGAGCGGGCCGCCGCCGGCCATGCCAGCCTTCTGGACGATGTGGCCAGCGCCCTGCCCGCATTGACCCGCGCCGAAAAGCTTCAGCGCCGCGCCTCAAGCATCGGTTTTGACTGGAACAATGCCGAACTGGTGCTGGACAAGCTGGCCGAGGAAGCCCGCGAGGTCCTGGCCGCCGAAAGCTGGGACGAACGCGAGGATGAGATCGGCGATTTGCTGTTCGTGGTCGCCAACCTGGCGCGGCATCTGAAGGTGGATCCCGAGGCGGCGCTGCGCCGGGCCAATACAAAATTTACACGACGTTTCCAATATATCGAGAGAATCCTAAATGATCGTGGCACTAAGGCGGGGAATGCAAATTTAGCTGAAATGGAATCTCTTTGGCAGGATGCCAAGCGACAAGTCAAATAATTGGAAATGTTTATCGAAATCCGCCGTCAGAATAAGCAAGCTGGCCAAATCGACACTAAGAAGTTTAACGTGCATGATCAATGCGTTCCCACAGTATATCTAGATTTTTTATTAATGGCTCAATACCAGCTGCATTTATTTTCCACTTATTTTCATCGGGACTCGTTAAAGTGGATTGGGAAAAATTAGGCGCGCTATTCGACCATGCATTCATCAAGGAC
>CAYFKU010000017.1:40685-40968 GCA_964343955.1 uncultured Rhizobium sp. | reverse complement strand
ATGCCGCGCCGCCGGCCACCTATTATCAGCAGGGCCGCTATGAGGAAGATTGCCGCCGCGGCAACGCCACGGCCGGCACCATTTTCGGCGCACTGGCGGGCGGCCTGCTCGGCGGCGCGGCATCGCGCGGCAATGGGGGCGCCGTGGTCGGCGGCGTCGTGCTTGGCGGCCTGCTTGGCAATGTCATCGGACGCGACATCGATTGCGAAGACCAGCCCACCGCCTATCGCGTCTATGCCGACAGCCTGAACGGCGATATCGGCCGCCCCTATGGCTGGAGCAA
>CAYFKU010000017.1:21697-40675 GCA_964343955.1 uncultured Rhizobium sp. | reverse complement strand
GAGTTCACCTCGGTGCGTGAATATCGCCGCGGCGGCATGGTCTGCCGCGACTTCACCACCACAACCTGGCGCCGCGGCGACCGCTTCACACGCAGCGGCACCGCCTGTCGCGATCTGGGCAACGGCAACTGGCGCTTTGACTGAAACCGGCGGGGGCGGCTCGCGGGTGGGCCGCCCCGGCTGGTTACAGTACGCAAAGGAACCCTTTGATGCGTCCCGTGTTCCAATTTCTGCAGCCGAAAATGGCCCGCAATTGAGGATTTGAATGAAGCCGATTCTGTTTGCCGCTCTTGCTTCCGCCGCCTTGGCATTCAGCGCGGGCGCTGCCCAGGCCGACGCCTGCAGCGGCCGCGACCATGCCGGCGGCACCATCCTGGGCGCCATCGCCGGCGGCGTGCTGGGCGGCACCGCCGGCCATGGCAATGGCGCGGCAGTGGTGGGTGGCGCGCTGCTGGGGGGACTTGCCGGCAACGCCATCGCCCGCGACATGGATTGCGAAGACCGCGCCTATGCTGCCCGCTCCTATAACGACAGTTTCCACGGTCGCGTCGGCCAGCGCTATCAGTGGCGGCGGGGTCCCAACCGCGGGTACATCGTCACCACCCGCGAATATTACAGGGGACCGCGGCTTTGCCGCGATTTCACCCAGGTGGTCTATCGGCGCGGGCGCGAATTCGACCGCGACGGGACGGCCTGTCGCCGCAGAGACGGCGAATGGGAATTCCTGTGAAGCGAATGCGACGAAGCCTCGACTGACAATCCGTCCGACCTGACAGGAAATTCACGTTTCGGGAACCCATAAATGCCTGTTTTACATGGGTTTTATGGGTCCATTGCCCAGCATCGGGCAAGAATTGGGTAACCATTCGTCTGTAAACTTCCCGCGAAATTCCAGCCTGTCCGATATGGCCGAAACTTGGACAATCAGCGTGGGTGGCCGCGTCTATGGCCCTTATGCGCTCGAGCAGATGCAGGGCTTCCATGCCGAAAACCGGCTGGCGGATCGCTCGCTGATTGCGCGCGCGGGTGAAGAACAATTTCGCCCTGCGGTCCAGGATCCCCTCCTGGCGCCGCTTTTCAGCCCCGCTCCGTCCATCCAGCCCATTAACCCGCCCTCACAGGAGCCGGCGCCCGAACCGGTCACGGAGATGCCGCAACGCGCTGCCTTCGGCGCCCGTGCGGAAAGCAAAAGCGGCAAGACCGGCCCGAACCATTTCGTGATCGTGGCCGATATCAAATCCGGCTCCCTCACCGCTATTGAGGAGGAGGTTCACAAGCTGGGCCAGGCGCATCGGTTCACAAGCCAGGCCTGGGTTCTGGTGAGCCCCAACGCACTCAATCTGGTGCGCAATGCCCTGGTGCAGAAGCTGGGAAAGCTGGACAAGATTTTGATCGTGGACGCCACCCACGACAAGGCCGCGTGGTTCAACTACGGGCCGGAAACCGATACGCGGGTGAGAAAAATGTGGAGCCGCCCGGTGGAATATAAACGCCCGGAACGGCGCGCGGTTCGCCGCTAGATTTCTCTCAGCCGCTCGCGATACCGGGCGCCGTTCGCCACATAGATCGCGGCGGACTGCTTCAGGCCCGACAGTTCCTCCGCCGAGAGATCGCGCAAGACGCGCGCCGGCGCCCCCAGGATCATTTTTCCTTCGTCGAAGATCTTGTTCTCGGTCACCAGCGCGCCCGCGCCGACCAGACAGCGTGCGCCGATCCTGGAGCGGTTCAACAATGTCGCCCCCATGCCGATCAGCGCGCCGTCGCCAACTTGCGCCGAATGCACGATGGCGCGATGTCCGATGGTAACCCCATTGCCGATCACCACGGGCTGACCCGGATCGGCGTGGATGACGCTGTTGTCCTGGACGTTGGAGTCCTCGCCGATGGTGATCCATTCATTGTCGCCACGCAGCACCGCGCCGAACCAGATGCTGGCGCCGCGCAGGAGACGCACCTTGCCGATCAGGACGGCATCGGGCGCGATGAAACAGTCTTCGGCGATTTGCGGCTGAATGTCATCGATTGCATAGATCGCCACGGCTTCGGCCCTTTTCTTTCGCAGTCGCGAGAATTTCACACAGCCGGCGAAAAAACACGATACCCTGAAGACAGGTGAAGCGATTCGCCTGCCAAATTGGGGGATACGGCACTGGTGCATTCGGCACTGCGTTCGCCAGACTTGCTCAGGGCCGGTACGCCGGACAGCCCCTCCCCCTCCTGCACATCCATCAGCACCCATCGGGAGTCTTCATGGCCAAACGCTCCATGCGTTCGAAGTCGCGTGATCTTTCCTATGCCGAACAGAATGTGCATCCCCTGTTTCCGGGGCGGCAGAACAGCCAGGGCAAAAACTGGACACCCCATGATCCCGACGGCCAGTTCCGGGATCGCAAATATGTAAAAAACGTGCGGGCGATGAGCCCGGCACAGCAGCAATTCCTGGACGCGATCGAGGCGCAGAGCGTGGTTCTGGCCCTGGGGCCGGCCGGCACGGGCAAGACCTATCTTGCCATTGCCAAGGCGGTGGAAGCGCTTGAGGCCGGCAAGGTGCAGCGCATTGTTCTGTCGCGGCCCGCTGTGGAAGCGGGAGAGAGCCTTGGATTTCTTCCAGGCGACCTGACCGAGAAGCTGGCGCCTTACCTGCGCCCGCTCTACGACGCCCTTACCGAAAGGCTGGGGACCAAGCGCCTGAAACAGATGCTGGCGGACGGCATCATCGAGATTGCGCCGGTTGCCTATATGCGGGGACGCACCCTGAGCGAATGTTTCGTGGTGATCGATGAGGCGCAGAACTGCACCTATACCCAGATCAAGATGCTGCTCACGCGGCTGGGCTGGCGTTCGACCATGGTGCTGACGGGCGATCCCGACCAGACCGACCTGTTGCCGGGCATTTCCGGCCTGGCCGAGATCGCGGAGAAACTGGAGAAACTGCCGGACATTCCGGTCGTGCGCCTGGCGGAATCCGACATTGTGCGCCACCCGCTGGTGGCCTCGATGCTGACAGTCCTCTGACGGGCGACAACCCACCTCCCCCGGCGCGCGCATCTGCGCGCTTGCATGGGGGAGGTGGTCGAAGCAACGCGCAGATGCCTTTGCGCCAGCAAAGGCATCAAGCAAAGTTGCGAAGACCGGATGGGGCTAAAGCGCTGCGCGCACCAGCACCAGCCCCAGCATGAAGGCCCAATAAAGCGCCAGCCCCAGGGAAAAGCCATAGGCGCCTCCCCCGCATTCCTTTTTACGGAACGAATGGGTGGAGTTCTCGAACAGGACGCTGGGCCCGGCAAAGACCATCACCGCATAATGGGCGCAGGTCGCGACCGCGCCGGAAGGCTTCTTGCCCAGAAGCCGATAAAGATTGGCCACGATCCCAGACAGGGTCAGACCGCCTGCCACAGCGAAGAGCAGAAGTTCCAGATTCCGCATGGCCGGTTCAGTTCCAGCCATCCGGCCGGGCGGGTGCAGCGGGCATCGCGCCCGCCTGCTGGCCGGTGTTGACAGGGACCGGGACAGCCCGGCCGTTAAGCATCTCTGACATGTCCCGCAATGACGCGAATTGATGTTTCCGTGTCACGCCTCGCAAGAAACGGGCAAGGCGGCCGCTTGCGTCGTCCGCAGGGGTCCCAAGCCGGTGTAAAAGGCTTTTGGCGGCGAAAATGGCGCAAAGCGCGAGACACGAAAAAATCCACGGGCATTCCGGCTGGCTCATTCCGGCGGCCTTTCTGTTTGCCGTCCTGCTGCTGTGCGGCCTTCTGCTGGGCTGGTATCTGCGGCCCGGCCCCAGGGCGCCGGGCGGCCCGACCGGTCAGTCCGACCTTGTGCCGGTGCGGATCGGCGCGCTCAGCCTGGAAATTCCCGCCAATTACATCCAGAACCCGGCGGCGCGAGCCGGCGGCGAACAGGACAGTCTGGCGCTTGCCGCCCTCTTTCCCTCCTGGGAAGGCTACTCGCCCGGCATGGCCCGCCAGTTCCAGGACAATGCCGCGGATTCCGGCCTGGTGCGCATCCTGCTGCGCGCGGACGGCCATGCGATGGATGCCGCCACGCGGCTGGCGCGCATCTACCGGGCCTGGCTCATCGCGCCCGAAGGGGTGGAGGGTCTCTTCGGCCTGCGCCAGTACAGTTTCGCCGGAAATTCCGGCTATGAAAAAAGCGATCTGTTTGTGGGCGGCAACGGCGACAAGCTGCTTCTGATGCTGTGCGAGCGGCCGGCAGCCAATTTGCCCAGCCCCAACTGCCAGGCCACCGACCGGCCGCTGGCGAAGGGCGCAAGCTATTCCTTCCGCTTCAAGCGGGCCTATCTGTCCCGCTGGCGCGAGGTGTCATCGGGCGTCGATGCCCTGATCGCGCGGTTCAGGAAAGCAGGCTAGCGGCGGGGCAGCCATTCAGCCGGTCAGGCGCGGCTGGCCGGCGCTTCCGGAAGGTCCATCTCCAGGATGGCCATGTTGAAGGCATAGGAGATCTCGCCATCCTCTTCGTCCTTGAAGAGAACGCCGACGAACTCGCCGTTGATATGTACTTCCACCGAGTCCGGCTGCTTGGGACGCTCCACCACCGTGATGGTGTCGAGGCGGAACTGGTTCCGCAGATATTTTTCCAGGCGCCAGATTTCGCTGCGGGTCAAGGCCGGGTCCTTCATAGTGGGCGGAAATGAACTCGCATGGCGGGCCCGGTCCGTCAAGCATCCGCTGCAGGCGGCAGGCGGGTCCCCGCACCGGGGAGCATTCTCAGCCGGTTTTGTCGGGCAGTTCTTCGATATAGTGGTTCATGGCCTGCGAGGGATTGTCATCGCAGTCGCATTTGACCAGCTTGGCGGGCACGCCCACCGCCGTGCAGTGCGGCGGCACCGGTTTCAGCACAACGGAGCCCGCGCCGACCCGGCTATATTCGCCGATCTCGATATTGCCAAGGATCTTGGCGCCCAGTGACAACAGCACGCCGCGCCGGATCTTGGGATGGCGGTCGCCGCTTTCCTTGCCGGTGCCGCCCAGAGTCACGTCCTGCATGATGGAAACATCGTCTTCCACCACAGCGGTCTCACCGATCACGATTCCCGTGGCATGGTCGAACATGATGCCGCGGCCGATCTTTGCGGCCGGATGAACATCCACCGCGAAAAGCTGCGAGATTCGGCTCTGCAGGAACAGCGCCATGGCCTTGCGGCCCTCATGCCAGAGCCAGTGCGACACCCGCCAGCTCTCCAGGGCGTGGAAGCCTTTGTAGAAGAGAAAGGCATCAAGATAGGAATGGCAGGCCGGATCGCGCTCGAAGACGGCCGACAGGTCGGCGCGCACCGCCTGGCCGAACCCCGAATCCGCCGTCACCAGGTCGTCGAACATTTCGCGGATGGCCAGGGGCGACAGGTCTTCGCCGCCCAGCTTGTGCGCCAGGTGATAGGACAGCGCCTGCTCCAGCCGGTCGTGCTGCAGAATGGTGGCATGGACAAAGCCCGCCAGGCTGGGTTCGCGCCCGGCCATGGCTTCCGCCTGCTGGCGCAGGGCGGTCCAGATCGGATCGACGGATGAGACTTTTTCGCGGGGGGTGGCCATGACAATCCTTTAGGGCGCGCTTTTACCATGGAAGTTTGTAGAATTCCAAAACGCCCCAGGGGGCATATCGGGGCGGCACTTTTTCCTTATAATCCGTGCATCCTCTCCGAATATGGGCGTTCCGCGCCTCTTTCCCAAGGGTCCCATGTCGCAAGACCAGAAACCGCATGACTTCAACTATCCCGCGCCGGGGGCGCTGGACCTGCTGCTCACGCGCCGATCCGGATCGGCCAAGGCGATGGCGGGGCCAGGCCCTTCCCCGGAACAACTGGCCGATATTCTTCAGGCGGCGGCGCGCGCGCCCGATCACGGCAAGCTGTTTCCCTGGCGCTTCATCGTCATCGCGAACGAAGGCCGCGCCCGCGCCGGCGACATCCTGGCCGAGGTGCTGGCGTCCGAAATCGGGCGCACAAAACAGACCGAAGATGAACGGCAGCGATTTCTGCGCGCGCCGGTCGTTGTCTGCGTGGTGTCCGCGGCGCGGGAGCTTCACAAGATCACGGTCTGGGAACAGGAATTGTCGGCAGGGGCGGTGTGCCAGAACATGCTGATCGCGGCCACCGCCTCCGGCTTCGTCGCCAACTGGCTGACCGAATGGTATGCCTATCACCCGGTGGTGAAAGAGCGGCTGGGATTGAAGGCGGGCGAACGGGTCGCCGGTTTCGTCTATATCGGAACGGCCAGGGATCCGCTCGAGGAGCGCCCTCGCCCCGACATGAACAGGATCGTGACCTATTTCTAGTTCGCGACCTGGCAGGTTCTCCTAGCGAATGCCGATGAGCTTGTGAGTCTGAAGGCTCAGCCGCCACTGCGGATGCGCAAGGCAATATTGCGTGGCCGCTTCGATATTGGCGGCCTGGTTGGCATCGTCCATCGGCTGCAAGAAAAAATGCTGGAAGGCCTGACCGGCATAGCGCTCGGGCGCGCCGCCTTCCTGCGGATAGACCAGTTTCAGTTCGCTGCCATGGGTGAGCTTCTGCACCGCCCCCGCCTTGGGGCTGACGCAGATCCAGTCTATGCCCGGGGGCGGCTCCAGGGTGCCGTTGGTCTCGATGGCGATTTCGAATCCCCCGGCATGAAGGGCGGCAATGGCCGCCTCGTCCAGTTGCAGCAAGGGTTCGCCCCCGGTGCAGACAACATAGGGCTTTCCTCCGCCCGGCCATTGCGCGGCGACCGCCTCCACCAGCGCGGCGGCATCGGCGAACTTGCCCCCGCCCGGCCCGTCCGTGCCGACAAAATCGGTGTCGCAGAAACGGCAGACGGCTTCGCCGCGGTCGCGCTCCAACCCGCTCCACAGATTGCAGCCGGCAAAGCGCATGAAGACGGCGGCGCGGCCCGCCTGCGCGCCCTCGCCCTGCAACGTGTAATAGATTTCCTTGACCGTGTAGGTCATCCGGGCCCTTCGCCGCTCGCCGCGCGATATTTCCCATAGCCCGACGCCCGCAATTGGCAGGATGGACAGGCGCCACAGCCAATTCCCCAGTCATGGCGTGGGCCGCCGCCTTCATAGCAGGTCACGGTATCGTCCAGGATCAGCCGTATCAGCTTGTCGCCGCCCAGCGCCTCGGCCATGCGCCAGGTCGCGGCCTTGTCGATCCACATCAGCGGCGTATGGACGGTGACCTCGCGCGCCAGGCCCAGAGAAAGCGCGCGCGCTGTCGCCTGTACCGTTTCGTTGCGGCAATCCGGATAACCGGAAAAATCCGTTTCGCACATGCCGCCGACCAGATCGGCAATGGAGCGGCGATAGCCCAGCGCCGCCGCGGCGGTGAGAAACAGGATGTTGCGCCCAGGCACAAAGCTGGTCGGCAGCCCGCTTTCCCCCATCTCGATCTTCATATCGTCTGTCAGCGCGCTGCCGCCGATATGCTTCAGCAGGTCCAGCGGCAGGAGATGATCCTGGCCCAGCCGGTCGCGCCATTGGGGAAATTCCGTCCTGAGCCGCGCCAGGATGCGCGGCCGCGCCGCCAGCTCGGTGATGTGACGCTGGCCATAGTCGAAACCGACCGTCTCGACGCGCTCGAAACGGGCCAAAGCCCAGGCCAGGCAGGTGGTAGAGTCCTGGCCGCCGGAAAACATCACCAGAGCGGAGCTCGTCATGATGGGCTGTTTAGCGCGCGGGTCCGGGAGGCGCAAAGCCCAATATCAAGCGACCTTGGCAGTAACGGTATCCTGGATCACGCAGGCCGGCGGCAGGGCGATGGTCACGATGGTGCCCTCGCCCAGTCTGCTCTGAAGGTTGAGGGCGCCGCCGTGTAGCTCAACCAGCGCCTTGGCGATCGAAAGGCCCAGCCCGGCGCCTTCAAACCGCCGCGCCAGGCTGCCATCGACCTGGCGAAAGGGTTCCATCGCCGCCGCCATGGTTTCTTCGGCCATGCCGATGCCGGTATCCTCAACCCGCAGATGAACCCCGCCATCGGGCTGCGGCCGCACCACAAATCGGATCGTGCCGCCCTCGGGGGTGAATTTCAGCGCATTGGCCAGAAGGTTGCCCAGCGCCTGGGACAGGCGCCGCGGATCGATAAGAAGCGACGGCATGCCCAGCGGCACATCGACATCCACGCTGCGGATGTCATTGACCACACCGCGCGCCATCTTGAGGGCGACTTCCGCGACATCCAGCACATTTTCGGGCCGCATTTCGATGGTCAGCAGCCCGCCTTCGAGGCGCGAGACATCCAGCGCGTCGTTGATGACGGACAGGAGCCTGGCGCCGCTGCGATGTATGTCGCCGGCATAGTCGCGATATGCCGGCACGCCCGTGGGCCCCAGCACTTCGTCGCGGATGATTTCGGAAAAGCCCAGCACCGCATTGAGCGGAGTCTTCAGCTCGTGGCTCATGGCGGCAAGGAAGGCGGCCTTGGTGCGATTGGCGATCTCGGCCTGACGCAGCGCGATGCGCAGCGTGCGCTCCTGTTCGATCTTCTCCGTCACATCCTCGACCGTGCCCTCGTAGCAGACCAGGTCGCCGGACCAGTCGCGAATGGCGCGGGCATTTTCCGATATCCAGAGGCGCCGTCCCGAACGATGCCGGATTTCCGAAACGAAATTCGTCACCAAGCCATTTGCCTGGATAAGGGCACGGAATTCCTCGCGCCGGCGCGGATCGACATAGAGCTGGCCGCCGATATCGGTGAGGCTCGCGATCAGCTCGTCGGGATCGGCATAACCATAGATATTGTAGAGCGCCTGATTGGCGGCCAGATAGCGTCCCGCCGTCGTAGTGCGGAAAATTCCGTCCACCGCGTGATCGAAAAAGGCCCGGTAACTGCCATCGCCGGTGACACAGCGGCGGGTCTTGTCCGCGACGCCCTGCAGCAGGGCATACATGCCGCACAGGATGCCGGCCCCGACCAGGGCCAGAAGCATCTCCGGTGTCGGCCGCCAGAACATGATCCCGGCAACCAGGCCCGCAATGAAGACGGCCAGGACGGCGGCAAGCCCCGGTACGGCGGTGCGGCCGGGATTTAAGGGATCGATCAGGGGACGCATCAAATGCTGGAGCCGCTGTTTTGCCGTCCCTTGATATCCAACAACTCTAAATGCCGGGTTAGGTTAGAACAGGTCTTGAGAGCAAAAGGCCCGGACCAGTTCAGCATTCGGAAACCTTTTGCCGCAGGGGCCGGTCCATGCGCGGCCCTGGCGCCAGACAAAGCCGGAAAGGTCTGGGAGACCGGCAAAAGCTGCCCACATTGTTCCAAGGCTGGCTTTGTGTTTGATTGCGGGTCAATCCCAAACTCCCGCACCCGGAATGGCCCTGTTCGAGACCATACAGCCTCTTTATGTGATCTCCGGCTTCGCCGTGGGCTTTCTGGTGGGCATGACCGGGGTCGGGGGCGGCTCGCTGATGACCCCCCTGCTGATACTGCTGTTCCATATCCACCCGGTAACGGCGGTCGGCACGGACCTGATCTATGCCAGTGTCACCAAGACCGGCGGCAGCATCTTTCACGGCCTGAACAAGACCATCGACTGGCGCATCGTGCGGCGCCTGGCCTCCGGCAGCCTGCCGGCCTCGCTCCTGACCATGCTGACCATCTGGCTGCTCAAGCTGGACCTGGCCTCCTACAGCGCCATCGTCACCAAGGTGCTTGGCCTGGCCCTGATCCTGACCGCCGCCGCGCTGATCTTTCGCAAACGCCTGCTGGAAACCTATTCCAGGCGCATCGGCATCCTCAGCGACGCCCAGACCAGAACCTATACCGTCATTGTCGGCCTGCTGCTTGGCGTGATGGTGACGATTTCCTCGGTCGGCGCCGGCGCCCTGGGCGTCACCGCGCTCCTGCTCCTTTATCCCGAGCTTCCTGTGGTCAAGATCGCCGGTTCCGACATCGCCCATGCGGTGCCCCTGACCCTGGTGGCGGGACTGGGCCATATCGCCGGCGGCGGCATCGATATGACCGTGCTGGTATCGCTGCTTTGCGGCTCCCTGCCGGGCATCGCCCTTTCCAGCCAGTTCGCGCCGCGCCTGCCGGACATTGCGCTGCGCTGGATATTGGCCGCCACCCTGATCCTCGTCGCCATCCGGCTGCTCAGTGCCTGATCTTGCCCGCAACAAGCGGCCCGCCCGCGCCTGGCAGCGCATGCTCAGCGGCCGCAGGCTGGACCTGCTGGAACCCAGCCCCCTGGATATCGAGATCGAGGATATCGCCCATGGTCTGGCGCGGGTCGCCCGCTGGAATGGTCAGACCCGGGGCGCGCATGCTTTTTCAGTGGCCCAGCATTGCGTGCTGGTCGAGCGGCTGGTGGCGGAGCTGGAGCCGCGCCTGTCGCGCCAGGCCCGGCTGATGGCCCTGCTGCATGATGCGCCGGAGTATGTTGTCGGTGACCTCATTAGCCCTTTCAAGGCCGCAGTCGGCATCAATTACAAAGCCTTGGAAGAAAGACTTCAGATGGCAATTCATCTCCGTTTTGCCCTGCCGGCCGTGGTCCCCGCCGATCTGAAGGCCCTGTTCAAAAAGGCCGATCATCTGTCGGCCTATCATGAAGCCACCCAGCTCGCCGGCTTTGAGGAAAAGGAAGCCCGCCGCCTGTTCGGCGTCCCGCCCAGGGCCGGCAAGGCTCCCCGCCTGGTGCCCCTTGCAACCGCCGAGGCCCAGGCCCAATTCCTGACCCGATTTAACCGGCTTTACGACCAGCCAACCGCCTGAAGCGGGGACCTGCTACAAGACCCCCATGCCACGGCTCCTGGTGACACCTCTTTCAGCCCTGCCCGGCGCACTGTCGGAACATGCGCCTTCGCACCTGATAAGCCTGCTGTCGCCCAACCACATGATCGAGACGCCGGAGGGCTTTCCGGCCCATGCCCATCTGAAGCTCGGCATCAACGACATAATCGATGTCGCGGCGGGACCGGCGCCGCCGGCGCGCGAACATATCGATGCGCTTTTGGAATTTTCGCGCCGCTGGGACGCGAGCCAGCCGCTTCTGATCCACTGCTGGGCGGGCATCTCCCGCTCGATGGCCTCGGCCTTCACCATTCTCTGCGACCGGCTGGGGCCGGGACGCGAGGAAGAGATCGCCATGGCAATGCGCCGGCGCGCGCCCCATGCCCAGCCCAATCGCCTGCTGGTCACCCATGCCGACCAGGCGCTGGGACGCGGCGGCGCCATGGTCGCGGCGTTGAACGCGATGGGCCCGCCCCTGCTGGTCGAGGAAGGCGTTGCCACGCATTTTCCGCTGGTGGATCTGTGAACGCCGCAAAGGAGAATGTCTCGATCGGCCTGTCCGCCGCCATCCTGGCCGTGGAGGGCGAACGTCCGTCGGTGCTTGTGGTGGCGCATGACGGGGCGCCCGATGCCCTGCCTTTCGGCCCCTTCGATCCGGAACGGCACCGCACGCTGGAATCGGGCCTGCGCCAATGGGTGGGCGAGCAGACCAAGTTCGAGCTGGGCTATACCGAGCAGCTTTATACCTTCGGCGACAAGGGCCGCCACCTGTCGTCGGATGCGGGCGGGCGGGTGGTCTCGGTCGGATATCTGGCGCTGACACGGCAGGATCTGAGCCAGAAGCCAGGCGTCGCGCCGGGCAGCGAATGGCGCGGCTGGTATCACTATTTTCCCTGGGAAGACTGGCGCGACAGCAAGCCGGCCATGATCGACAGCGTCATCGCGCCGGCGCTGCGCAAATTCGTGAAGAGCGCATCCAATGCCGAACTGGCGGAGCTGCGGCGCGAGCGCGTCAATCTGTGTTTCGGCGAGAGCTGGGACGAAGAACGGGTTCTGGAACGCTATGAGCTTCTTTATGAAGCGGGGCTGGTGGAGGAATTTTACCGCGACAGCGGCAAGCCTTCGAATACGGCAAGCCTTGGCACGCCGATGCTGTTCGATCACCGCCGCATCCTCGCCACCGCCATCGCCCGGCTGCGCGGCAAGCTGAAATACCGGCCCGTGGTGTTCGAACTGATGGCGCCCGCCTTCACCCTGCTGGAGCTGCAGCGGGCCGTGGAGGCGCTGGCGGGCCTTCGCCTTCACAAGCAGAATTTCCGCCGCCTGGTGGCGGAACAGGGCCTGGTCGAAGGCACCGGGAAATTCTCGGCCCCTGCCCGCGGCCGCCCGGCCGAACTGTTCCGTTTCCGCCGCGAGGTGCTTCGCGAGCGGCCCGCGCCCGGCGTGCGGCTGGGCGCACGGCGCGCCAAGACCTTGTGATGCCGATATCGGTTCGCTCTTAAGCCTCTGGCGCTGCTCCACTTTGCCACGGCAAACCGTCATAGGCGCGCCATGCAGGCCTGATCTGCGCTTGACCCTTTAATGCTCGGGTGTAGCATAAAGACTGAACCGGCTCCTTGAAGGCCGGGTTTTTTGCCCCACATATATACTCGAAATGAGTATTATTAGGGCAGGAGGAACCGAGATGGGTGTCGAACTGGCCTATACAGACGCGGTCGCGGCTGCCACGGACGGGCTCTATGCAAAAGTCTCGGGCTTCATTCCGCGCGCCGAATGGACCGCCTATGCCCCGGTCATTGCCGAGATCAACCGGCTGAAGCGCGAAAAAAACGCGGTGATCCTGGCGCACAACTATATGACGCCGGAAATTTTTCATTGCGTGGGCGATTTCGTCGGCGACAGCCTGGCCCTCGCCCGCGAGGCTGCGCGCACCGACGCCAAAGTGATCGTCCAGGCGGGCGTCCATTTCATGGCCGAGACGTCCAAGATCCTGTCGCCGGACAAGACGGTGCTGATCCCCAGCATGGAGGCGGGCTGTTCGCTCGCCTCCTCCATCACGGGCGCCGATGTGCGGCTGCTCAAGCAGAAATATCCGGGTCTGCCGGTGGTGACCTATGTGAACACCTCCGCCGATGTGAAGGCGGAGAGCGACACCTGCTGCACCAGCGGCAATGCGGTGAAGGTGGTCGAAGCCATTGCGCGGGATTTCGGCACCGATACCGTCATCATGATTCCGGACAAATATCTGGCCCGCAATGTCGCGGCCAGGACCGGCGTGAAGGTCATCACCTGGGAAGGCGCCTGCGAGGTCCACGAGCGCTTCACGGCGCAGGAAATCCGCGACTATCGCGCCGCCCATCCCGGAATTGTCGTTCTGGCGCATCCCGAATGCCCGCCGGAGGTTGTGGCGGAAGCCGATTTTGCCGGCTCGACCGCCGCCATGATCGGCTATGTCGGCGATCACAAGCCGCAGCGCGTGGTGATGATCACCGAATGTTCGATGAGCGACAATGTCGCGGTGGAGCATCCCGAAGTCGAATTCGTGCGGCCCTGCAACCTGTGCCCGCACATGAAACGCATCACGCTCGATGGCATCCTGCACAGCCTGCGGACCATGACCCATGAAGTGATTGTGCCGGCCGATATCGCGGCGCGCGCCAGGACGCCGATCGACCGCATGCTGGCGGTGAAGGCGTAAGCCCCCATGAACCGCATCGACAATATCGTTGAGACGGATGGCGCCATCATTCTGGGCGCCGGCATTGCCGGCCTTTTCACGGCCCTGAAACTCGCGCCGATGCCCAGCATCGTGCTGGCGGGGACACGGCCCGGCCTTTCGGGCTCCAGCGCCTGGGCGCAAGGCGGCATTGCCGCGGCGATGGGCGAAGGCGACAGTTGGCAGAGCCATGCCGCCGATACGATGAGCGCCGGCGCGGGGCTGTGCGATCCGGCCATTGTCGAACTGGTGGCGCGCGAGGCGCCGGACCGCATCCGCGACCTGATCGGCATGGGCGCGCCGTTCGACCGCAAGAATGACGGCACGCTGGCGCTGGGCCGCGAGGCGGCCCACGCCCTGCCCCGCATCGTGCATGTGAAGGGCGACGGCGCCGGCGCCGCCATTTCCGCCACTCTGGCGGCGCGCGCCCAGGCGAACAACGCCATCACCCTGCTGGAAGGCTTTCATGCCGTGGAGCTGGCGATGGAAAATGGCCGCGTCACCGGCCTGTTCGCGCGCGCCGGACTTGGCGCCGATGCGCGCCTGATCCTGTTCCGCGCCCGCGCCGTGGTGCTGGCGACGGGCGGGCTGGGCGCGCTCTATGCCGTCACCACCAATCCCCTGGAAGCGCGCGGCGAAGGCCTTGGCATGGCGGCGCGGGCGGGCGCCCTGATCGCCGATCCGGAATTCGTGCAGTTCCATCCCACCGCCATCGCGGTGGGCCGCGACCCGGCGCCATTGGCCACCGAGGCGCTGCGCGGCGAAGGCGCCGTGCTGATCAATGCCCGCGGTGAGCGTTTCATGACCGCCATCCACAAGGATGCCGAGCTGGCGCCGCGCGATGTGGTGGCGCGCGCCATCCACCGCCAGATCGTTTCGGGCCAGACCGTGTTCCTGGATTGCCGCGCGGCGATCGGCGCGAGCTTCGCTTCGCGCTTCCCAACCGTCTTCGCCGCCTGCCAGGCCGCCGGGATCGATCCGGCGGTGCAGCCGATCCCCGTGGCGCCGGCAGCCCATTATCACATGGGCGGCATCGCCTCGGATGCCGATGGACGATCTTCGCTGCCGGGCCTGTGGGTGGTGGGCGAATGCGCCTCGACGGGCCTTCATGGCGCCAACCGGCTGGCCTCGAACTCGCTGCTGGAAGGACTGGTGTTCGGCGAGCGCGTCGCCAATGACCTGCGCGGCAGGCTGATGCAGGGCGCGCCGCGCGGCACCCCGCCCGCGCCGCCGCGATTTGCCTCGCCCGCGCCGCCGCATGTGCTGCGCAGCGCCATGAGCCGCGATGTCGCGCTGGAGCGCAACGAACAGGGCCTTTGCGCGGCGCTGGACGTGATCGCGCGCGTGGAAAATACCAGCCATGAGCCGGCGCTGCTGAACATGACGGCGGCCGCAAAGCTGGTCGCCGCCGCCGCTTTGGCGCGCAGGGAATCGCGCGGCGGTCACTGGCGCAGCGATTATCCGCATGCGGCGAAAAACAGCGCGCGGACATTCATGACTTTGGCCGATGCCGACCGCATCGCGTCCGATATCGAAGCATTGCCGCGCAGCGCCCGCCAATGAGCCTGGCCCTGCCCTTCACGCGGCCGCCATTGGCTCTTCAGGTCGATCCCTGCGTGCGGGCCGCGCTGGAAGAGGATCTGGGGCGGGCCGGCGATGTCACCAGCGCGCTCACCATCCCGCCCGACCAGGCCGCCACCGCCCGCCTGGTCGCCCGCAAGCCCGGCCGGGTCGCCGGCCTGATCTGCGCCGAGGCCGCCTTCCGGCTGGTGGACCCTTCGGTCCGTTTCGAGGCCACCCTGCCGGACGGGTCGGAGGCACGCCCGGGGGGCCTGCTGGCGACCGTCTCAGGGCCCGCCAGGAGCCTCCTGACGGCCGAACGGGTGGCCCTGAACTTCCTGGGGCCCCTTTCGGGCACCGCCACGGCCACCGCGGCCCTGGTGGCGGCCGTGGAGGGAACCGGGGCCCGCATCGTCTGCACCCGAAAGACCATTCCAGGAATAAGGTTATTGCAGAAATATGCCGTCCGCTGCGGCGGGGGCTTCAATCACCGTTTCGGCCTGGATGACGCGGTGATGGTCAAGGACAACCATGTCCAGGCGGCCGGCGGCATCGCGGCGGCGGTGCGGCGCCTGCGCGCGGGTCTGGGCCATATGGTGAAAATGGAAGTCGAAGTGGACAGCCTTGGCCAGCTTGAAGAAGCGCTGCGCGAAGGCGTGGACACGATCCTTCTGGACAATATGTCGATCGAGGATCTGCGGCGCGCAGTTGCGCTGGCCAGGAGACGCGCGGTGCTGGAAGCCTCCGGCAATGTCACGCTGGCGACGGTGCGCGCGATTGCCGAGACGGGCGTCGATTACATCAGCTCCGGCGCGATCACGCACAGCGCGCCCAATCTCGACATCGGCCTGGATATCTGATCCGCCTCAAGCCTTGCCATGCCCAGGCGAAAGGGCATGCCCGCCGGAGAAATCAGGAATCCCGCGTGTGCGGCGTGTGGCGGTAGAAAATGTGATTGCCGATCTGGGTGGTCTTTTCCAGCGTATCGGCCCAGTCGGGCTGCACCGAAATGGCATGGAAATTCAGCGCCCCGCCGGTGGCGTTCTTCAGGGGCACCTGGCCGGTGAAGATGGCCGCGGCCAGCTTCTCGGAGGCGCGCCAGGCGTCACGCTGCTTGGGACGCAGCGCCTCGCCATTGCAGGTGAAGGAGAACTGGCAGCCGGGCTTGTTCTTGCCCTCATAGACCACCGCGCAGATCGAATGGCCGTAATTGCCGTGGTTCATGCGATGGAAGACGACCTCGGCGATCGCCTTCTGGCCGGAAAGGCCTTCGCCGCGCGCTTCGTAGTAAAGAACCTCGGACAGGCATTTATGCTCGGCCAGAAGATGGGCCATCACGGCATCCGCGACGGGCGCCGGCTGCGCTTCCGCCACCTTCACCGCCTGTTCGGGAAGGACAACCGCCTTCTCCGCCTGGGGGCGATAGGTCATGGACGCGCCGATGGCGGCGCTGGCCGTGGCCAGAATGATGCCGAGCGCGGCGACAAGCACGCGGTCGGAACGCGAAATCGCGTCATGGTTTTTCTTTGGCATTGTGTCTCGAACTCGTTCGGTGAAAAGGCTTCGCTTGGTCAATTAGGCTTGGTCTATCTCGCGCCTTGCGTCTGTCATCGCCTCCCACGGCGTCTAGATCGCAGTTGCTACTTCAATCAGGCTGTCTTCGATTCCCGCGTATCCCTCAAAAAAGTTCCGAATGGTTCCCAGCACCTGGACGGGCACGCTTATGCCCGCGTCAAAAACGAATCGTCAAATAATTTTTTTCAACAACGTGACAGAGCGTCACCGGAGCCCGAAAAACCCAGGTTTTCCTGCATGCTGCGCACACGAACTAAATGTCGCTGCGACCCTTTTTCAACACCGCCTGCGCCGCCGCCAGGCGCGCAACCGGCACGCGGAAGGGCGAACAGGAGACGTAATCCAGTCCCGAGTCGTGACAGAAATGGACCGAGTCGGGATTGCCGCCATGCTCGCCGCAGATTCCCAATTTCAGTTTTTCACGTGTCTTGCGGCCGCGTTCCGCCGCGATGCGGATCAGTTCGCCGACACCCGGGATATCGAGCGAGACAAAGGGATCGCGCGCAATCACGCCCTTAGCGAGATATTCATTGAGGAACATGCCGGCATCGTCGCGCGACAGGCCCAGCGTGGTCTGCGTGAGATCGTTGGTGCCGAAGGAGAAGAATTCCGCGGTCTCGGCGATTTCACCGGCGCGCAGGGCGGCGCGCGGCAACTCGATCATGGTGCCGATATGATAGGCGGGCACCTTGCCGCGTTCCTGCCGGATTGCATCCGCCACCGATTTGATGCGGCCCGCCAGCATGTCCAGCTCGGCCTTGAAAGCCACCAGCGGGATCATGATTTCAAGCTGCACGGGGGCGCCGCCCGCTTCTTCCACCGCCAGCGCCGCTTCCAGAATGGCGCGGGCCTGCATTTCATAGATTTCCGGATAGGTGATCCCCAGGCGGCAGCCGCGATGGCCCAGCATGGGATTGGCTTCGTGCAGGGCAATGGCGCGGGCGCGCAGCTTGCGCGCATTGGTGCCGGCGGCGGCGGCGACTTCCTCGAATTCCTCCTCTTTCTGCGGAAGGAATTCATGCAGCGGCGGATCGAGAAGGCGGATGGTGACGGGCAGCCCCGCCATTTCCCGGAAGATCGCCTCGAAGTCGCTGCGCTGCATGGGCAGCAGCTTTGACAGAGCGGCTTTGCGCTCATCCTCGGCATCGGCCAGGATCATCTGGCGCACCGCCACGATGCGCTCCTCGTCAAAGAACATATGCTCGGTGCGGCACAGGCCGATGCCCTCGACGCCGAAGCGGCGGGCCGTGGCGGCGTCGGCGGGCGTGTCGGCATTGGTGCGCACTTTCAGGCGGCGCACTTCATCGGCCCAGCTCATCAGCGTGCTGAAATCGCCCGTCAGCTCCGGCTGGCGCAAGCCGACCTTGCCCTTGAACACCTGGCCGGAGGTGCCGTCGATGGTGATGATGTCGCCGCGCGCGATGGTGACATTGCCCGCCACCATTTCGCCGCGCACCGGATCGATTTTCAGCATGCCGGCGCCGGAAACGCAGGGCCGCCCCATGCCGCGCGCCACCACCGCCGCGTGGCTGGTCATGCCGCCGCGCGCCGTCAATATGCCCCGCGCCGCGTGCATGCCGTGAATGTCTTCCGGGCTGGTTTCGGTGCGCACCAGGATGACATCGCGATTGTCGCCGGCGAGTTTCTCCGCCTCCTCCGCCGTGAAAGCGACCTCGCCGGTGGCGGCGCCCGGTGATGCGCCAAGGCCGATGGCGATCTGTTCCTTGGGCGCGTCGGGATCGAGGGTGGGATGCAGAAGCTGGTTCAGCGCCTCCGGCTCGACGCGGCTGACCGCGACCGGCTTGTCGATCAGCCCCTCGCGCACCATGTCCACCGCCGCCTTGAGCGCGGCTTCCGCCGTGCGCTTGCCGGCGCGGGTCTGGAGCATGAAGAGCTTGCCTTCCTGCACCGTGAATTCCACATCCTGCATGTCGCGATAATGCTGCTCCAGCCGCTCGCCGATCGCCTTGAGCTCGGCGAAAGCGGCGGGCATCGCCTCTTCCATGCTGGGCTTCTTGGAGCCCTGGCGTTCGCGCACGATTTTGGAAATGGGCTGGGGCGTGCGAATGCCCGCCACCACATCCTCGCCCTGGGCATTGATCAGGAATTCTCCATAAAGCAGCTTTTCGCCGGTGGCCGGATCGCGGGTAAAGGCGACACCGGTGGCCGATGTATCGCCGCGATTGCCAAAAACCATCGCCTGCACGCTGACCGCGGTGCCCCAGTCTTCGGGAATATTGTTCAGCTTGCGATAGGTGTTGGCGCGCGGGCTTTGCCAGCTTCCGAACACCGCGCCGATCGCGCCCCACAACTGTTCCTGCACATCCTCGGGGAACGGGCGGCCCAGTTCCTTTTCCACGCGGCTTCGATAGGCGGCGGCGATGCGCTTGAGGTCATCGGCATCCAGGTC
>CAYFKU010000017.1:19228-21687 GCA_964343955.1 uncultured Rhizobium sp. | reverse complement strand
GGAATACATCTGGATGAAGCGGCGATAGCTGTCATAGGCGAAGCGGGCATCGCCGGTAAGCCTGGCAAGCCCCTCGGTGGTCTGGGCATTGAGGCCCAGATTGAGCACCGTATCCATCATGCCGGGCATGGAGACGCGCGCGCCCGAACGCACCGACAGCAGCAGCGGCCGGGCAGGATCGCCCAGCGTGCCGCCCGCGACCTTGCCGATATAGGCGACGGCCGCATCGACCTGGGCTTTCAGCTCGGGCGGGTAGGAACGATTGTTGGCGTAATACCAGGTGCAGACTTCGGTGGTCACGGTCAGGCCCGGGGGAACCGGCAGGCCCAGATTGCTCATCTCGGCCAGGTTCGCACCCTTGCCGCCCAGCAGGTTGCGCATGTCGGCTTTGCCTTCGGCCTTGCCGTCACCGAATGTATAGACCCATTTCGTCATCGTTCACCCACCACTGCACAAATGTCATGGCCGGCCTCCGAGCCGGCCATCCATCGATCCGATTGCACCATGGATGGCCGGGTCAAGCCCGGCCATGACATGGGTAAGCTCACCCTTCGATTTTCGAAAAGTCGGCCACTTGATGCAGCGTCGCCCGGAGCGACGCCAGAAGATTCAGCCGGTTCTCGCGCACCTGTTTGTCGTCGGCATTGACCTTCACGGCCACAAAGAAGGAATCCACCGGGCCGCGCAGGCCAGCCATCAACTGCATAGCGGCCGCAAAATTCTCCTTCTCCAAGGCTGCCGAGATAGACCTGCGGCAAAGCGATAATCCCGAGGCTAGCGCCGTCTCAGCCGGTTCAGACAGCAGGCCTTCGCTGACTTCGCTGAGAAAGGCTTTGCCGTCCTTCTTCTCTTCGACTTTCAGGATATTGGCGGCGCGCTTGTAGCCCGCCAGCAGATTGGCGCCGTCGTCAGTGCTCAGGAACGCCTCCAGGGTCTTAACACGCTCCACCAGCCGCACCAGATCGTCTTCACGGCCCAAGCTAAACACAGCGTCGATCAGGTCGTGGCGAACGCCCTTTTCCTTCAACGCGACCTTCAGTCGGTCGGCAAAGAAGACCAGCACGTCATCCGGAACATTGAGCGGGAACCGCAGCCGGTTTTCGAGAACAATGCGGATCACGCCCAGCGCTGCGCGGCGCAGCGCGAAGGGATCGCCGGACCCGGTGGGCTTTTCACCGGCGGCGAAGAATCCGGTCAGCGCATCCAGCTTGTCCGCCAGCGCTACCGCGATGGCGACCTTGTCGCTGGGCACAGCATCGGACGGGCCAACCGGTTTGTAGTGATCGCGGATGGCGTCGGCGACGGACGCATCTTCCTTGTCATGCAGGGCGTAATAGCGACCCATCACGCCCTGAATCTCGGGGAATTCGCCAACGACACCAGAGGTCAGGTCGGCCTTCGCCAGACGGGCCGCGCGCCTGGACTTTTCGACATCGGCGCCGATCCTGGCGGCGATTTCGCCCGCCAGCTTTTCGATGCGTTCGACGCGCTCAAATTGGGTGCCCAGCTTGGCGTGGAAGACGATGCCTTTCAGTTTTTCAACCCGGCTCTCCAGGCTCTGCCGGCGGTCCTCGTCCCAGAAGAATTTGGCGTCCGACAGGCGGGCGCGCAGCACGCGCTCATTGCCGGCCACGATCTCCTTGCCGCCATCGCTGGCGATCATGTTGGCCACCAGCGCAAAGCGGTTGGCCATCTTCCCCGTCTTGGGATCGCGCAGCGAAAAATACTTCTGATGCGTGCGCATCGAGGTCTGGAGAATTTCCGCCGGCACGTCCATGAATTCCGGCTGGATGGTGCCGATATAGATCACCGGCCATTCGGCAAGGCCCGACACTTCGGCCAGCAGCCCCTCGTCCGGGATCACTTCAAGCCCATGCACAAAGGCCGCCTGCTTGATGCCTTCGAAGATGATGGCGGCGCGCTCTTCGGCTTCCAGCACCACATGCGCCGCCTTCAGCCTGGCCGCATAATCGTCGAAGCGCCGCGCCTCGATCGTGCCTTCCGACAGGAAGCGGTGGCCGCGCGTGTGCAGGCCGCTGGAAATGCCCGCAAAGCTGAACGGCACCAGCTCGCCATCGAAGGTGGCAAGGATGGAATGCAACGGCCGCACCCAGCGCACGCTGGAGCCCGGCTTCCAGCGCATGCTTTTGGGCCAGGGCAGCCTGGCCATGACATCGGGAATGATCTCGGCCAGCACATGCGGCGTCTCGCGACCCTCGCGCTCGATCACCGCCATATAGACATCGCCCTTGGGGGTCTTTTCGACCTTGAGCTGATCCTTGGTCAGGCCGGTCTTTTTCAGGAAGCCCGCCAGTGCCGCTTCAGGCGCGTCGGTCTTCGGGCCTTTCAGCTCCTCGCGCACGTCATTTTGCTTTGCGGGCAGGCCGGTAATGGCAAGCGTCAGGCGCCGCGGACCGGCAAAGGCCTTGATGCCTTCGAACAGATAGCCCCGATCGGTC
>CAYFKU010000017.1:16264-19218 GCA_964343955.1 uncultured Rhizobium sp. | reverse complement strand
AGCTGTTCTCGGAGGAAATCCCCGCCCGCATGCAGGCGGGGATTTCCTCCGAGAACAGCTCGAGCAGCAGATCCGGCATCAGCCAAACCTCGGTGTATAGGCGCCCATGTCGCTCTCCAGCCAGGCTTCGCAGCAGGCCTGGGCAAGGGCACGGACACGGCCGATATAGGCGGCGCGCTCGATGACGGAAATCACGCCGCGCGCATCCAGCAGATTGAAGCTGTGGCTGGCCTTGATGCACTGGTCATAGGCAGGCAGCACCAGTTTTTTGTTTTCCAGCAGCGCGCAGCACTGTTTCTCGGCATCCTTGAAATGCTGGAACAGGATTTCGGTATCGGCGCGCTCGAAATTATAGGCGGAAAATTCCTTCTCGGCCTGGTGAAACACTTCGCCGTAGCGGAACTGCTCGTTGAATTTCAGGTCATAGACGAATTCGACATCCTGCACATACATGGCAAGGCGCTCGAGGCCGTAAGTGATCTCGGCGCAGACCGGATCGCAGTCGATGCCGCCCACCTGCTGGAAATAGGTGAACTGGGTGATCTCCATCCCGTCGCACCAGACTTCCCAGCCAAGGCCGGCGGCGCCCAGGGTCGGGCTTTCCCAATCGTCTTCGACAAAGCGGATGTCATGCTTGTCGGGGTCCAGGCCGATGGCGCGGATGGAGCCCAGGTAAAGCTCCTGCACATTTTCCGGCGCCGGCTTCAGGATCACCTGATACTGGTAATAATGCTGCAGGCGGTTGGGGTTCTCGCCATAGCGGCCGTCGGACGGACGGCGGCTGGGCTGCACGAATGCCGCTTTCCAGGGCCGCGGCCCCAGCGCGCGAAGCGTCGTGGCGGGATGAAACGTCCCCGCGCCCATCTGGTCGTCATAGGGCTGCAGAATCAGGCAGCCCTGGGCCGCCCAATAATTCTGCAGGGTGAGGATAAGGTCCTGAAAGGTAGCGGCTTTGGCCAAGTTTTTCGCGTCCGGAGAATGGCCCGGAACCTACAGACGGGCCCCTGTCAGGGCAAGCGCATTGCCGCGCCGCAGCACGTTATCGGCCTCCGGCGTCCAGTCGCCATTCGCCTGGTGCAAGACAAGGCCGGGCAGCAGGGTAAACGGCGCATGGGAACCCTTGCGGACCTGCACGATCACCCGCCTGGCGGGCTCGCCCGCCTTGGGCCAGAGCGGAAGGACCGCCACGGCCTTTTGCGGGAGCGCCGCCATGGCCTCGGGCAAACGGTCGGCGCGCAGGATGGCAGTGAACCAGCCGCCCGAAACCGTCCGCTGCATGCCGGTCTTCAACCAGTCTTCCAGCCGGCCCTGATCCATCAGGGCGGCGGCGCGCGCCGCATCAGGCGAAGCCTGGCCTTCGCCATGAAAGGGCGGATTGCAGAAGACATGGTCGAAATCGCGTTTCAGCGCGGCGGGCAAAGCGAATATGTCGGCGGCGACAAAGCGGGCGGTCATGCCGTTGGCAGCCGCATTGGCGGTTGCCAGGGCCACCAGGCCTTCGTCGATCTCGACCCCTGCAAGGGCAACCCCGGATACCCGCGCCAGAAGGCAAAGGCCGGCGGTTCCGGCCCCTGCCCCCAGTTCCAGCGCCGCCTGACCCTCCTGGGCCGGGATGGCCGCGGCCAGCATCACCGCATCCAGCCCGGAGCGGAAACCGGTCTGGGGCTGGGTCACCCGGACCCGCCCATCGAGGAAGGTATCGGTCATGACAATGCGTCGGGAACGGCCTGGAGCAGGAGCTGCCGGGCCCGTTGGAAATCGTCGTCCAGCACCATCAGCCGGCGGGGCAGAAAGCCCATGCTGCCTTCCATGACACTGGCATGGGTGTCGAAAATCACCGACTCAATGCCCTCCTGTTCCAGGACATTGGCCGCGTAATTCAGCACCACCGGGTCGGTGGTTTGCAGGACCGCGCGCATGTTTCCTTATAGTAAGCCTGCGCCCTTCTGTCGCCTCCGGACCCGGCCAAAGCGTACCCGGCTTGCCCCAGCCCGAACCCGTCCGGTATTCTCCTGACGGATGGGTGGCATGATGACAAGGGACCAGACGGAGGTCCGCGCCGACGACCGGGCAGTATCGCCCGTCGAGCGCCTGCATGCGCTCGTCTCGGCCGACATGTCCGCCACCGACAGGCTGATCCACGCCCGCATGACGTCAGGCGTTGCGCTGATCCCCGATCTTGCCCGGCACCTGATTGATTCCGGCGGCAAGCGCCTGCGCCCCATGCTGACCCTGGCCGCCGCCAGTGCCGGCGGCTATGCCGGCGACCATCATGTGCGCCTGGCCGCAGCGGTGGAGTTCATTCACACCGCCACCCTGCTGCATGACGATGTGGTGGACGAAAGCGCGCTTCGCCGCGGCAAGGTGTCCGCCAATCTGATGTGGGGCAACAAGCCTTCTGTTCTGGTGGGCGACTTCCTGTTTTCGCGCGCCTTCCAGTTGATGGTCGAGACCGGAAACATGGCGGTACTCGACATTCTGGCCGGCGCCTCCGCCATCATCGCCGAAGGCGAAGTGATGCAGCTCAAGTCGTCGAAAAATCTGTCGGTGACCGAGGAGCATTATCTGAGCGTGGTGTCGGCCAAGACCGCGGCGCTGTTCGCGGCCGCCGCCGAATCCGGCGCCCTGCTGTCGGGCCAGACCGCCGAATTCGTGTCGGGCATGCAGGCCTATGGCGAAAATCTCGGCATCGCCTTCCAGCTCGTTGACGATGCGCTGGACTATTCCGGCCGCCAAGCCCTGATGGGCAAGACGGTGGGCGACGATTTCCGCGAAGCCAAGATGACGCTGCCCATCATCCTGGCCCATGCTCGTTCCGCCGAGGCGGATCGGCCCTTCTGGAAGCGCGTGATCGAAACCGGCAACCAGACGGAAAGCGATCTGGACCGCGCCATCACCCTGATCGAGCAGACCGGCGCCATGCAGGAAACCATGTCGCACGCCCGCGCCTATGC
>CAYFKU010000017.1:636-16254 GCA_964343955.1 uncultured Rhizobium sp. | reverse complement strand
CGGCTCTTGCGGTGATGCCCGATAGCGAGATCAAGCGGGCCCTGGCGGATATCGCCGACTTCTGCGTTGAGCGGGCTTACTGAAAGCAGGCATAAAAGCCGTCGTCCCCGCTGACGCGGGCCTGGCGATTCAAAGCCCGTCCACCGTCGGCCCTATATCCTGGCCCTGGCTTTCATGCGCGATGCCGGATTCCGGCACGAAGGTCGGCGCGATCCACCAATGCGGCGCGGATCTGCGCAGGATTTCCGCCGCGCGGGCGCAGGCATCGTCATCGGCGAAAATACCGAAGCAGGTGGCGCCGCTGCCCGACATGCGCGCCAGAAGCGCGCCCGGCAGCGCGCGTATCGCGGCCAGCACCTCGCCGATCACAGGCTGAAGCGCCAAGGCGGGCGCTTCCAGATCGTTGCGGGTCCCCTCAAGGAAACGCAGCAGGTCGGCGGTATCGGCAAAACGGCCCTGCGGCAGGGCCATGTCCGCGCCGCTGCGGGTTTTCAGGGCGGCGAACACATCTTTTGTGGGCACCGCGACACCGGGATTGACCAGCAGCACGGGAATGCGGGGCATGGAGACAGTGGGACGCAGAATCTCGCCGCGCCCTTCCATGAAAGATGATGCCGAAGCCAGGCAGACGGGAATGTCGGAGCCCAGCGCGGCGGCGATCTGCGACAAGGCCCCCCGGTCCTTGCCCGCCTGCCACAATTCATTGAGGCCGTGCAGCGCCGCCGCGGCATCGGCCGAACCGCCGCCGATGCCCGAGGCCACGGGCAGGTTTTTCGTCAGGGTCATCGCGGCGCCACCCGATCCAAGCGCGCGGGCAGCGCGCAAGACCAGATTGTCGCCTTCGCCCTGCAGTCCATGGGCGAAGGGACCGTCGATCGTGAGCGACAGGGCCGGCGCCTCCTTCAGCGTCAGCACATCGCCGGCGCCGGTGAAGACCGCCAGGCTTTGCAGCGAATGAAAGCCATCGGCGCGCCGTTCGCCGACATGCAGGAACAGGTTGATCTTGGCGGCCGCGTGTTCGGAAATCACTTATGCGTCTTTCGCGATTTTGCAGTTGAGGGAAAAGGCTCTCTCGCCCTCGCCTCAGTTTCCCGTTTCTAGGCCGGCTTTTCGCCCAAACCGTTCTTCAGTTTCCGCTCGATAGCGGCCTTGTCGGTGTCACTATCGCTGAAGGTCAGCGCATGGTTCCACTGATGGCGCGCCTCGATCCTGCGCCCGGCCCGCCACAGGGCATCGCCCAGATGATCGTTGATGGTGGGATCGCCCGGCACCAGCAGCACGGCCGCGCCCAGCGTCCGGGCGGCTTCGTCATAACGGCCGAGCTGGTAATAGGCCCAGCCGACGCTATCGACGATATAGCCATCATAGGGGCGCAGGGTGCGCGCTTTCTCCAGCATGGTGAGCGCCTGGGGAATGTTGCGGCCCCGATCGACCCAGCTATAGCCCAGATAGTTAAGCAGTTCCGGCTGATCGGGCGACAGTTTCAGGGCGATCTGGATATCGGCCTCGGATTCATCCAGCTTCTTGAGTTTCTCCTTGGACATGGCCCGGGCATAGAACATGGGCCAGTCCCGGCGGCTGGGGGTGCCGATCACTTTCTCGGCGTGATCATAGGCGTCGATCGCTTCGGCGAATTTGTCCGCGGCGCGATAGCTGTCGCCCAGCGCCACCCA
Source organism: uncultured Rhizobium sp. (assembly GCA_964343955.1). Taxonomy (GTDB): domain Bacteria; phylum Pseudomonadota; class Alphaproteobacteria; order Micropepsales; family Micropepsaceae; genus Rhizomicrobium. Next base: position 14,581 of record CAYFKU010000017.1, on the reverse strand, counting down.
GACCTCGCCGTCATTCGGCTGGGCCGCCAGCAGCTTCTTCAGGGCGGCGATCGCCTGGTCGTTGCGCCCGGCGCGCTGCTCGTCCAGCGCCGCCTGGATCTGCGCCATGCGGTAATAGGGCGATGCGGGATCGATGGCCTTGTAGATGGCGATGGCCTCATCGAATTTGCGCAAATTCTCGAACCGGTCGGCCAGCAGGATCTGGGCCAGCGCCAGATCGGACCGCAGATAAAGGGCCATGCGCAGATAGAGGATGGAGACATCTGCGCTCTGACCGTCGGTCAGCGAGGCGGCAATGCCGAACAGTCCCTCGGCGGCGCCGTCGGCGGGACTGCGGATCAAAGCATCCGGCTTCTGGCCGGCAGCGATGCGGGCCAGGCCGGGTTTGGTCACGCTGGCCAGACCGCTCTCGTTGACGTATCGCTGATAAAGGCGGGTGGCTTCATCGGTCCGTCCGGCACGCTCCAGAAAGCGGCCGTAAGCCTCCAGCACCCGCGGCATGGGCGAACTGTTGCCCAGCGCCTTTTTATAGGCGGCCTCGGCCAGGCTGCTGTTGCCGGAATAATCCTGGATCAGGGCGGTGTGAAAGGCCGCCATGCTTTCGGCGCCCTTCTGGCCGGTCAGGGACTGAAGGTCCTTTTCCACGCTTGCGCCGTCATGCATGGCGGCAGCGGCCCAGGCATCGAACAGCGACAAGGTCAGGACCGTGAAGGGCCCCTTGGCCGAGAGCGACAATTGCTTGCGCACCTCGGCATAGTCCTTGTGCTTGAAGGCGATGACCGCCAGGGCCAGGCGCGCGGCGCGGTCGTCCGGCGTGGCGGCCACCACGCCTTGCGCATATTTGCCCGCATTCTCGAAGTCGCCCAGGGTGGTGGAATAGAAGAAGCTGAGCGCCAGCAGCGAGGGATTTCCCGGATCGTTGTTCAGCGCCTGGCCGTAATAGCGGGCCGCTTCATCCAGGTCGTGCTCCCCGGCGGCAAAGCGCGCCGAAAGATAGGTGGAAAATGCCTGGGCATCCTTGCTGTCGGCGACCTTGACCGGGGTCTGCGGCGCGGTGGAGCAGCCCGCCATCGCCAAGGCGAGCGGACCCAGCAAAGCCAAAGGCAGAATGCGGCGCATCTTCTTCCCTACATGTTCACATAATTGGGTCCACCGCCGCCTTCGGGGGTGACCCAGGTGATGTTCTGCGACGGGTCTTTTATATCGCAAGTTTTGCAATGGACGCAGTTCTGGGCGTTGATCTGAAACCTGACATCGGGCCCTTCCCTGACAATTTCGTAAACTCCGGCCGGGCAGTAGCGCTGCGCCGGCTCTCCATATTCGGGCAAATTGACGGAAATGGGAACCGTGGGATCGGCCAGCCGCAGATGCACCGGCTGATCCTCTTCGTGATTGGTGTTGGACAGAAATACGCTGGAGGCCCGGTCGAAGGTCAGTCGGCCGTCGGGCCTGGGATAGTCGATCTTCGGCGCATCGGCGGCCCTGTCCAGTGTCGCGAAATCCTGCTTGCCATGTCCCAGGGTTCCGAACAGGGAAAAGCCGAACAACTGGTTGGTCCACAGATCAAGGCCGATCAGCGGCAAGGCCCAGATTGTACCAAGCCGGGACCATAGCGGCTTGGCATTGCGCACCAGCCTGAGTTCTTCGGCCACCCAGCTTCTGGCATAGGCGGCGTCATAGTCTTGCAGCCTGTCGCCCGACCTGCCCGCCTTGAGGGCGGACGCCGCCGCCTCGGCGGCCAGCATGCCGGTCTTCATGGCGTTATGGCTGCCCTTGATGCGCGGCAGGTTGACGAAGCCGGCGCCGCAACCGATCAGCGCGCCGCCGGGAAAGGAGAGCCTGGGCACCGACTGGAAGCCGCCTTCGGTGATGGCGCGCGCGCCATAGCCGATGCGCTTGGCGCCATCAAGCATGCGGGCAATGGCCGGATGGGTCTTGGCGCGCTGGAATTCCAGGAATGGATCGAGCCACGGATTGCGATAGTTCAGGTGAACGACGAAACCGATGGAGCAGAAATTCTCGCCCCAGTGATAGACGAACAGGCCGCCGCCCGTGTCGCTCTTCAGCGGCCAGCCCATGCCGTGCAACACCAGGCCCTTCTTGTGCCGGGCCGGCGGCAGTTCCCACAATTCCTTCATCCCGATGCCGAATTTCTGGGGCTCCCTGCCCTCATGCAGCCTGAAGATGGCGCCAAGCTTCTTGGACAGGGAACCTCGCGCGCCTTCGGCGAACAAGGTGTATTTGCCGCGCAGCGCCATGCCCGGCGCAAAGCTGTCCTTGCGGTGGCCGTCCCTGGCGATGCCCAGATCGCCGGTGATCACGCCTTTGACGACATCCCTCTCGATCAGCAGTTCATGCGCGGGAAAGCCGGGATAGATTTCCACGCCCAGTGCTTCGGCCTGTCCACCAAGCCATTTGCAGAGATTGGAGAGGCTGACGATGAAATTGCCCTTGTTGCCCATCAGCGGGGGCAGCAGCCCATGGGGTATGTCGATGGCGCCTCCCTGGGTGAAGTAACACAAGCGGTCCTCGGTTACTTCGGTATCGAGCGGCGCCCCCCTGGCCTTCCAGTCCGGGATCAGCTCATTGAGGGCGCGCGGATCCACGACCGCGCCGGACAGGATATGCGCCCCGATTTCCGATCCCTTTTCCAGCACGCAGACGCTGGCATCGGGCATGAGCTGCTTGAAGCGAATGGCGGCGCAAAGCCCCGCGGGCCCGCCGCCGACGATCACCAGGTCATAGTCCATGCTTTCGCGGACGGGAGAGGCGCTTTCCTCGGGGCCTGGCATTGAATCGCCTTGTGATTTTGAAGTATTTTCTAACTGGCGGGAGCCCGGGCCGAAAGCCTAAGATCGGTCCCGCATGAATGACGTGCTTGCAACCCTGAACTGGCTGGTGGAGGCCGGCGCCGACGAGGCGATCGTCGATCAGCCGGTGAACAGGCTGGTGGCAAAGGCGCCTGCGCCGGCGCCTGTGGCTGCGCGCGTGGCGGCGCCAACATCCCAACCAGCGGCGCGCCCACGGCCTGCGCCTGTTCCGGTGCCCGCGAATGGCGTGCCGCTGGATGGCGATGCCATAAGCGGCGCACTGGCGGCGGCTGGCGCGGCAAGCAGCCTGGCGGAGCTGAAAGCCGCGATGGAAGCCTTTGACGGCTGCGCCCTGAAACGCACCGCCACAAATACCGTCTTCGCAGATGGCGTGGCGGAAGGACGGGTGATGCTGATCGGCGAAGCGCCGGGCCGCGACGAGGACCGTATCGGCAAGCCCTTTGTCGGCCGCGCCGGTCAATTGCTGGACAAGATGCTGGCCGCCATCGGCCTGGATCGCAATGTCAACGCCTATATTACAAATGTGATCAACTGGCGGCCGCCGGACAATCGCGATCCCTCGCCGGAGGAAGCCGCGGCCTGCCTGCCCTTCCTGCGGCGGCACATCGAACTCGCGCAGCCGGGGGTGATCATCCTTCTGGGCGCCGTGGCGGCGCGGCATGTGGTGGGCGTGTCCGACGGCATCATGAAATTGCGCGGCCGCTGGATGGAATATCGTGTCGGAGACCGGATGGTGCCGCTGATGCCGACCCTGCATCCGGCCTATCTGCTGCGCCAGCCGGCCCACAAGAAGCTGGCCTGGCGCGACCTTCAGGCCATCCGGGAGCGGATGAACAGCCTGGGCCTGCCCGAGAAACCCTAGACGCCATCCGGGGACTCTTGCCGGAACCGCATCGGAACGTTAACTAAAGCGGGCTGCTTCGAAGGGCACCAAAACATTCGCGCTTTCATTGCCTTAGCCTGTCTTCTGCTCGCGGGAACCGCCGCGCTCGCGCAGCCTGCCGTGCCGCTCAAGCCGCCGCCGGTGGCGCCGCCCTCGCCTGCCCTGGCCAGCGCACCGCAAATTCTCAGCCCCGGCGATGTCGCGCTCTACAGGCAGATCATGGCGGCGGAACGCGCCGGCCAGACCGTCAAAGCCAAAAAATTGATTGCCCAGCTCAGTGATCCGTCGCTGGCGGGCTATGCCGAGGCGCAATATTTCCTCTCCGCCCCACACTCCAAGGTCACCGCCAAGTCGCTGGTAGCCTGGCTGGAACAGTATCGCGACCTGGCGGTCGCCGACCGCATCTACCGGATGACGGTGGCGCGTTCGACCAGGACCGTGCGCCGTCACCACAAGAAAGTGACGGTAGCGGTGGTGACCAACATCCCCGCCCCGACCGGCGGCGTGGGCGGCCGCACCGGCGGCTATGAAGATACCGAGCTGCAAGAGCCGATGCCCGGTTCTGCCGCGGCCCGACAGGCGATGCCGGCCATTCTGGCCGCCATCAAGGCGGGACAGCCCGACCAGGCGCTGGCCCACATGACCCAGATCCAGGCCAACATTCCGACCTCGGACCTGGCGGTGCTGGCGCATCGCATCGCCGCCTCCTATCGCGCCGAAGGCCGCGACAGCGAGACCTATCAGCTTGCCAGCTCGGTCTCGGACCGATCGGTGCCGCAACTGATGTGGGATGCAGGCTTCGCCGCCTATCGGCTGGGCGACTGGCCCAACGCCATCCGGCTGCTGGAAAAGCTGGCCGAAACCGCCGAGGCGCAGAACAGCCTGCGTGCCCAAGGCGCCTTCTGGGCCGCGCGCGCTCATATGCAGGCGGGCGATCCCTTGAAGGTCGTGACCCTGCTGAATTTCGCCGCCGAAAAAGAGCCGAGCTTTTACGGCCAGATATCCGAACGCATCCTGGGCATCGATACCCAGACCGGCTTTGCCGACGCCGTCCTGAACGAGGCGGATTTCCGCGACCTGATGGCGGCCGCACCGGCGCGGCGCGCGGTTGCGCTGTGGCAGATCGGTGAGAATGAATATGTCGGTCCGGAGCTGAACCGCGCCTTCGTCAACAACAATGAAAGGCTGGATCCCGCCATGGCGGCCCTGGCGCGCAGCCTGGGCGTACCCAATATCGAGCTTCGGGCCAGCGAAGCCAGCGCGGCCCGCGGCATGATCTTCACCGGCCTGTTCCCGGTGCCGCCCTATGCGCCCGATGACGGCTATCGCCTGGATTCCTCGCTGGTGCTGGCTTTCGCGCGTATCGAGAGCCGTTTTCAGACCGGCGCCACTTCACCGGTCGGCGCGCGCGGCCTGATGCAACTGATGCCAAGGACCGCATCCCTGATGGGCGTGACTGATCCCGACACGCTCTATACGCCCAGCACATCGCTGGCCGTGGGACAGAAATATATCGAGCATCTGCTGGGCGCGCTTGACGGCAATCTTCTGGAATTGGGCGGCGCCTATAATGCCGGGCCCGGCGCGGTTACGCGCTGGCGCAACACCAAGGCAGGCGGCAGCGACCCGCTTCTGTTCGTGGAAAGCATTCCGGTGGCCGAGACCCGCTCCTATGTGAAGCGGGTGATGCTCTATCACTGGCTCTATCGCCGCCGTTTCGGCCAGGATGCGCACAGCCTGGATCAGATTTCCGCCGGACAGTGGCCGATCTATCAGCCGGCCCGCAGCGTGCAGGCCGCGGGCGCAGGCGCATCAAGCGCCTATGGCCTCAAGATCAACGCCAAGCCGTAAGTGCCCCGTCGGCACTCAGTATCCTGACTTGCGAAGGCCGCTTTTCTCTCCCTTGGCGCCCCCCTGACGTCCGCTTTGCGCCAGAAGCGGCCATGCACCTTCCGACCGCAGCATATCCCAGGCTCTGTTGCAGCGCATGATTGCAGCTATCCTGGAATTGCGGTCCTAATTCCGAAAGCCAAGCTGGGGAGCGCACCGACATGGATATAAAGAAGCGGGATTTTCTGCTAGCCGGAGCAGGTGCACTGGCAGCGGCGCCGGCTGCGGCGCAATTGCAATCGGGCAATCCCTTGCATGTGGGCTATGACATGCCGCTGACCCGGCGCACACAACCATCCACGGTGGACCGCAACTACAAGCCGCGCCGCATCAACAAGGCGATCGAGCTGTGGGAAGACAACCAGCCCATCTATTACGGCATCTCCGGCTTGGGGCCGGGCATTGATCCCTATGCCCAGGGACTGCGGATGGCCAGGACGCATCTGGATGCCATCAATGTCGAGATGGAGCATGGCGCGCTGGATTTCTCGGCCCTGCGCGAATTCATGCGCGGCCTGGTGGATGGCGGGCCCACGCCCAGTGGCCATCGCACGCCGGCGGTGTTCGTGGAACCCTGCATTATCGGACTGGACGAGGCCTACGCCCGGGCCAACAGTTGGGTGATCCAACAACTGCTGGATTGCGGCATTCATGGCATTCATATCTGTCACGCCCGCGACACCAAGGCGATCCAGGTATTTTCACAGATGTCCTGCCGATATCCATTTCCGCGTCCCGGAATAAACCTGCCGATGCGCGGTCTGCGGGGCTCATCCGCTGGCTATGCCGCCCAGATCTGGGGCGTGCCGCTGCACAAATACAATCATCTTGCCGATCTGTGGCCGCTCAACCCCAACGGCGAGCTGATCTTTGGCGTCAAGATCGAGGATACCATCGCCGACCAGCAGGCCGATACTACCATCGCGCTGCCAGGCATCGCCTTTGCCGAATGGGGGCCAGGCGATCATTCCTATTGGCTGGACGGCCTGTCCATCATGGACGACAACAGCATCCTGGGCGACATCACCAAACTCGCCACCCGGCCCGAACTGGTAAAAGTGGGCGAGAATGTCCGCCAACTGTGCAAGAAGAACAATGTGCGCTTCCTGCACATCAGTCCCAACACCGATCCGGGAAATCCTTTTTTCGTCAACAAGGAGATCGACGAAGGCGTGATGGTGTTCGAAACTGACGATGAGGCGACCTCGATCATGGGCAGGGAGCACAGCAAGCGCAAAATGCCGGTCTAGGCCTGTCGCGCCAAGCGCCGTTGAACGCCCGCATTGCGCCAAAAGCGGACACGGGGGGTTAGTGGGGCTGGCTAAGATTGGTACTCGGCATTCCATCACCGGCATAAGGTCCCAAACCCTCCCCAGCGAAACGAGGGCCAGCGTCTATGCGCGCCCATTCCGAACTGCGCTTGCATACCTTTTCCTGTAACTGGGCCATATTCGGGATCGGTCGGATTTGGCATGTAATCGGGTCAAGTTTTAGCTTGTCCGAATAAGCGTCCGGCCCCGCCATCGTGGGCAAGGCTGGCGCGGATAGCGTGAGAACGAGAAGTGCGGCGGTCAGGACGCGGCTCATGGCTACCTCCCATTTACGCAAGAAACCCTACTCCAGTGCGGTGCTGCACAAAAGGGTGGCTGATGCCCGCTTTGAGCCCAGGAGCGGACATCGCCATCCACCCAAAGCGCGTCATCTCGCCAAGCCAGAATCCTGAGTGTTTCAGAGATTGGCCAGCAGCCGCGACGGCACGCGCAGCTTGTGCAAAAGCGTCAGCGCGGCGCCGCGCAGCACGCTCTGTTTCGGACGGGCGACATTGACCGCGCGCGCGCGCAACGAAACCAGCCGCCGCCGGCCGATGCGGCGCACCAGGTCGGCATCTTCCATGTCGGCCAGGGCGCGATAGCCGCCCAGCTTTGTGTAAAGCCGCTTGGGGATCAGCAGGCCCTGATCGCCATAAGGCAGCGCGAACAGGGCAGCGCTGGCATTGGCGAGGAATTCCGCCCGGCGCGCCTCGCCGCCGAAATCCTCCAGCGCAAAGCGGAACACGGCGGCGCGCGGCCGTTCCATGACCGACTGGGCCAGGAAAGATTCCGCCTCCACCTCCCAGCCGGATTCCAGCGCCGTCTCCGGACGCAGGAACAGAAGCCAGTCCCCGCGCGCGACGCGGGCGCCTTCCATCATCTGCGCGCCCCGGTTTGCCCTGGCGTGCACAATGTGCGCGCCGGTCGCGTCGGCGAGCATGAGGGTGGAGTCGGTGGAGCCGCCATCGGCCACGATCACCTCGCGCAAGACGCCGCGCACGGCGGCCCCGATCAGGCTGTCGAAACAGCGCGGCAGCAGGCGCTCGGAGTTCAGGGTCGGAACAATGACGGAAACCATGCGCCCATCATGACTCATTCTGTGCAGTGCAACAAAGAAAATCCCGCCGCACGGTTAGCTCCGGCGGCGGGATTTCCTGAAATGACGGTAATAATGCGCGAAAATGCCTATTTGAGCGGCACCGCATAGGCCTTGAAGGGCGCCGGGTCCTTGCCCTTCAGCGCCGGATCGCGCTGATAGTTCAGCTTGGCTTCCAGCACATAGGCGGTATTGCCGACCACCGTCACGGCGGTGGGCAGCATGTATTTGTCCTTGATGACGCGGATCGTGGCGGTATCGCCCTTGACGGTCACTTCATCCAGGCGGCCATTGCCGTCCTTGCCGCGGCCCTCCACCATCAGGATCCTGCCGTCGGACGACAGGCGCAAGCCGTCAGGCTGATAGACATCCATCGAGGGCTTCAGGTTCACGCCCTTGCCGGCGCTGCCGTCGGGATTGACGGAAATGCGGATGATGTTGTTGCCGTTATAGGTGTTGGTATAGACGACATTGCCCTGCCAGACGATGCCGTCCAGCGAAGGATCGCTCTTGTCATTGGTGTACCAGACGGTCAGCGCATTGCTGCCGCCGGCCAGTTTCAGAATGCGGCCGAACTTGGTGTCGGTGATATAGGCGTCTTTACCCTTGAGCGCGATGTCGTTGCAGAAGCCGCCGCCCGGAAGTTCGTAGGATTTCTTGAGAGAGCCGGACTTGAGAGCAAAGGTCTTCAGGTAAGCCTTGTCCCCATTGTCATCGCAGACCCACAGAGTGTCCGTGGCGCTGTCGGCCAGCACGCCCAGCACCAGGCCGAACTGCCCAGCCTGCTTACTGATGAAGGGCGCGGCGGTGGCGGCGCCCGGCGCGGCGCGATAGACCGCGCCGGAACTCAACCCGCCGATATAGACGGTGCCGTCGGCGGTGGAGGTCAGGCTTTCCGGAAAAGCCATCGGCACATTGAGCGTGATGTCGGTGGCGGCCAGCGCCGGCGTGGCGGCCGCGGCAAAGAGCAGGCTGAGCGCAAATCTCTTCATGGAAGTCTCCCCTTGGGCGCGGCTGATCCCGCGCTTCGGGCGCGGTTCTAGCATGACCCTCACGGGGCCGGATCGCGTTCCAGGACATTTTGTACTTGATTTGTTCTCATTTGGACCTATCCTGCCCCCATGACCGTCGTGCTGAACACCACCATCCGGCCGGACGTCCTGCGCGGCCGGGGCGCCGTCTCCAATGCGGTGGGGCGCTATGAGAAGCAGACCCGGGTGCTGCTGGATGACGGCTGGGACGATGGCTGGCGCAACGATGATGACAGCCCCCCGCCCCTGCGCACCGAAGTCATTCATGACGCCACCCGCACCATCATCGCCCGCAACAAATCGCCCGACATTTCCTTCGACCAGTCGGTCAATCCCTATCGGGGCTGCGAGCATGGCTGCATCTATTGCTTCGCCCGTCCATCCCACGCCTATCTGGGCATGTCGCCGGGGGTGGATTTCGAAAGCCGGCTGCTGGCCAAGCCCAATGCGGCCGAGCTTCTGGCCAGGGAATTAAGTGCGCCAGGCTATGTGCCCAGGGTCATCGCCATGGGCACCAATACCGACCCCTATCAGCCGCTGGAAAAGAAGATGCGCATCACGCGGTCCATTCTGGAAGTGCTGCGCGATTTTCGCCATCCGGTGGCGATCGTCACCAAGTCGCCGCTGATCCTGCGCGACATCGATATCCTGTCCGACATGGCGAAAATGGGCCTGGCCAAGGCGGCGCTGTCGATCACCACACTGGACCGCCGCCTCGCGCGGGTGATGGAACCGCGCGCCGGCACGCCGCAGAGGCGGCTGCAGGCCATTCAGGGACTGTCCGACGCAGGCATTCCCGCCGGCGTGATGTTCGCCCCCGCCATTCCCGCCCTGAACGATCATGAGATGGAACAGATCCTGTCGGCGGCGGCGGATCATGGCGCGCGGTCGGCCGGTTATGTGCTGCTCCGCCTGCCGCTGGAGATCAAGGACCTGTTCCGCGAATGGCTGGAAACCAACAGGCCCGACCGCGCCCGGCATGTCATGGCCCTGGTGCGGTCCATGCGCGGCGGCAAGGACTATGACAGCAACTGGAATGTCCGCATGACGGGCACGGGGCCTTACGCCCAGATGATGGCGCGCCGGTTCCACATGGCGGTGAAGCGGCTGGGGCTGAACCTGCCCGCCCAGCCCCTTGCGACCCACAAGTTCCGGCGGCCGCCCCGTCTGGGCGATCAGCTTTCATTGCTCTAGCTGTTGGTTCTTGGCATTTCGGCGCGAAAAACTGCTTCGCGGCTGTTCTGGAAATGCTTAGCTGCGGCATGCCGCATTACATCTATGAGTCCCGGCTGCTGAAAGCCCATGCGGGGCCCGAACCCTTGCGCATCTGCGGCGTCGATGAGGCCGGGCGTGGGCCGCTGGCGGGTCCGGTGGTGGCGGCGGCGGTCATCCTGGAGCGGGGGCGCATCCCCAGGGGCCTGAACGACTCCAAGCAACTGGACGAGGAAAGCCGCGAAATGCTCTTTCCCAAGATCATGGAACAGGCCATCGCGGTGGGCGTGGGCGAAGCCAGCGTGGGCGAGATCGACCTGGTCAACATCCGCCAGGCGACGCATCTGGCGATGGCGCGGGCGGTGCGCGCCCTGACCGTGGCGGCGGACTTAGCGCTGGTGGACGGCAATGATGCCCCCGCCCTGCCCTGCAAATGCGACACGCTGGTCGATGGCGATGCGCGCTCCGTTTCGATTGCCGCGGCCTCCATCATCGCCAAGGTGACGCGGGACCGCATCATGACGCGCCTGCATGACGAGCATCCGGGCTACAACTGGAAGAGCAACAAGGGTTACGGCACGCCCGAACATTATCGCGGATTGAAGCTGCACGGCGTGACCGTTCATCACCGGCGCAGCTTCGGGCCCATCCGCAACCTGCTACAGGGCATCGAGCCGGCGGCCGGCACTATGGCCTGAGAAACACAAGCTGGACGCCATAGGCGCCCTCTTGCGGGATGACCACGCCATCCTCGTCAGGCACCCGTGCGAACAGCTTGAAGCCGTGGCGCGCCGCGATCTCGCGAACCCTGCTCTCGCGCAAGGCGGCAAGGGGATAGGACGCGATCATGTCCGTGTAGCCCGGTGGAATGGGGCCGGCGCCATTCTCGAACAGCCGGCTGTGATGGACCCGGAAAATCGGCCGCTCCGAGAAATAATTGCGCTTGAGGACCACGGCCCGGCGCGCCCCGGCGAAACCCCGCTCAAGAATGTCATAGGGATCGGGCATATATTGCAGCGTGCCGCTGGTGAAGAAGACGTCGCAGTCGGCGGGCATTTGGCTGGTGAAGGCGATCCCCTGCCCGCCCGGCATCAACGCGACCAGCGCGGGCGTCTCGACCACCGTGAAGCGTGTGTCAGGTGCATATGCCCGCAGCGCCAGCCCGACGCCCCCTGTCGCGCCGCCGAAATCCACGATGGAGAGCGGCCCCGGCAGAATCCGGACCAGCCATAGCAGGGCATTGTCTTCCAGCGGCGTGGGCGGCGCGGTCTGCGCGCGCGCGGCGCGGAAGCGGTTGAGCAGCTCGTCATCATAGGTGCCGGCGGCGGCTGACGCCGCGGCCCAGTCGGGATAGGTCCTGTATCGGCCCTTCAAGGACTGGATCGCCCGCCACAGAAGCGGCGGGGTCAGATCGCGGATCAGGCTTTTGAGAGTCATCGCCGGACTGTGCGGGACAGGCGCCGGCGCTTTCAACCCCGCGCCCGCCAGGCCGGGCACAACCAGCCCGAGTCCCGCGCCTTCTCCACAGCCACAATATCTAGTGTGGGGATGAATCCGTGGACTCAATTCTAATACTTTGATTCATAAAGACTCTTGACCGCCGACTCGCGGCGAATCAGTGTGAATCCCGCTGTTGATATTTTCGGGCGGGACATGGCTTCTCTCAAACTGGATTGCGTGATCGAAGGCGACTGCGTGGAGCGCATGAAGGCGCTGCCGGACGGCTGCGCCGACCTGATATTCGCCGACCCGCCCTACAACATGCAGCTTCGCGGCGAACTGCGCCGCCCCGACCAGTCCAAGGTGGATGCGGTTGACGATCACTGGGACCAGTTCAGCAGCTTTTCCGAATATGACCGCTTCACCCGCGAATGGCTGGCCCAGGCCCGCCGCTGCCTGAAGGACAATGGCGCACTGTGGGTGATCGGCTCCTATCACAATATCTTCCGCGTCGGCGCGACCCTGCAGGATCTGGGCTTCTGGATCCTGAACGATGTGGTGTGGCGCAAGTCCAATCCCATGCCCAATTTCAAGGGCCGCCGTTTCACCAACGCGCACGAGACCCTGATCTGGGCCGCCAAGAGCGAAGAGACCAAATACACCTTCAACTACGAGGCGATGAAGGCGCTGAATGACGAGCTGCAGATGCGCTCGGACTGGACCCTGCCGATCTGTTCGGGCGGCGAGCGCCTCAAGGATGCCGGCGGCCAGAAGGCCCATTCCACCCAGAAGCCCGAAGCCCTGCTGCACCGGGTGATCGTGTCTTCGACCAAGAAGAGCGACGTGATCCTGGACCCCTTCTTCGGCTCCGGCACCACCGGCGCCGTTGCCAAGCGGCTGGGGCGGCGCTTCATCGGCATCGAGCGCGAGAAGACCTATGCCGATGTGGCGCGCGCGCGCATCGCTGAGGTCGAACCGGCGGACAGCGATGTCCTGGAAGTGACCAAATCCAAACGCGCCGAACCCCGCATTCCCTTTGGCTGGGTGGTCGAACGCGGCCTGTTGCCCGTGGGCACGGTGCTGTGCGGCCCCCGCAAGAACCAGACCGCCAAGGTCCGCGCCGACGGCACCCTGGTCACCGCCAATGCTTCGGGCTCCATCCACCAGATGGGCGCGCATGTGCAGGGGCTGGATGCCTGCAATGGCTGGACCTTCTGGCATTTCGAGATGAACGGCAGCCTGGTGCCGATCGATGTGCTGCGCCAGCAGCTAAGGTCGGGACTTTCGTAAGCCGAAGAGCGGTCCATCATCGCCCAGGCCATGCTCGACGATCTTGCGCATCACGGTCGGCAAGGCGACGTCTCGCAGCTTGTCGCTTTGGACCCACCGTACATTGTCCTTTTCATGGCCGCCCTTGAGGCGGCCATCCATGGATGACCGGGGCTTCCCCGGCCATGACATCTGCGGGCGCTTGCCGACTTCCGCGCAATAGACCTCCACCTCCAGCTCGAAATGCGTGAAGCCGTGGCGGACGATGCCGGGGCGCTTCTTCCAGTCGGCTGCAAAGGGGGCCTGTTTCAGCGCCGTTTTGCCATTCGGAAAATCCTCGTCCCAGGGACCAAGCGGCGGCTCCAGCATCGAAGCAAGAAGCCCCTTGTCCGGCCGCTTAACCAGAAGAACCGCGCCGCTTTTGTCCCGCACCACAAAGGCGGCGCCCCGCTTCAGGGGACGGGCAATCTTGGGCGCCTTTACGGGCAATTGTTCCTGGATGCCCAGTTTGCGCGCCTGACAATCGTCCGCGAGCGGGCAATTGGGACAGGCCGGCCGCCTGGGCGTGCAGATGGCGCTGCCCAGATCCATCAACGCCTGGGCGAAATCCCCTGCCCGCTCCGGCACCAGCGCCTGGCAATGGGCGTGCATTTCCTTCTTTCCACGCGGCAATGGTGTTTTCACCGCGAACAGGCGGGCGATGACACGTTCGGCATTGGCGTCCATCGCGGCCTGTTTTTCATCGTAGGCGATGGCGGCAATGGCAGCCGAGGTATAGCCGCCCACGCCGGGCAGTGCGCGCAAGGCCTCCGCCGATGTCGGAAATTTTCCGCCCATCTGCCCCGCAACCACCTTGGCGGCGGCATGGAGATTGCGCGCGCGGGCGTAATAGCCAAGCCCCGCCCATGCCGCGAGGACATCCTCCTGCGGCGCGGCGGCCAGGGCCTTCACATCCGGCCAGAGCGACAGGAACTTGCGGTAAT
>CAYFKU010000017.1:0-626 GCA_964343955.1 uncultured Rhizobium sp. | reverse complement strand
GTAATAGCCGGCCACCGCCTGCACCGTGGTCTGCTGCAGCATGATTTCCGACAGCCAGACGCGATAGGGATCGGCGCGCTTTCCGCCATTTTCTTTCGAGGGGGGCGCGCGCCAGGGCAGCACCCGGCGATGCACATCGTACCAGGCAAGCAGGCGGGCCGAGAGATCCTGCTTTTGTGCTTTGGCTTGTCGCGGCATACTTCCACCATGGCCCGAGGTCCGAAAGAAACTCAAGAAGCCCCGATCCAGCGGCGGGGCCGCGTCTCGCCGGTGGGCGGCGATGCGCGCCTGACCGCGGGCACCGCCTTTGCCCGCGCCGGCTTTTCCGATCCCACGCTGGTGCTGCGCTGGAGCGAGATCGCTGGGCCCGAGGTCGCGCGCCTGGCACAGCCCGTGAAACTGGCCGACGGTCCCGCGGGCGGCACGCTGACCTTGCGCGCCACGCCGGGCGCGGCACTGTTCCTGGCCCATGAAAAGCGCCCGCTATGCGAGCGCATCAATGCCTATCTGGGGCGGACAGCGGTGACACAGATCAAGTTCAGCCAGGGCGCGCTGATGCCCCGCCCGCCGGCCGCCGACCCGACAAGAAAGCCCGGCCCCCTGCCGCCCGCCGATCCCAGCCGCCG
>CAYFKU010000016.1:42160-42374 GCA_964343955.1 uncultured Rhizobium sp. | reverse complement strand
GGCCAGCATCGAGCGGTACGGCCGGCGCCGGCGGTGGCGCCCCAGGGCTGACGGTTTGCCCAAGCATTGCGCGCCTTCCGGGGCCGGAAAATAAAAATGCCATATATTTCAATATATTAATTGTTATTCTGCCGCCGGGGGAACGGCGTCAGGCGATCATGCCCGGCTGCGAACGACCGGCCCGGCGGCTGCGGCGGTTCCGGCAAATAGCCGG
>CAYFKU010000016.1:12045-42150 GCA_964343955.1 uncultured Rhizobium sp. | reverse complement strand
GCACGCAAGGAAAAAGGGGTCCCGGCGGCCCGGGGCCGACCGGGACCCCTTTTTCCTTGCGTGCCGGGCCCTGCCCCGATAGAAGGCGCCCCTCTTGGGCGGCCCGGCCGGACATGCCGTGGCAGCCCCAAATGCGACCCCCGTGCGCCGACCTGCACATCAACCCAGGGGGACCGGATACGTCCGGGTGCCATGAAGGATAGCAAAATGTCCAAGATGAAGACCAAGTCGGGCGCCAAAAAGCGCTTTAAAATCACTGCCAAAGGCAAGATCAAGACCCACCAGGTCGGCAAGCGCCACCGGCTGATCAACAATTCGCCGGCCCGTACCCGCGATCTTCGCGGCATGGACACGCTGTCCGAATCCGAAACCCGGCGCGTGAAGCGCTGGATGCCCTATGGCGGAGGTATCTGATCCATGAGCCGCTCACCCCGTTCCGTTCCCAGCCACGCCCGCCGCAAGAAGGTCTTCAAGCAGACCAAGGGCATGCGCGGTCGCCGCAAGAACAACATCACCACGGCCAATGCCGCGGCCGACAAGTCGCTGCAGCACAACTATATCGGCCGCAAGGAGCGCAAGCGTAACTTCCGCGCCCTGTGGATCCAGCGCATCAACGCCGCCGTGCGCGAGCATGGCCTGACCTATAGCCGATTTATCGCCGGGCTCGCCGGCGCCGGCATCGTGGTGGACCGCAAGGTTCTGTCCGATCTGGCGATCCACGAGCCCGCAGCGTTCAAGGCTCTGGTGGATCAGGCGTCGAAAGCCTAAGCACGCTCCACCGGAGATCAGGCCGGCCCCTGAATTTTTTCAGGGCCGGCCATATCCGCATCCGGAGTTTGCATGACCGACATCGCCGCTCTTCAATCCGAGATCATGGCCGAGATTTCCGCCGCCGCCGATGAGGCGGCGCTGGAAGCCGTGCGCGTGGCGACCCTGGGCAAGAAAGGGTCGATCAGCGCCCTGCTGGCGACCATGGGCAAGCTCGATCCCGAAGAGCGCAAGATCAAGGGTCCGCAGTTCAACGGTCTGAAGGATGCGGTCACCGCCGCCATTGCGGCGCGCAAGGCCGCGCTGGGGGACGCGGCGCTGGAGCTGCGCCTGGCATCCGAAAAGCTGGATGTCACCCTGCCCGCCCGCGGCGAAAATAGCGGCACCGTCCATCCCATCAGCCAGGTGCTGGAGGAAGTGGTCGCCATATTCGCCGACCTGGGCTTTGGCGTCGCCGAGGGGCCCGACGTCGAATATGACGATTACAATTTCACCCGCCTGAACATCCCGCCCGATCATCCCGCGCGCCAGATGCAGGATACCTTTTATGTCGCGCCACAGGCCGACGGGTCATCGCATGTGCTGCGCACCCATACGTCGCCGGTGCAGGTGCGCACCATGCTGAAGACCAAGCCGCCGATCCGCATCATCTCGCCAGGCCGCACCTATCGCGTGGACAGCGACGCCACCCATTCGCCCATGTTCCATCAGGTCGAAGCCCTGGTGATCGACGAGGGCATCAATCTGGGCCATCTGAAATGGACGGTCGAGGAATTCTGCAAGGCCTTTTTCGAGATCGACAAGATCGAGCTGCGGGCGCGGCCGTCCTTCTTTCCCTTCACCGAGCCGTCGCTGGAATGGGACATGCGCTGCGACCGCAGCGTGCCGGGCAAGATCACGTTTGGCACCGGCAATGACTGGCTGGAGCTGGGCGGCAGCGGCATGGTCCATCGCAAGGTGCTGGAAAATTGCGGGATTGATTCCGGCAGATATCAGGGCTTTGCCTTCGGCTTCGGCCTGGACCGCATGGCCATGCTGAAATACAGCATGCCCGACATCCGCAGCTTCTTCGAAGCCGACCTGCGCTGGCTGAAGCATTACGGCTTTGCGGCGCTGGACCTGCCCACGCTTGATGGGGGGCTCAGCAAGTGAAGTTCACCCTGAGCTGGCTCAAGGAGCATCTGGACACCCAGGCCGATGCCGCGACCATCGCCGAGAAGCTGACCGCCATTGGGCTGGAAGTGGAAAGCGTCACCGATCCGGCCGCAAGCCTGAAGGATTTTATCGTCGGAGAAGTCATCACCGCCGAAAAGCATCCCAATGCCGACAAGCTGCGCCTGTGCAGCGTGAGCGACGGCAAGGACAATCTGCAGATTGTCTGCGGCGCCCCCAATGCGCGCGCCGGCATCAAGGTGGTGCTGGCGCGGCCGGGCACCGTCATCCCCGCCACCGGGGAAGCCCTGAAGATCGGCAAGATCCGCGATGTGGAATCGCGCGGCATGATGTGCAGCGCGCGTGAATTGCTGTTGGGCGAAGATCACAACGGCATCATCGAGCTGCCCGCCGGCGCCAGGGCCGGTTCGCCGGTCAAGGCGTCTCTGGTGGACGCAGGCCTGCTGGCCGACGATCCCCTGTTCGATGTTTCCATCACGCCCAACCGGGGCGACGCCGCGTCTGTCTATGGCATCGCGCGCGATCTGGCGGCGGCCGGCCTTGGCACCCTGAAGACCCAGAAAGTGCAGCCGGTGCAGGGCAAGTTCCCCTGCCCCAAGGCCATCACGCTCGATTTCACGCCCGAACCGAAGAACGCCTGCCCTGTCTTTGCCGGGCGGCTGATCCGTGGCGTCAAGAATGGTCCGGCGCCCAAATGGGTGCAGGACCGGTTCAAGGCCGTGGGCCTGAAATCCATTTGCGCCCTGGTGGATGTGACCAATCTGGTCAGCCACGAACGGGGGCGCCCGCTGCATGTCTTCGATGCCGACAAGCTGACGGGCAACATGCATGCCCGCATGGCGAAGGACGGCGAACAGGTGCTGGCGCTGGACGACCAGACCTACACATTGGACGCCGACACCATCGTTATTGCCGACGATAGCAGGGCGCTGGGTATTGCCGGCGTGATGGGCGGCAAGGACAGCGGCAGCTATGACGACACGGTGAATGTCTTCATCGAGTCCGCCTATTTCGATCCGGCGCGCATCGCGCGCGCCGGGCGCAGGCAGGGCATCATTTCGGATGCGCGCTACCGCTTCGAGCGCGGCGTCGATCCGCAATGGGTGCTGCCGGGGCTGGAGCTTGCCACACAGTTGATCCTGGAATGGTGTGGCGGTGAAGCCAGCGATGTCGTCATCGCGGGGGAACTGCCGCCGCCGCACACGCCGATCGCCTTCGATCCGGCACTGGTCGAAACGCTGGGCGCTGTGCGCCTGCCGCGCGAGCGGATCATTTCCATCCTGCAGGGCCTTGGCTTTGTGGTCGAAGATCGTGGCAGCGCCTTGCAGGTGGTGCCGCCGTCCTGGCGTCATGACGTAGATGGCCCCGCCGACCTGGTCGAGGAAGTGGTCCGCATCCATGGCCTGAGCGACGTGCCGTCCCTGCCGCTGGAGCGGCCCAGCGCCGTGGCCAAGCCCGTGCTTTCGGGCAAGCAACGCCGCAACCGCACCGCGCGCCGGGCGCTGGCCAGCCGCGGCTTCAACGAAAGCGTGAGCTTCTCATTCATTGCCCGCGACCAGGCCAAACTGTTCGGCGGCGGCGACGATGCGCGCCAGCTTTCCAATCCCATTGCCTCGGACCTCGATGCCTTGCGGCCTTCCGTGCTGCCATCGCTTCTGGCGGCCGCCTCGCGCAATGCGGCGCGCGGCTTTTCGAGCCTGCAGCTTTTCGAGATCGGCGCCGCCTTCGACAGCGGCATGCCGGAAGCGCAAAAGACCGTGGCCGCCGCCATCCGCACCGGCCAGGGCGAACGCGATTGGCAGAAGCTGGGCGAACAGTCGGGCGTCTTCGCCGCCAAGGCCGACTTGCTGGCGGCGCTGGAAGCGATCACCGGCGGGCCCATGTCGGCGCCGATCACGCAAGGCGCGCCCGGCTGGTATCATCCGGGACGCAGCGGCACCATCGCGATGGGCCCCAAGGTGATCGCCCAGTTCGGCGAGCTGCATCCCAGGGTGCTGGCGGCCTTCGACCTGAAAGGCCCGGCCGCCGGTTTCGAAATCTTCCTGGATGCCATTCCCGACGCCAAGTCCAAGGGCAAGGCAAAGCCGCTGTTCCAGCCTTCGCCCTACCAGGCCATCGAGCGCGACTTTGCATTCGTGGCGGATGCGGGCCTTGCCGCCGGCGAGATCGTCAAGGCCGTGAAGCTGGCCGACCGCAGCCTGATCGAAAATGTTTCGATCTTCGATGTCTATGAGGGCAAGGGCGTACCGGACGGCAAGAAATCCATCGCCGTGGCGGTACGCATCCAGCCGCGCGACGCCACCCTGACCGATGCCGAGATCGAAGCGCTGGCCCAGAAGATCGTTGCGGCGGCGCTGAAGCTGGGCGCGACGCTGCGAAGCTGATCCTAAGCGAACTTGAGAAGATCCGGAGCGACACCAATCTCCGCGACCAGCTTGTCGAACTCGGCCCTGGCGCGCGGGTTGGAACGCTGGTGGCGTTCGGCGAAGATCATCTCGTTCTTCTGGGTATGCTCGAAGCCGGTGAATTCTGTCACCCGCACCTTGTAGCCATGGGCTTCCAGAAAAAGCCCGCGCAGCACATTGGTGAGGTGCGCGCCGAATTCCCGCCGCTGGATGGGATGGCGCCAGAGCTGGGCCATGGGCCCTTTGACATCATCCAGCGCACGCGACAGCTCGGCCTGGCAGCAGGGCACCAGCGCCACGAATTTGGCGTCATGCTTCAGCGCGAACAGGATGGCCTCATCCGTGGCCTGGTCGCAGGCATGCAGCGCCGTGACGATATCGACCGCGCCCACGTCTGAATCGGCGATCCGGCTTTCGACAAAGCGCATGCGGTCGAAGCCGCTTTCTGCCGCGATCTTCCTGGCTGTTTCGATCAGATCGGCGCGGGCTTCCACCGCGATCACTTCGCCCCGGCCGGCGGCGCGGAAAAACAGATCATACAGGATGAAGCCCAGATAGGATTTTCCCGCGCCAAGATCGGCCAGCACAGGCGCATCTTTCTGTTTCAGGCTTTCGTCGATCGCGGGTTTGATGAGCTGCGCCAGGTGCTGCACCTGTTTCAGCTTGCGGCGGGAATCCGCATTCAGCCCGCCATTGTGGGTGAGGATATGCAGCGCCTTGAGCAGGGGCACCGACTGGCCGGGCCAAAGATCGGCGACTGTTTCGGTTTTTTTGTTCTTGTCGGTTTTCATGCGCGGAACATTCCGAAGGGCCGGGTGATGCCATGCCAATAGTTGTAGGCCCGCACCGCCCAGTAGTTCATTTTGGCCCATTCCTTCGGCGGGGTCAGATCGTCCCAGTCGGGCGACAGGTTCTTTTCGATATGGTTGGCCATATAGATGCGCCGCCGTCCCTGCCAATAGTGCAGGAAGGTTTCATGCACTTCGGCGATGGGCGTCTGGGACAGCCGCGCCGCCTCGCTGATGGCGAACTGTTCCAGCGTCACGAATTTATGGGCCCGCCCGATCAGGGCATCGATAAAGGCCAGCGTGTCTTCCAGCAGCGGCAGATGCACCGGGGATGCGCCGATCAGACCGGAATTGAACATCCAGCTATTTTCCACGTCATAGTGGTAATAGCCCAGATGCGGCAGCCGGGTCCGGAACCCCTTGAGCGGCGGGAAAGGGTTGCGCAGCTCGAACCGGTTCATGGCCAGCGGCGTCCGTGTCACCGACCATTCTTCCTGCGGCGCCATCCTGGCCGTCACTTCGGCGTGGAAGCCCGGCTGGATGATGCTGTCGCCGTCCAGAAAGCAGACCGGCCCCTCAAAGCGCTTCAGGGCGTCCAGCACCACCGCCGGCTTGATCCGGTGGTGGTAAAGCCCGTCGCCCGACCAGCCTTGCGTGCGGGCAGCGATATCGACCACCGTCACCGGCCAGTTGGCATAGACCTGGGGCGCGTCGGTATAGACGGCGATCCGGGCGCCCTCCACCCCCGCCAGTTCCTGCCGCCCCAATTCTTCCCGCAAGGAGATCAGGCTGTATTTCAGCTCCCGCCGGACTTGCCGCCGGCCGCCATAATCCAGGTAGAGATAGTGCAGCATGGGCCGGTTATAGCCGGAAAAGCGTGTGGAATGGGGGCCCTAGAACAGGGTTGGGTGTTCTGCTAACACCCGCCCCAAATGGCCGACCTCTCCAAAATCCGCAACTTCTCCATCGTCGCCCATATCGACCATGGCAAATCCACCCTGGCCGACCGGCTGATCCAGTTCACCGGCACGGTCGCCGCCCGGGAAATGACCAACCAGATCCTGGATTCGATGGATATCGAGCGGGAGCGGGGCATCACCATCAAGGCCCAGACCGTTCGGCTGGAATACAAGGCCCTGGACGGCCAGACCTATATCCTGAACCTGATGGACACGCCGGGCCATGTGGACTTCGGCTATGAGGTCAGCCGCTGCCTGGCCGCCTGCGAAGGCGCGCTTCTGGTGGTGGATGCCAGCCAGGGCGTCGAGGCCCAGACCCTGGCCAATGTCTATCAGGCGATCGATGCGGGGCTGGAGATCGTGCCGGTCCTCAACAAGATCGACCTGCCTGCCGCCGAGCCCGACCGGGTCAAGCAGCAGATCGAGGATGTGATCGGGCTGGATGCCAGCGATGCCGTTCCCATCAGCGCCAAGACCGGCCTGAACATCGACCAGGTGCTAGAAGCGGTGGTCACCCGCCTGCCCGCCCCAAAGGGCGAGCTGGACGCGCCGCTGAAGGCGCTGCTGATCGACAGCTACTACGACGCCTATCTGGGCGTGGTCGTGCTGGTGCGCATCATCGACGGCGAACTGAAGAAGGGCCAGAAGATCCGCATGATGGCGACCGACGCCGTCTATCAGGTGGAGCAGATCGGCGTCTTCAAACCAAAGAAGCTGCCGGTCGAAAAGCTGGGCCCCGGCGAGGTCGGCTATATCACCGCCCAGATCAAGCAGGTGGCCGACACCAAGGTCGGCGATACCATCACCGACGAACGCAAGGGCACGCCAACGCCCCTGCCCGGCTTCAAGCCGGCGCAGCAGGTGGTGTTCTGCGGCCTGTTCCCGGTCGATGCGGCGCAATTCGAAGACCTGCGCGATGCGCTCAGCAAGCTGCACCTCAATGACGCCAGCTTCACCTATGAAACCGAAAGTAGCGCCGCCCTCGGCTTCGGCTTCCGCTGCGGCTTCCTGGGCCTGCTGCATCTGGAAATCGTGCGCGAGCGGCTGGAGCGCGAATTCAATCTGGACCTGATCACCACCGCGCCGTCGGTGATATATCACATCTATCTCAACAACGGCGACATGAAGGAACTGCACAATCCGGCCGACATGCCGGATGTGACCTATATCGACCGTATCGAAGAACCCTGGATCAAGGCGACCATCCTGGTGCCGGACGAATATCTGGGTTCGGTCCTGAAGCTTTGCGAGGACCGCCGCGGCCGCCAGGTCGAACTGACCTATGCCGGCAACCGCGCCATGGTGATCTATATGCTGCCGCTGAACGAGGTGGTGTTCGATTTCTATGACCGTCTGAAGAGCGTGTCGCGCGGCTATGCCAGCTTCGACTATCACATCGAAAAGTATGAAGAAGGCGACCTGGTGAAAATGTCCATCCTCGTCAATGACGAGCCGGTGGATGCGCTGGCCATGATCGTCAACCGCCAGCGCGCGGAGGGCCGTGGTCGCGCCATGTGCGAGAAGCTGAAAGAGCTGATCCCGCGCCACATGTTCAAGATTCCGATCCAGGCCGCCATCGGCGGCAAGGTCATTGCCCGCGAAACCCTTTCCGCCCTTCGCAAGGACGTCACCGCCAAATGTTATGGCGGCGACATTTCCCGCAAGCGCAAGCTGCTGGACAAGCAGAAGGAGGGCAAGAAGAAGATGCGCCAGTTCGGCAAGGTGGACATCCCGCAGGAAGCCTTCATCGCCGCCCTGAAAATGGACGACAATTAACCCTGTCACCCGGCTGCGCGTGACCAAAGCCCGCCGCCGCGCTAGGCAGGCGTCATGCGCCTTTCGTCTCACGAGCAGAAACCGGCGCGTTCCCGCTGGGTGGATGGCGGCGCGCTGGACTGGTCGCCGGACACGCCCCTGGAGCTGGAGCCGCCGCCCAAGGCGCGTCATGATGGCGGCATCGGCACCCGGCTGAAGCGCCAGATGGTCAGCATGTTCCCCAGGTCAAAAGCGTCCGGCGCAAGGCGCCATGCCGCGGTCCTGCCGGCGGCGTGGCGCAAGGCCAATCCCGCGCCCCCAACAGACCCCCAGCCCATATTTCGCATGGGGATGGAGGCTGGACCGGCAGAAGTCTCAGGTGCGGCGAACCAGCAGCGCAAAGTTCCGGATGACAGAGAAGCATGGTTGTTCCGGCTGGGCGCGGGATGCGCCCAGGGCGCGCTTCTGGCGCTGCTGCTGCTGGCGCGGAACCGGGGCATCTGGCCCGGTGATGTGGCCGCGCTTTCGACCGCCTTCCTGCTGGCCATGCTGATCGCCCCCCTCGCCTTGCTGGAAGCATGCGACCAGGTCGCGCCCAGACTGCTGCTGCTGTGGAGCGGGACATTGGGCTTTGTGATCGCAACCCTTGGCCTTTGGCAGCAAATGCGCGGCGGCCTGCAGGCGCTGCCGGTGGCCGCCATCGGGCTTTTTGCTTTTCTGGCTCATGTCACGGTGCGCGCCGGGCTGCGTTCCGGCCGCCTGTGGTCCGGCTACGGCGTCTGGACCGGACTGGCATGGACGATCGGGGCCCGCATCCTGGTCTGGGCGGTTGTTATGGCCCTGCCCCTGTCTGCATTCGCGTTCTGGAACATCGCTGCGGGCTGGATGGGGGCCGCACATCACGGCGGCTTTGCCGATGGCATCGCTTTGCTCGTCCTGCCGCTTTTGGGCATGGCCAGCGCGGCCGGGTTTGCCGTCGCGGCCGGCGAACGCGTAAGGCGCGCCCGCGCAATTCTTGTTTTCGGCTTCGCATTTGCCTTGCCGGTCCTGAGCGCGGCGGCGCTGGTTTTGCCGGCTCTCTATCTGACCCATGCCGGGTTCGTTGCCGCCGTGATCCTTGCGGCGGGAGCGGCATTGGCGGTCGCGGTTCATGCCTTTGACTGGAAGCGTGTGCCGGGGCGCTGGCGCCTGGCGAGCCTTGGCTTTGTCGGCATCCTTATTCTGGAAGCGGCCGGGATCGCGGGATGGGATATCTGGCACCGGGTGGCGGCGGAAGGCTGGACGGAAGTTCGGATCTATGCCGCCGTGGCTGCACTGGTCGTGACGCTGTATGGCGTGATCTGCCTGGCGGAGACTTTTTCCGGCTTGCTGGACGCGGCGCCGATGACGGTCATGGACCGGGCGATTCCGGGCGGCGCCATGCTGGTGGCGCTGCTGTGCCTGGCGCTCTCTGCGCCGTTTTCCTTTCCCGGAGGTCCGGCGCCGGAACCGGCTCAAAAGATGGAGCGACATGCCGCCCCTGTCTTTGTCTCGCCTGCACCTGTGGTCAGGCTCAATCTGGAGCCTGTTTCCGGAACAGTCGCGCCCGGCAAAAATTCAAAGCCCGGCGCACCAGCCCAGGCGGCAACGGGGACGCACGCCGGTGCGGAACCGGCGGGCGATATCATTCAGCATACCCCGGGAAGCTTCCCGCCGGAGCTTCTGGATCAGGACTGGTCGGGCACCGACGCGGCGTCCTGCCTGACCAAGGCCAGCATTGCCTGCGATATCTGGTTACTGGACCTGGATGGCGATGGCCGGGCCGAAATCCCGCTTGCCTATGGCGAGGGCTCCCGGGTGAAGGCCAATGTCATGCGAAAAAGCCGCAGCGGCTGGATCGAGGTCGCGGCGGCCGCCTCGGCCCCCTGCCCCAGCCTTCTGGCGCGCATGCGGGACCGGGCTGCCAATGGCGGGGAATTGCTTGAGGGCTGGCGCCGGGCCCTTCGCAAGAGCATGGGCCAGAGGCCGGGCGCGCCTCCCGTCGGACTGCCCTGCCCTGTCCGCTGACCGCCGAATTCCCCGCGATAGCCCATGCGCCCGGCGCATGGAGGAACGGGTTTCGACAAACAGGGGCTGAGCCTTTATAGGACCGGCCATGTCCGTTACCGCCCTGATCGATTATGGCTCCGGCAATCTGGCCAGTGCGGCCAAGGCCCTGGCCCGTGCCGCAAACGGCAAGTCCGACATTGTCACCACCGCCGATCCGCAGGTGGTGAAGGATGCCGAGCGCATCGTGCTTCCCGGCGTCGGCGCCTTTGCCGATTGCATGCGCGGGCTTTCCGCCGTGCCGGGCATGGTGGAAGCCTTGCGCGAAAAGGTGCTGAAGGACGGCGCCCCCTTCTTGGGCATCTGCGTCGGCATGCAATTGCTTGCCACCGTCGGCGTCGAATTCGGACGTCATGCCGGTCTGGGCTGGATCGCCGGCGAGGTGGTGAAGATTGCTCCGGCCGATGCCACGCTGAAGATTCCCCATATGGGCTGGAATGAACTGAAGATCGAGCAGAAGCATCCGCTGCTGAACGGCATCCCGGATGGCGCGCATGCCTATTTCGTCCATAGTTTCCAGCTTAATCCGGCCCTGCCCGAGGACCTAATTGCCACCACCGATTATGGCGGTCCGCTGACCGCGATGGTGGGCAATGAGAATATTGCGGGCACCCAGTTCCATCCGGAAAAGAGCCAGGCGACGGGTTTGAAGCTGCTTGAGAATTTTCTGAGCTGGCGGCCCTAGTGAAAGCCCGATGGCATTTTGTTCGCCTGTCATTCCGGCGCAAGCGGGAAGCCGGATTCCGGTCAGGCGCTTGTTTTTAAGTTGGATGCCCACTCTCGCCGGCATGACAAAAGGGTTCGACGATGATCATCTTCCCGGCCATTGATCTGAAGGACGGTGTCTGCGTGCGCCTGAAAAAAGGCGTGATGGAAGATGCAACTGTCTTCAACACCGATCCGGCCGCGCAGGCCAGAAGCTTCGCCGCCCAGGGCTTTGAATGGCTGCATTGCGTGGACCTGAACGGCGCCTTTGCCGGGGCGAGCGCCAACAGCGCCGCCATCAAGGCTATCCGCGGCGCCATCGATCTTCCCATTCAACTGGGCGGCGGCATTCGCGACCTGGCTGCTGTTGAAGGCTGGCTGGCCGCGGGCATCACCCGCGTGATCCTGGGGACCGCGGCCCTGACCGATCCGGAATTTGTCAGGGACGCGGCGCGCAAATTCCCCGGCCGCATCGTCGTGGGCGCCGATGCCAAGGGCGGCAAGATTGCGACCCAGGGATGGGCCGAAGTCAGCGAGCTGACGCCGGTTGAACTGGGCAAGCGGTTCGAGGATGCCGGCGTGGCCGCCATTCTTTTCACCGACATCGACGGCGATGGCCTGCTCAAAGGGGTGAATGTGACCGCGACTGCCGCCCTGGCGCGGGCGCTGTCCATTCCCGTGATCGCATCGGGCGGGGTCGGCTCCATCGCCGATATCGATACCCTGAAAGCGGCAAACGAGCCGGGCATCGAGGGCGTGGTTGTCGGCCGGGCGCTGTATGACGGCCGGATCGACCCCGTCGAGGCACTGGCGCGCGCCCGCTGAAGGCGCCATGCCAAGGGCTTCCCAAACTGGACTTCTGGCGGCTCAGACGGCGCGGCTCAGACGGCGCGTGAGCTCGTCAAGCTGCTCCAGGGTCTTGTAGCTGATCCGCATTTCCCCACCTTTATCCCCACGGTGGATAATCTGCACTTTCAGGCCCAAGTGATTGGAAATGCTGGCTTCCAGGTCCGCCACATTCGGGTCTTTGGGGCTTTTGCCCCCAGGCTTCCTGCGACTGGGTGAACGCTGTTCGGAGCTTTTTTGCTCTGCCTGGCGGACGGTCAATGCGCCCTCGATCAATTCCCTGGCGACGGCTTCGGGATCGGGCAAATTGAGAAGGGTCCTGGCATGGCCGGCGGTCAGCTTGCCTTCCCGCAGCCAGTCCTTGACCTGCTCCGGGAGTTTGAGCAGACGGATGGTATTGGCGACATGGGAACGGCTTTTGCCGACCTCCCGCGCCACATCCTCCTGGGTCCGCCCGAACTTGGCGATCAGCTCTTCATAGGCCATCGCCTCTTCCAGCGGATTCAGGTCGGCGCGCTGGACATTCTCGATGATGGCGATTTCCAGCGCTTGATCGTCGGGCAGTTCGCGCACCACCACCGGCACATCATGCAGCTTGGCAAGCTGGGCCGCGCGCCAGCGCCGCTCGCCGGCGACGATCTCATACCGGTCCGTCCCGATCGGGCGCACCAGGATGGGTGACAGGACACCTTTTTCCTTGATGCTGGCGGCAAGGTCGGCCAGCGGCTGTTCGTCGAAAGTCTTGCGCGGCTGATAGCGGCCGGGCTGCAGGAAAGCGACGGGCAGGGTGCGGGTATCCTTCCTGGCGACGGGCTCGCCCTTTACCGCGGCGACTTCATCGCCGATCAGCGCGGAAAGACCGCGGCCGAGACCGCGGGGACGATCGGGGGAGGGGTTCATGCCGCGGCCCGCATGCGCTCGCGCTGGATCAATTCGCCGGCCAGCTTGATATAGGCCTGGCTGCCCGGGCAGCGCAGGTCATAGACCAGCGCCGGCACGCCATGGCTGGGAGCCTCGGAAATACGGACGTTTCTGGGTATCACGGTGGAATAGACTTTCTCGCCCAACGTCGCGCGCACATCGTCGGCGACCTGGTCGGACAGCTTGTTGCGCTTGTCGAACATGGTCAGCACGATGCCCTGGATCTCCAGCGTGGGATTGAGCTTGTCACGCACCAGCTCGATGGTTTTCATCAATTGCGACAGACCTTCCAGCGCAAAGAATTCGCATTGCAGCGGCACCATCACCGCATCGGCCGCGGCCATCGCATTCAGGGTCAGCAGGGTGAGGGAAGGGGGGCAGTCGATGAGCACATAGGAGAAGGCATTTTCTCCGTGTGCGGAATATTCCTCGATTGCGTCGCGCAGGATGAAGTTGCGCCGCGCCATGTCGGCCAGCTCCAACTCGGCGCCGGACAGATCGACGGTGGCCGGCACCAGGGACAGGCCCGGGATCCGGGTCGGCACGATGGCTTCCGCCAGTTTGGCCTCGCCGGTCAGCACCTCATAGATGGTCAGGCGGCGATCCTGGCGATGGACGCCCAGACCGGTGGAGGCATTGCCCTGGGGATCGATGTCGATGACCAGCGTGGGCTCGCCGACGGCCGCCAGGGCCGTGCCCAGATTAATGGCGGTGGTGGTCTTTCCGACCCCGCCTTTTTGGTTGGCGACGACCAGGATGCGCGGTTTTTTGGGAATCGACATGTCGGGGGCCCAACTCTCTCAAGGTCACTATAGCAGCCGAAGGCTCGGTTTGGCTCGGAACCTGAGAGGCCTCCATTTTCCAACATTTACGGGCTTCGGTCAATTCCGACCCCACATTTTGTCCCTTCAGGAACAGGCAAACACTGTTAGGACCTGTGAACGGAAAAGCATAGGCCAGCAATTGGGATAGGGGCGCCAGCGCCCGGGCGGTCACCACATCGAAGGGCTGGGGCGGAAGGTCCTCCATCCGGGCATTCCGGATGGTGATTTTTACACCCATCCGCTCGGCGGCGGCCTGCAGAAAGGCGCATTTCTTGGTGGTGGCCTCATGAAGGCTGACGGCAATATCCGGGCGCATCACCGCCAGGACCAGGCCCGGAAACCCGGCGCCCGATCCCAAGTCCCCCAGCGACCGGGTTCCAGCCGGTATCAGGGGCGCAAGCTGGGCGCTGTCCCAGAAATGTCGGCGCCACAGGTAGGGCAGGGTGCTTCTGGCGACCAGATTGTGCCGGGCGTTCCAGTCAGCCAGGATGTCGGCATAGGCTTTGAGCCGCGCCAATGTTTCACGTGAAACACCCGTATGGGCGGCAAACTCCTCCGGCCCAAAGGCCGGGCCATCAGGCGCGGGCAGCATGTCTGCCTTTGATCGCCTTCACATGGGCCAAAATCAGGGTCACGGCGGCAGCGGTGACCCCCTCGATGCGAGTCGCCTGGCCCAGGGTGGCCGGGCGGATACGTTCCAGCTTTTGCCGGACTTCATTCGAAAGCCCAATGACAGCCCCATAGTTCAGATCGACTGGCAGGGCCCTGCTTTCGTCCCTGCGGAACGCGATGATGTCCGCATCCTGGCGATCCAGATACCCGGCATATTGGGCATCGATCTCCAGCTGCTCGACGATTGCGGGGCTCAAACCCGCCAATTCCGGCCAGATGCGGCAAAGAGTGGGGAATTCCGCCAAGGAAAGCAGCTCCAGACCGTTCCGCCGCACCCCATCCTGGCGAATGGCAAGGCCATGAAGGGCTGCCTGGTTGGGGGTGAGCGTGAGCCGGCGCATTGTTTCACGTGAAACATCCAGCGCCGCCAGCTTCCCAGCAAAGGCCTCGGTCCTTTCGCGGCCCACCAGGCCATGGGCCTGACCCAGGCCGGTGAGCCTTTGGTCGGCGTTGTCCGCGCGCAGGGTCAGGCGGTATTCGGCCCGGCTGGTGAACATGCGATAGGGCTCGGACACGCCCTTGGTCACTAGGTCGTCAATTAACACCCCGATATAGGCCTGGGCCCTGTCCAGGACGATTGGGCCCGCGCCGCTCGCAGCCCGTGCGGCATTCCACCCGGCCATCAGGCCCTGGGCCGCCGCTTCCTCATATCCCGTCGTGCCGTTGATCTGCCCCGCCAAGTAAAGGCCGGGCACGACCTTCACTTCCAGCGACGGCGCCAGTTCGCGCGGATCGACATAGTCATACTCGATGGCATAGCCCATGCGCTGGACGCGCACCTTCTCCAGACCCGGAATGGTTGCCAGCAGCGCGAGCTGCACATCCTGGGGCAGGGAGGTCGAAATACCGTTGGGATAGACGGTATCGTCGCTAATTCCTTCTGGCTCAAGGAAAATCTGGTGGGAATCGCGATCGGCGAAGCGATTGACCTTGTCCTCGATCGAGGGGCAATAGCGCGGGCCGGTCGAGGCAATCTGGCCCGAATACATCGGCGACCTGTGCAGGTTCGCCCGGATCACCGCGTGGGTCGCCAGGGTGGTGCGGGTGATCCCGCAACGGATCTGCGGCGTGGTGATCCTGGCGGTGAGAAACGAGAAGGGATGCGGGGGCTCATCGCCCGGCTGCATCTCAAGCGCCGCCCAGTCGATCGTGCGGCCATCGAGGCGAGGGGGCGTCCCGGTCTTGAGCCGGCCCATTCTCAGCCCAAGGCCATAAAGGGTCCTGGACAGGCCGATGCACGGAGCCTCCACGCCATCCGCGATCTTCATGCGGCCGGCCGGAATCTGCGTCTCTCCGATATGGATGAGCCCGTTGAGGAACGTGCCGGTGGTCAACACCACCTTAGCGCTACGAATTTCTTCACCGTCACCGGTGCGTACACCGATGACAATTCCGTCCTTTAAAATCAGGTCTTCCGCGCTCGCCACGCGAATCTCCAGATTGGAGATTTCGCGCAGCGCGCTCTGCATGGCCGCGCGATAAAGCGCACGATCGGCTTGCGCCCGCGGGCCGCGCACGGCCGGACCCTTGCGGCGATTGAGCAGCCGGAACTGGATGCCGGCGGCATCGGCGACGCGTCCCATCAGCCCATCCAGGGCATCGATCTCGCGCACCAGATGACCCTTGCCGACTCCGCCAATCGCCGGGTTGCAGGACATCTCGCCCAGGGTCTCAAAAGCATGGGTGAGAAGAAGGGTGCGCGCGCCGAAACGCGCCGAGGCCGCCGCCGCCTCGCAGCCCGCATGACCGCCGCCAATGACAATGACGTCGTAACTCTTCATTGGGGGGCTCTTACGCGGGCGCCAATTCATCCACAAGAGCCCTTCGCATAAGGCCCCGGCGCCCAGCGTCCATCACTTGCCGATGCAGAAATCGCGGAACACGAAATCCAGCAGATCCTCGACATCCACCCGTCCGGTGATACGTCCCACCGCGCGCATGGCCAACCTGAGGTCCTCGGCCAGAAGCTCCGGCCGGTCGGCGGGTGCAGCCAAGGCGTGACGCAAGGCGGCGACGGCATCACCCAGTGCCTGACGATGGCGCGGGCGGGTCAGAAGCGGCGCACCGCCCGGACCCTCCAATTTTTGCTGCACCTTTTGCTGCAGCATTTGCTGCAGCATGGAAAGTCCGGCACCGGTTTTCAGCGAGATGCACAGGCCTTCGCGCTCGAAGCCCAGATCGGCCTTGTTCCACACAAGCAGGTCCGGCTCAGGCATGTCCGGCGGCAAACCCGCGCGGGGATCGGGCAGGCTGCCGTCCAGCAGCAAAAGGGTCAGGCCGGCGGAAGCGTGAGACAGGGCCCGACGCACCCCCTCGGCCTCGATGGTATCGTCCGTCTCGCGCACCCCCGCAGTATCGGCGACCAAAAGCAGGTAGCCGCCCAGATCGAGCCGGGCCTCGACAATATCCCGCGTGGTGCCGGGCCGCTCAGACACGATGGCGACCGGGCGCTGGGCTAACATATTGATAAGAGAAGATTTTCCGGCATTCGGGGGGCCCAATATGGTCAGCCGCAAGCCCTCCCGCAGGCTCTCGCCGCGCCCCGAATCGTCCATATGTCCTTGTATTTCTTCGATTATTTTGCTCGCCGCCGCCCGCGCCGCCTCGAACTCCTCCTCTCCCACGCTGTCGTCGGAAAAATCGATGGCGGCCTCGGCCCGCCCCAACGCGGCAATCAGACGCGCGCGCCAGCCTTCATAAAGATCGGCCAAGGCGCCGTCATGTTGCCGCAGCGCCTGCTGCAACTGGGCGGGGGTTTCGGCATCCACCAGATCCGCCACCGCCTCTGCCCGGGTGAGGTCCAGCTTGCCATTCTCCACCGCCCGGCGGCTGAACTCCCCCGGTTCGGCGACGCGCGCCCCGCCCTTCGCAAGGGCCTGGAACAGGGCCTCGCGCACCGCCCGGCCCCCATGGACATGAAATTCCACGACGTCCTCGCCGGTAAAACTGTGGGGGGCGGGAAACCACAGCAGCAGGGCGTGATCGATCGGGGCGCTATGAAAGGCCAGGCGCCGAAGCGCCGCCTGGCGCGGCGCGGGAAGCGGACCCGCCAGACCTTCCGCGATCGGCCCGGCGCGGCTGCCCGAAAGCCGCACCACGGCCACCCCGGCGCGGCCCGGGGCACTCGCCAGGGCGAAAATCGTGGAATTCATGGCGCCCGGCGCAGCCCTATCTGCCGTCGGTCTTCAGCATGGCGGCAGCGCCGTCCCACATAGCTTTCTGGAACTTCTGGAACGCCTCCGCGCCGCCCAGCGGAAGCCAGGCGCGCATCATCCCTTCCGGATCGTTGGCATCGAAAGCCTGCTTCATCCGGGCCTGCATTTCCTCCAGCATCTTTTTCTGCATGGGGGCGACGTCGGGCAGACCCATAAAGGCGCGGGCCTCTTCCGGGGTCATGTCCATCTCAATATTGACCTTCATTCGGCACCTCAATCCTGGGCGGTCCGGCTTTCCCCGGGGCCCGCTGCGAGGGGTTCCAGCCCTCTGTTTTTCGGGCTAAGTAACCCGGCCCCAAAAACATCACAGATGCGGGCTGGCGGGAAGGCGTCCTTTCCCTCGCAACATTTTGGAATGGAAAAATGAGCCTGAACGACAGCAGCAGCCCCTTCATCGCCGCCCACAAGGACAATCTGATCAAATGGCGTATCTGGGGCCCCGAAGCCCTGGCGGAATCCCGCGCCTCGGGCAAGCCCATCCTGCTCAGCATCGGCTATAACGGCTGCCACTGGTGCCATGTCCTGAACCGCGAAAGCTTCATGGATGCGGAAGTCGCCTCGCTGGTGCACGACAATTTCGTGCCGATCCTGGTGGACCGCGACCAGCAGCCGGAAATCGACATGCTCTATCAGGGCGCTGCCGGCATCATGCAGCATCAGGGCGGCTGGCCGCTGAACATCTTCCTGCATCCGGATGGCCGCCCCTTCTGGGTCGCGGGCTATCAGCCGCTGGAAGACAATGCGCAGGGGCCCAGCTTCCGCCGCGTCGTCCGCGAGACCGCCGAGCTCTACAAGAATGACCGTGCCCGCGCCGAGACCACCGCCGACCAGATCCGCGAGGCGGTCGAAATTCTCTACAATCGCGACATGAGCATGGCCCAGGACCAGATGAACCTGGACCTGGCGGCCGTGCGCATCGGCCAGCGCTACGACATTTTCTTCGGCGGCATGCAGGGCGCCATCAAGTTCCCCAATCCCCTGCTGCTCGAGGTTCTGTGGCGCGCCTATTTGCGCACCGGCATGCAGCAATTCTCCCAGCTCATCTTCACCAGCCTGGATTCCATCCTGTTCGGAGGCATCTACGACCATATCGGCGGCGGCTTCTTCCGCCACTCCCAGGACGAGCGCTGGCTGGAGCCGAGCTTCGAGAAGATGCTCTATGACCAGGCGCTGATGATCGACCTGTGCACCAGCGTCTGGCAGTTCAACCGCAACGAACTGTGCCGCCAGCGCGTGATCGAAACCGTGGGCTTCCTGCTGCGCGACATGAAGGTGGGCGACGCTTTTGCCGCCTCCATCTCGTCCGGCTCACAGACCGAGGACGGCAAATATTACACCTGGAGCGAGGCCGAGATCGACGCAGGCCTGGTCGGCACCTTCTCGGCCCGCTTCAAGCAGGTCTATGGCATCACCCGCGACGGCAATGTCCAGGGCCGCAATCTGCCGGTGCGGCTGGGCAATCCGGCGCCGGCCAATGACGCCGACGAGGCGCTCCTGGCCCGCCAGCGCGAAATGCTGCTGACGGTGCGCGAAAAGCGCGTCCGCCCCTTCCGCGACGAACGCGTTCTGGCCGACCAGAACGGCCTGCTGGTCGCCGCGCTGGCCCGCGCCGGGCGCATCTTTGAAAAGCCGGAATGGATCGATCTGGCCGCGCGCACCTTCGATGCCGTCGTCCAGGCGCTGGGCACCGATGACAACCGCCTGCAGCACATGTCCGGTTCCAAGGGTGTCGTGGACGACTATGCCGATATGGCGCGCGCCGCCCTGATCCTGTTCGAAGTGACGGGCGAGGAGCGCTTCCTGGATAAGGCCAAGGCCTGGACCAAGTCGCTGGATATCTATTTCTGGAACGGCATGATCAACGGCTATTGCTTCTATTCCGACGACAGCGATCCGCTGTTCGTGCGGCCCCGCATGGTCTTCGACAATCCGCAGCCCGCCGCCAACGGCACCATGCTGTTCGTTCTGACGCGCCTTGCGATGCTGACGGGCGAAGTCGATTACATGAGCCGCGCCTCGACCCTGGCCGTGACCTTCGGCAACGAAGCGACCCGCCAGCTCAACGGCGCCTCCGGCTTCATCAACGGCTTTGAATATCTGATCAACACCCTGTCGATCGTGGTGATCGGCCACAAGGGCCATACACGGACCCAGGAACTGCTGCGGGCCTATTGGGCCAAGCCCATGCCCAACGCCATGGTGGTTCAGATCGAGCCGGGCGAGCCGTTGCCTCCGGGCCATCCGGCTTCGGGCCGGGGCATGGAGGGCGGCCAGCCCACCGCCTATATCTGCCAGCAGGGTCAGTGTTCGCAGCCCTTCACCAGCGCGGCAGATCTGGCCCTGGCCATCACCCTGCCGCCGCAGCTTCGCGACCAGGCGATGCAACAGGTGCGCGCCAGCGCCTAACAGCAGGGACAGGCAGCCATGACCAAGGCCATCCGCTTTGACAAACCCGGCGGCAGCGATGTGCTGCAATATGTCGATCTCGACCTGCCGCCGCCCGCCAGGGGCCAGGTGCAGGTGAAGCACAGCGCCATCGGCGTGAACTTCATCGACACCTATCATCGCACCGGTCTTTATCCGCTGCCGCTGCCCTCGGGCCTGGGTTCGGAAGCCGCCGGCACAGTGACCGCCGTGGGCGAGGGCGTCACCCGCTTCAAGGCCGGCGACCGGGTCGGCTATGCCTCGGGCGTGATCGGCTCCTATGCCGAAGCCAACAATGTCGCGGCCGACCGGCTGGTGCGCCTGCCGGACGGCATCAGCGACGAGCTTGCCGCCGCCGTGCTGCTCAAGGGCATGACCAGCCAGTATCTGATCCGCCGCATTCATCCCGTGAAGGCCGGCGACACCATCGTCTTTCACGCCGCCGCGGGCGGCGTCGGCCAGATCGCCTGCCAATGGGCGGCGCATCTGGGCGCCACGGTGATCGGCTCCACCACATCGCCGGAGAAAGTCGAACTGGCCAAGGCCAATGGCTGCGCCCATGTGATCAACACACGCGACGCGGGCTGGGAAAAGAAAGTCCGCGAACTGACGGGCGGCGCCGGTGTGCCGGTGGTCTATGACTCCATCGGAAAGGACACTTTCATGGCCGGGCTGGATTGCCTGATGCCGGGCGGCATCATGGTGACCTATGGCAATGCCAGCGGCCCCGTCGATCCCTTCTCGCCGGCGATCCTGGCGGCAAAGGGCTCGCTGTTCGTGACGCGGCCGGTGCTGGCGCATTACACGCGCACGCCCGAGGAGCTTCAGGAAACCGCCGACGATCTGTTCAAGGTGCTGGAATCCGGCGCGGTGAAGGTCGCCATCAATCAGCGCTTTGCGCTGAAGGACGCGGCAAAGGCGCATGACGCACTGACGGGCAAGAAGACGACCGGCGCCACCATCCTGATTCCCGGCTGACAGCGGCATGAAGCCCAGCCGGATGCGCTTCGCCATCCTGGCGCTGATCAGCTTCGGCGTGACGGCCAACTATCTGGACCGCGCCATCATCGGCATCGCCTCGCCCGCCATCGCGCGCGAGTTCGCTTTGTCGCCCGTGGCGATGGGGCTGATTTTTTCAGCTTTTTCCTGGAGCTATTTCGCCGCCCAGATCCCCGGCGGCCTGGCGCTGGACCGGTTCGGGGCGCGCCTGACCTATCTGGTGGCGCTGGCAGGCTGGTCGCTCTCCACCCTGATGCACGCCACCGCCACGGGTTTTGCGTCGCTGTTCGGCTGGCGGCTGTCGCTGGGCCTGTTCGAGGCACCCTGTTTCCCGGCCAACAATTCCATCGTGGGCGCCTGGTTTCCGCGCGCCGAGCGGGCCCGCGCCATTGGCGTCTATACATCGGCCGAATATGTGGCGCTGGGCTTCGCCACGCCGCTGCTGTTGTGGCTGATGAATGAACATGGCTGGCGCGCGCTGTTCGTGGTCAGCGGCGTGCTGGGGCTGATGCTGGTTCCGGCCTGGTGGCGCCTTTATCGCGAACCGGCGGAGCATCCGGGGGTCAACCCGGCCGAGCTGTCGCTGATCGAACAGGGCGGCGGCCGCATCCAGCCGGAAAAGGCGCGCTTCACGCCCAAGCTGCTCTGGGCGTTGGCCCGTGACAGGCAGATCATCGCCCTGTGCGCGGCGCAGTTCGCCGCCTATTCCACCTTTGTCTTTTTTCTCACCTGGTTTCCCACTTACCTGGTGACAGTGCGGCACATGGCCTGGATCCGCATGGGGCTGCTGGCATCGCTGCCCTATATCGCGGGATTTTTCGGCATCCTGTTCGCGGGCTGGCTGTCCGACTTCCTGCTGGCGCGGGGCGCGTCGCTCAATCTTTCGCGCAAGCTGCCGGTGATCATGGGCCTTTTGCTGGCAACCACCATCGTGCTGGCCAATTACGTGCAGAGCGACGCGTTGGTGGTGGCGATCCTGTCGGTCGCCTTCTTCGCCCAGGCCATGTCGTCATCCAGCTGGACCGCGCTGTCCGAGGTTGCGCCGCCCGGCACCTTGGGCATGGTCGGCAGCCTGTTCAGCGCCGCTGCCAATCTGTCGGGCATCGTCACGCCGCTGGTGATCGGCGTGATCTATCAGCAGACCGGTTCTTTCGACTGGGCGCTGGGCTTTATCGGCCTTGTGACAGCCGCCGGGGCCGGCGCCTGGATATTCCTGGTGGGTGACCTGAAGCCGATCACGCTAAAATTCTAGGGGTAAGGCCCTCGCTCGCTGTCCAGGGGCCGCTTACGGGCGACCATGCCAAACAGGCATCTGAGCTTTTACGCGAGCCAAAAGGCATCACTTATCTGCCGCAACGCAATGCATATAGCTTGTTGCCCTTTGCGTCTGGTCCAATCGCTTTTAGAACCCGCATCCGACTGGGGCCAACTGCCTCAAGAACAATTTCCAAATTTCGCTTCAAAACCAATCGAATGGTGTTCCCGTTCTTTTCAGCGGTCTTGATGGAAAGCGTCTCGCTCATATCCACCCAATCCGCAACGTGAACTTTGCCATTGCGTCTAAAGTCGATGCGGTAGCTTTCCCAAAGCTCGATATCAGTACTAAGCGGCCCCTTGCACCCCGCCCGGAGCGGCGGACCAGGCATGACGGCCCAATATCCTTGTAGATAGGATTTCGTAGAAGCATCGAGTGGGGCGGCGCTTCCGGTATCCGCCATCACCATGAGAATGATGATAATGGCGGCTCGGCGCATCAGGTATTCATCGACTCAAAGAAATCCGCGTTGTTCTTGGCCTGACGCAGTTTTTCGAGCAGGAACTCGATCGCGTCCACCGTGCCCATGGGCGACAGGATGCGGCGCAGGACGTAAGTTTTCGCCAGGGTGCCCTTGTCAACCAGAAGCTCGTCCTTGCGGGTGCCCGAGCGCATGATGTCGATGGCCGGGAAGACGCGCTTGTCAGCGACCTTGCGGTCCAGGATGATTTCGCTGTTACCGGTGCCCTTGAATTCTTCGAAGATCACCTCGTCCATGCGGCTGCCGGTATCGATCAGCGCCGTGGCGATGATGGTGAGCGAACCACCCTCTTCGATATTGCGGGCGGCGCCGAAGAAGCGCTTGGGGCGCTGAAGCGCGTTGGCATCCACACCGCCGGTCAGCACCTTGCCCGAAGACGGAACCACGGTGTTATAGGCGCGGCCCAGGCGGGTGATGGAGTCCAGCAGGATGATCACGTCCCGCTTGTGCTCGACCAGGCGCTTGGCCTTTTCGATAACCATTTCCGCGACCTGGACGTGGCGCGTCGCGGGCTCGTCGAAGGTCGAGGAGATGACCTCGCCGCGCACGGTGCGCTGCATGTCGGTGACTTCTTCCGGGCGCTCGTCGATCAGAAGCACGATCAGGAAGGCGTCGGCATGGTTGGCGGCGATCGCCTTGGCGATATTCTGCAGGATCACCGTCTTGCCGGTGCGCGGCGGCGCGGTGATCAGGGCACGCTGGCCCATGCCCTGGGGCGCCACGATGTCGATCACCCGGCCGGTCTTGTCCTTGATGGTGGGATCGTCCAGCTCCATCTTCAGCGGCTTGGTCGGGTAAAGCGGCGTCAGATTGTCGAAATGGACCTTGTGCTTGATCTGCTCGGGGTCCTCGAAATTGATGGTCGTGACTTTCAGAAGGGCGAAATAGCGCTCGCCTTCCTTGGGTGCCCGGATCGGGCCTTCGGCGGTGTCGCCGGTGCGCAGGCCGAAGCGGCGGATCTGGGACGGGGAAACATAGATATCGTCGGGGCCGGGCAGGTAATTGGATTCCGGGGAGCGCAGGAAGCCGAAACCGTCCTGCAGGATTTCCACCACCCCCGATCCGGTGATCTCCACCTCGCGATCCGCCAGCTCCTTCAGGATGGCGAACAGCATGTCCTGCTTGCGCATCGAGGAGGCATTCTCGATCTCGAGCTCCTCGGCAAAAGCCAGCAGATCCGCGGGCTTTTTATTCTTGAGATCCTGCAACTTCATCACTTGCAGGCCATCTTGGACAGTCATGGAGAAGACACCTTGGGGAGGGGAATTGGGCCGATGCCTGCCGGGACCTTGCCCCGGACTTGAGTCATCGAAGTGGTTGGCTTCGATCCTTGACCGGTTCGGCTTTCGGCCCTGCTTTGGCCTTGGCCAGTCCCGGCTCGCGGGCCACGCCCGAATGGAACGGGCCGCGCGGATCAATCAGATGACGGTTTATAGCGTGATTTGAGGGCCTTGCAAATATCCCCCGCTCCGGTCCGGCCGCCCCCGCCCGCACGTATTGTTTCAGGCGGTTCGCCGCGCCCCGTCAGGAAAAGGGCTTCACCTTCACCAGGATAACGATGAAGACCATCAGCAGGGCCGGGGCTTCGTTGATGAAACGGTAAAAGCGTCCGCTGCGCATGTTGCGGTCATTGTCGAAATCCTTCCAGCAGCGCACGAAAAAATGGTGCAGGCCGGTCAGAAGGATCACCAGCAGGAATTTGATGTGCAGCCAGGTGTCGGCATAGGACTGGGTGATCCAGACCAGCAGCGGACCCAGAATCCAGACCAGGATGGACGAGGGGTTCATGATGCCGCGGATCAGGCGGCGTTCCATCACCTTGAAGCGCTCGCTCATCGGGGTGCCGACCTGGCTGTCTGCGTGATAGACGAACAGACGCGGCAGATAGAGCAGGGCCGCCATCCAGGCGATCACCGCGATGATGTGGAAGGCCCTGATCCAGTCCACATAGCCGGCAAGCGTCTGGCGAACTGCGTCCATCGGGTGACCCTCAGCTAAAGCCGCAACATGTCCGGTCCGGCGGGCAGATGCGCCTGCCCGCGATGCCATCCGGGCCGCAGGCCACAATCTTGTCCTTCATCGCCTGGCGCACAAGACCGGCCAGCCCCTCGATGAAAGCCGGATGGGTACCCACGGTGGGGCTGCGGCGGTAATCGGGCACTCCCGCTTCCGCCGCCAGGTGGCGATATTCGATATCCAGTTCCACCAGCGTTTCGGAATGTTCGCTGACAAAGGCCAGCGGCGCGACGATCACGCCCTTGCCGTCGCGGCCGGCGCGCAGGATCTCCGCATCGGTCGCGGGCCCGATCCATTCCAGCCGCCCGACCTTGCTCTGGTAACAGACGACCGGCTCGATGTCGGGCCGCGCCAGGCTTTTCACAATGGCGGCGGCCGACTGCTCCACCTGCCATTGATAGGGATCGCCCCTGGTGATCACCCGCTTGGGCAGGCCATGCGCCGACAACAGAAGGCGATAGGAGATGTCGGATGGCGCATCGGCCATGACGGCGCGGATTTTCTCCGCGGCGGCCCGCACAAAGCCATCATCCCAGGGATAGCAGCAGACACGCGCCATCGGCGCCGAAAGGCCGGCCTTGCGCGCCGCGCGATTCCAGTCGGCCACGGACGAGGCGGTGGTGGTGGTGGAGAATTGCGGATAAAGCGGCAAAAGCACGATTTTATCGGGATTAAACCGCTTGACGGCCTGGGCCGCGCCATCGCTGAACGGATGCCAGTAGCGCATGGCGATGAAGGCCTTGGCTTCAACGCCATCGGTGTAAAGCAGCTTTTCCAGGGCATCGGCCTGGGCCCTTGTCTCGGCCACGATCGGCGATCCGCCGCCCATATATTCATAGATATTGCGGGCGATGGGCGCGCGACGGCGCGCGATGAAGCGGGCAAGCGGCAGGCGGGCAATGGCGGGCAGGCTGATGATGGCCGGGTCGCGAAACAGGTTGCGCAGAAACGGCTCGACCGCTTCGGGACCGTCCGGACCACCAAGATTGAACAGGATGACGGCTAACTTCATCCGCGGATGCGCTTCAGCAATTGCTCGACATGGGCGATGGGCGTCTCGGGCAGAATGCCGTGACCCATATTGAAGATATGCGGTCGGCCGTCCATCGCCTGCAGGATTTCGTCCACCGCGCGGTCCAGCGCCGCGCCGCCGGCGATGACGGCGATGGGATCCAGATTGCCCTGCACCGCGCAGGGAATATTTTTGGCCGCCCAGGCCATGGGGGCCGATGTGTCGAGGGACAAGGCATCGATCCCGGTGCGTGCGGCATAACTTTCATAGCCCGCCAGGGTGGTGGCGCGGGGAAAGCCGATGATCCTGGCGCCGGGCCGGGCGGCGCGAACCGCCGCGACAATCTTTCTGGTCGGTGCGATGACCGCGCTTTCGAACAAGGAAGGCGGCACGCCACCCGCCCAGCTGTCGAAGATCTGCACCGCATCCGCGCCGGCATCGAGCTGGCGGATCAGATGGAAGGTGATGCACTCGGCCAGGATATCCAGAAGATATCCAAAGCCCTCGGGATCGCGATAGGCCCACAGCTTGGCTGCCTTCTGTTCATCCCCGCCCGCGCCGGCCGCCAGATAGGTGGCAAGGGTCCAGGGCGCGCCGGTAAAGCCCAGCAAGGTTGTCTCGTCGGGCAACCCGGCCCGCGTCAAGCGCAGCGCCTCATAGACCGGCTCGAAGTACCGAGCCCATGCCTCGCGATCCTCCACGAAACCCTTTGCAGAGGTCACAGGCTGAAGGCTAGGTCCCTCGCCATGGGTGAAGGTCACCTTCTGGCCAAGGGCCTCAGGAACCGTCAGGATGTCCGAGAACAGGATCGCCGCATCGAAGCCGAAACGGCGGATCGGCTGCAGAGTCACCTCGGCCGCATAAGCCGGGGTCAGGGCCATGGCCCAGAAAGATCCTGCCCTGGCCCGCAATTCCCTATATTCGGGCAGATAGCGGCCGGCCTGGCGCATCAACCAGACGGGAGGCGCCTTTTCCGCGCTTCCTTCGAGCACACGCATAAGCTTTCGGGTCGCAACCAAACTAAGACTCCAAGTCTTAAGAAATGGTGAAGATGATGTTTGGCCTGTGGGTTGTGGGCCAATATGTGAAAGACGGCTTGGCTTAAGCGAAGGCGCCCGCAGACTCAAGCACTTGGCGCCGGGGCGGGGTCCGGGGCGGCTCCATCCGGCATGTTGCCCGATCGGCCCGGCTATCCCCATCCGCTCCCGGTTTGCACAACAGGCCCCTTCCCGGCTAGGACCCCTGTGGGCCTAATGGCTTTTCGGCCGGGGTTATTCACCGTAATCCCAAGCCTTGCGGTCAGTTGCGGACAGAGCTGTGGATCACAAATTTCACATTCACCTGGTGTCGGATTCCACCGGTGAAACCCTTCACGCCATGGCCAATGCCGCCCTGGCCCAGTTCGAAAATGTCGAAGTAATGGTCCACCCTTATGCCCTGGTGCGGGCCGAGGCGCAGCTCACCCGTGCCCTGGACCATATCGCCATCATGCCGGGCATTGTCTTTTTCACCCTGGCCAACCCGAACCTGCGCAACAAGCTGATGAGCCGTTGCAAGGATATCGAAGTTCGCTGCATCGACCTTCTTGAAGGGCCGGTTCAGGCGCTGCGCCAGTTTCTGGGCCAGGAAGAAACCCACAAGGTCGGCCGCCAGCATGAAGTGGATGCGCGCTATCTGGACCGCATCGAGGCGCTGAACTTCACCATCGCCCATGACGACGGCCAGTCGCTCGATACCATCGACGATGCCCAGGTCATCCTGACCGGCGCCAGCCGCACCTCCAAAACGCCGACCTGCGTCTATCTGGCGATCCGCGGCATCCGCGCCGCCAATGTGCCGCTGGTGCCCGGTGTGCCGGCGCCGCGCCAACTGTTGCAGGCGCGCCGGCCCCTGGTCGTGGGCCTGTGGGTGTCGCCCGACCGGCTGGTCCAGGTGCGCCGCAATCGCCTGACCAGCATGGGCGAGACCCGCGACAGCGCCTATGTCGAACTCGATGCGGTGCGGGCCGAGGTTGCGGCCACCCGCCAGCTTTTCGAAAATCAGGACTGGCCGATGATCGATGTCTCCCGCCGCTCGATCGAAGAGACGGCGGCGGCCGTCATCAACATGATGACCGACCGCAAGGAAAAACTGGCGTGACCCTGGTTCTGGCGTCCGGCAGCGAGAGCCGCAAGGCGCTGCTGGCGGCGGCCGGGGTCCATTTTCTGGCGGATCCCGCCGACCTGGATGAAGACGCTCTGATGGCCCAGCTCGAAGGCGCACCTGCGGCGCGGGTGGCGCAAAGCCTGGCCGAGCAGAAGGCGCTCACCGTCTCGCGCCGGCATCCGGGGCGCACGGTCCTGGGCGGGGACAGCGTGATCGCTTTCGATGGCGTCTTCCTCAGCAAATGCGCCAGCCTAGACGAGGCAAAGGCCCTCCTTGAACGGCTTTCGGGCCGCGAACATCTGCTGGTCTCGGCCGCCGCCCTGGCGCGCGATGGCGCCCTGCGCTGGACGCATGCCAGCACCTGCCGCATGACCATGCGCGCCTTGAGCCGGGAATTTCTGGCCGATTACCTGGCCCAGGAAGGGACGGCGATCCTGTCTTCGGTCGGCTGCTACCATTTCGAGGGGCGCGGGGCGCAGCTTTTCTCCCGGGTCGAAGGCGATTATTTCTCGGTCCTGGGCCTGCCGCTGCTGCCGGTTCTGGCCCAGTTGCGCAAAGAGGGTGTGCTGCCATCATGAGGCTGACGGGAAAAGGCCAGGTCGCGGGCATAATCGGCTGGCCCGTAAGCCATTCCCTGTCGCCGGTGCTGCATGGCCACTGGCTGACCGAATATGGGATCGATGGCGCGCTGGTGCCCCTGCCGGCTCGGGCGGAAGATTTCGCCGCCATCATCGCCGGCATCCGCCGCGCCGGGTTTACCGGGGTCAATGTTACTCTGCCGCACAAAGAGTCGGCGTTCGCGATGGCGCATAGTGTCGATGACGCCGCCAAATGGGCCGGTGCGGCGAACCTCCTTGTGTTCAAGGACGGGGAGATTCATGCCAAGAACACGGACACTTACGGGCTATTCGCGAGCATCAACGAAGCTCTTGGACCCGGTCAGATCCTCGGCAAGAAAGTCGTGGTTCTCGGTGCTGGCGGCGCTGCGCGCGGTGTGGTGGCCGCGATGATTTCTCCGCTCGGCGCATCATGGATTCATATTTTGAATCGTGATGCCAGTAAGGCAAGGAATCTTGCCAAGCAATTTTCAGAGATAGGCTCACAAACGGAATTGATCCCCGGTGGGCTGGACGAATGGGCAAGCGCTGCAAAAGATGCCTCGCTCATTGTCAATGCGACCAGCGCTGGCATGGGCAGTATCCCACCGCTGGACATCGATCTGGGTGCCTTGTCGCCCGGCGCCGCGGTTTGCGACATCGTCTACAATCCGCTGGAAACGCAGCTTTTGAAGGACGCCGCCGCGCGCGGCCACAAGACCATCGACGGCCTTGGCATGCTGATGCATCAGGCAGTGCCGTCCTTCGAGGCATTCTTTGGCATCCGGCCAAAGGTCACGCCTGGCTTGCGCGAAGCGCTGGTGAAGGTGCTGCGTGAACGCCAATAAGCCCTTTGTGATCGGGCTGACCGGCTCGATCGGCATGGGCAAAAGCGAAACCGCCAAACTGTTCGCCGCCGAAGGCGTGCCGGTCTTCGATGCCGATGCGGCCGTCCATGCGCTTTATGCCGGCCAAGCGGCGGCCCTGATCGAAGCCGCCTTTCCCGGCACCACCAGCGGCGGCGCGGTGGACCGCGCGGCCTTGTCCAAAGCCGTGGCGGGCGATCCGGCGGCGCTGCAAAGACTGGAAGGCCTGATGCATCCCCTGGTCGCCGACCGGCGGGAGGCATTCCTGAATCAGACCTCGGCGCCCATCGTGCTTCTGGACATTCCCCTGCTGCTGGAAACGGGGCTGAAGGTCGATGCGGTGGTGGTGGCCACGGCGCCCGACCATGTCCAGCGCCAGCGTGTCCTGGCCCGGCCCGGCATGAGCGAGGAAAAGTTTCACGCCCTGCTGGCGCGCCAGATGAGCGATCCTGAAAAGCGTGCACAGGCCCATTATCTGGTTGTGACCGACAAGGGCTTGGATCACACCCGCGAACAGGTGAAAATGATCCTGGCCGATATCAGGAACAAGCTGGGCGTTCGTGCGAGCGAGAGCGACACTTAAAAAGCATGCGTGAAATCGTCTTCGACACGGAAA
Source organism: uncultured Rhizobium sp. (assembly GCA_964343955.1). GTDB lineage: Bacteria > Pseudomonadota > Alphaproteobacteria > Micropepsales > Micropepsaceae > Rhizomicrobium. The sequence continues at coordinate 12,564 of CAYFKU010000016.1, read as the reverse complement.
CAACGGGTTTTGAGCCGGCCGACGGACACCGGATCGTGGAAATCGGCTGTGTCGAGCTGATGGATCATTTTCCCACCGGCCGCACGCTGCAATTCTATCTGAACCCCGAGCGCGACATACCGATCGAGTCCCAGCGCGTGCACGGCCTGTCGGCCGAGTTCCTGGCCGACAAGGCGCTGTTCGCCCATGTGGTGGACGAATTCCTGGAATTTCTGGGGGATTCGCCGTTGGTGATCCACAATGCCAGCTTCGACATCAAATTCATCAATGCTGAACTCAAGCGTTGCGGACGCGATCCGATCCCGCTGGCCCGGGCCGTGGACACGATCGAAATCGCCAAGCGCAAATTTCCCGGCGCGCGCTACTCGCTTGATGAACTCTGCAAGCGTTTCAGTGTCGATCTGACGGCCCGCACCAAGCATGGCGCGCTGCTGGATGCCCAGCTCACGGCCGAAGTCTATCTGGAGCTGGTGGGCGGCCGCCAGCGCGGCCTGATGCTGGCGCCGGCGGAAATCGCGG
>CAYFKU010000016.1:3338-12035 GCA_964343955.1 uncultured Rhizobium sp. | reverse complement strand
GGGACCGATGCCGTGCGGCCCGCGCGCCAGTGGCCGCAAGGGCTGGCGCCCCTGATCACCGAAATCGAAATCGAGCACCATGCCACATTCGTGGCCAAGGAGCTGGGCGAGAAATCGCTCTGGGGCGCGTTGATAAACTAGCTGACAAACTAGCTGGCGAACTAGGCGTTGCCTTGCGGCTGCTGTCCGGCGGCCTGCGCGACCCGGGCCTGGTAAAGGGCCAGGAAGTCGATCGGCTCGATCATCAGCGGCGGCATGCCGCCGTCGCGCACCACATCGGCCACGATGCGGCGGACAAAGGGGAACAGCATGTGGGGCGCCTGGATCAGCAGGATCATCTGCTGGGTTCCCACATCCGGAACATTGGTCAGGCGGAACACGCCGGCATAGGCGACTTCCAGAAGGAACAGGGAGCGGCCATCCCCCTTGGCATCGACGCGGATCTTGAGCTCGACCTCGAACATGTCCTGGTCGCTCAGGCGCGCGGCGTTCAGATCGACGCCCAGTTCGATCTGGGGGCGGCCCTGCAGGTTGGCCGTGGCGCCGGGATTTTCGAAGGACAGGTCCTTGATGTACTGGGCAACCACCTGCAGGTTCGGCAGGGCGGGCTGGCCTTGCGGTGCCTCGGGTGCCGGATTGAAGCCTTCGCTGCTCATGGTCGCTCTTTCCTGGAATATTCTTCTGGCCGCGCAGGGTGGCGCTTCCGGGCCCGCGCGCTACCACGGATCGCGGGAAAGGGGCAAGCAAAAGCGCTTTCCACGCCATTGCCCGGCGGTTAGGGTGGGGTCCTGGCGCGGGGGGGCGACTGGGAATTTCACGGGTTTGCCATGCCGGATTCACAAACATTGGGACTTCTGGCCGCCGCCATGGTGGCCGCCATTGTCCTGTTCCGCCTTTATTGGGTTCTGGGCCGCCGGACCGGCCATGAGCCGCAATCTCCCGCCGAGGTCCCCAAACCTCTGGCCCCTGCCGCGCCCGCGCCGGCCCCTGAGCCGCAGCCCTCGTCCAGCGGGCTTCTAGATCTCCAGATGGCCGATCCTGCCTTTGACGCGCCCCGTTTCCTGAGCGGCGCCCGCGAGGCCTATGCCCAGATCGTCAATGCGTTTGCCGGCGGCGACCGCGACGCCTTGCGGCCCTTGCTGTCGCCGGATGTCTATGCGGCCTTCGATGCCGGCATCGCCGCGCGCGAGGGGCCGGCCCATACCCTGATAAAGCTGCAAGACGCCCGCATCGTGGGCACCGCCCTGCATGGCCGCACCGCCGAAGTCACGGTTGCCTTCACGGCCGAGTTTTCGGGGGAAGGTGACAAGAACATGGTCACCGATGTCTGGACCTTCGAGCGCAATATGGATTCGGCCGACCCGAACTGGACCCTTGTCGCGACATCCGGCGACCTGCCGGAATGACGCGTGCGCCCGCTGCGCTGACAATTTCCCTGGCGCTGCTGGTTCTGGCGGCATGCACGGGCCCAAAGCCGCCCGCGACCCAGCCGCTGTTGCGGCTGACCCAAAGCGATTTCGCATCCCTGCCGGATTGGCGGGGCGCAAGGCTGGAGCCCGCGCTGGCCTCCTTTCAGCGCGGCTGCGCCGTGCTGGCGCAGAAGGCGGATGCGATGCCGATGGGCGGCGCAGGCTATGCCGGCACCGTTGCCGACTGGCGCGCGCCTTGCGCCGCCGCTGCAACGGCCTCCGATCCGCGCGGGTTTTTTGAAAGAAATTTCACCGCCTATGCCGTGGATGGCGAGGCGTTGTTCACCGGCTATTACGAGCCGCAGATCCGTGGACGCCGCAAGCAGGGCGGCGCCTATCAGACACCGGTCTATGGTTTGCCCGACGATCTGGTGCGGGCCGATCTGGGCCTGTTCAATTCCAAACTGAAGGGCGAGCATGTTTCCGGCCGGCTGGATGGCCACCGCCTGAGGCCCTATGCCACCCGGGCCGAGATCAATGCCAAGCCGCCCCCGGCGCCGGTCTTGTTCTATACCGACGATCCGGTCGCCTTTTTCTTCCTGCAGATCCAGGGTTCGGGGCGCGTCCTGTTCGAGGACGGCGGCAATATCCGCATCGCCTATGCCGGCGAAAATGGCCAGCCCTATACCGCCATCGGCCGCACCCTGATTGGCGAAGGCGCGCTGAAGCGCGAAGAGGTTTCGCTGCAAAGCATTCGCGCCTGGCTTTTGGCCCATCCCGATCGGGCGCAATCCGTGATGGATACCAACAAGAGCTATATTTTCTTCGAAGAGCGCCCGGTCGGCGATCCGGCGCTGGGCAGCACCGGCACATTGGGGGCGGCGCTGACCCCGATGGCCAGCATCGCGGTCGATGCGCGCCTGCATGCCCTGGGCGCGCCGGTCTATCTGGCGGCCGAAGGCGCCGATCCGGTGCGCGGGCTGATGATTGCCGAAGATACCGGCGGGGCCATCCGGGGCGCGGCGCGGGCCGATATCTTCTTTGGTTTCGGACCCGAGGCCGAGCAGCGCGCCGGGCAGATGAAGGCGCCGGGAAAATTCCATGTGCTGCTGCCCAACGCCCTGGCGCAGCGGCTGGGCACCAGAAAAGATTTCGCGCCGTGAAGCGCCGCGGCAGAATCTTTGTTTGCGACGGTTCGCGGGATTGCGGCAATGGCTGACGAACCCCGCAAACGGCGCACGGCCACCGAAGAAGAACGCAAGCTGTTCGAGCAGAATTTCAAGGCGGCTTTGCCCCTTCAGGCAGCGGCCGCCAAGCGTTCCGCGAAAGCCAGGGGCCAGGGCAAGGCGCCAAGCGGCGTCAATGGCGCCACCCTGGACCGGTTGCGGCGCGGTTTGTTGGAACCCCAGGCGCGCATCGACCTGCACGGCATGACGCAAGGGGCCGCCCACCGCACCCTGTTCACATGGCTGGCGGCCGCCCATGCGCGGGGCTACCGGCTGGTGCTGGTGATCACCGGCAAGGGCAATCCCCGAAATGACGAGAATGCATCCTGGATGATGTCGGACCATGGCGTGCTGAAGCAGATGGTGCCGCGCTGGCTGAACGAACCCGAACTCGCCGCGTTTATCGCCAAGGTGCAGCCCGCCCATGCCAGACATGGCGGCGGCGGCGCGCTTTATGTGTATCTGCGAAAACCCGGATGAGACAGATTTTCCATAGCGTTGCCGTCGCCACGCGCCGTGCGGGCCTCTATGAATTCACGGAACAGGCGGCCGATTTTGTGCGCGGCGCGAAAATCGCGGATGGCCTTCTGACCTGTTTCATCCGCCATACCTCGGCCTCGCTGCTGATCCAGGAAAATGCCGATCCGGATGTGCAGAAGGACTTGCAGGACTTTTTCGCCTGGCTGGCGACCAGCGGCCCGCGCATGCGCCATACGGCCGAAGGGCCCGACGACATGCCGTCGCATATCCGCTCGGCGCTCACCCAGGTTTCGCTGGGCATCCCGCTGCGCCAGGGACGGCTGGCGCTGGGCACCTGGCAGGGGCTTTACCTGTTCGAGCATCGCGATGCGCCACATCGGCGCGAGGTGACGATGCACCTGATCGGGGAATAAGAATTGCCATGTCCGCGCAGGCGGACATGGCAACAGGATTCAGATCAGCCCGGCCTTCTCGGCCAGGGTCTTCAGCGGCGTTTCCGGCCTGGCGCCGTAATGGGAGATCACCTCCGCCGCCGCCAGGCCGCCCAGCCGGCCGCAATCCTGCAGGCTCTTGCCCTGCGTCAGGCCATAGAGAAATCCGGCGGCGAACTGGTCCCCCGCGCCGGTGGTGTCGATGACATGGCTCACAGGCGCGGCCGGAATCTCATGCACCATGTCTTCCTGAACGATCACGCAGCCTTTGGAAGAACGGGTCAGGGCGGCAATGCCGCCCCACTGGCGGGCGGCGGCGACGATCTTGTCGAAATCATCCTCTTCGAACAGCGCCTTTGCCTCGTCCTCATTGGCGAAAAGAATATTCACGTCGCGGTCCAGCAGGTGCAGGAACTCGTCACGGAAACGGCCGATGCAGAAACTGTCCGAGACCGAAAGCGCCACCCGTCCGCCCGCACCTTTGGCGGCGGCGATGGCCTTGCGCGAGGCATCCTTGGCGCTGTCCTCGTCCCACAGATAGCCTTCGAGATAAAGCACGCGGCCGCGCGCCACTTCGTCCTCGTTCACATCGTCGGGCGTCAGATAGCGGCAGGCGCCGAGAAAGGTGTTCATGGTGCGCTGGCCGTCCGGCGTCACCGCGATCAGGCAACTGGCGGTGGACATGCCTTCCCGCGCCGCCGGGGTTGTGAAGTCCACGCCCATCTCGGCCATGGATTGGGCGAAGACATTGCCCAGGATGTCATCGAACACCTTGCCCACGAACAGCCCGCGCCCGCCCAGCGAAGAAAGACCGGCCAGGGTGTTTGCGGCCGAGCCGCCGGCGATCTCGTACAGGCCTGACAAAGCCTGGCGATTGTCCGCCAGCTCTTTCAGAAGTTCCTTGGCGCGAAACTCATCGACCAGGGTCATGCCGCCCTTGGCGATGCGGTGATTCAGCAGGAAGCGGTCATCGACCGATGCGATGATATCGACAATGGCATTGCCCAGCCCGACCACATCATAGGATTGCTGCGCCATGAAAACCCCCGCAAAACGGCCCAAATCAGAGCTTCCCGGCTTACACGCGCCCGTGCCGGTTGCCAAGCATTTCACTTGAGGCCGCAATGGGCCGATGGCAGAAGGCGGGCATGATCCGCCGACTTTCCTGTCTCTTGGCAGCGCTTTTGGCCGCTGACTGTTCCGCCCCGGCTCCAAGAGCCCCGGCGCCTGTGCCCCAGGGCGCCATTCCGGCCGCGCCGCCGCGCGGCGAGCCGCCCCAGTATATCAATATGGCCTCGGCGAATTTGCAGGCCGCCCTGGGCAAGCCCGCCTTCGTGCGCAAGGACGGCGCCACCGAGATGTGGCGCTATGACGGGGCGTCCTGCCGCGCCTTCTTTTTTCTCTACGGCGCCCCGCCGGTGGTGCGTCACGTCGAGACCCTGCCGCATGGTTCCGGCAGCGCCGCCGACATGGCGTGCCTGAGTGCGTTGAAGTCGTCTTCGCCCAAAACATCCTGAGCCATTCCCGCAAAGGATGAGCGATGTCAGGCGCGCGCCTTCTTGGGCCGCGGCGCTTTGGCCTTCACCGGCTCCGCTTCCCTGGTCTTGTCCTTGAAGCGGCACAGATCGCGCACCACGCAGACCGGGCAGAGCGGCTTCCTTGCGATGCAGGTGTAACGCCCGTGCAGGATCAGCCAGTGATGGGCGTGCAGCTTGAAGGCATCCGGCACGACCTTTTCCAGCTTCTCCTCCACCTCCTCGACATTCCTGCCCGGCGCCAGGCCGGTGCGGTTGGAAACGCGGAAGATGTGCGTATCGACGGCAATGGCCGGTTCGCCGAATGCCACATTCAAGACCACATTGGCGGTCTTGCGCCCGACGCCGGGCAGCGCCTGCAGCGCCTCGCGATCCTTCGGCACCTTGCCGCCATGCTGCTCCACCAGGATCTTCGCCGCGGCCATCACATTCTTCGCCTTGCCGCGATACAGCCCGATCGTCTTGATGTGCTCGATCAGGCCTTCTTCGCCCAGCGCCAGCATCGCTTCGGGCGTGGTGACTTTCTTGAACAGGGCTTCGGTGGCCTTGTTCACGCCCTTGTCGGTGGCCTGGGCCGACAACGCCACGGCCACGACCAGGGTATAGGGATTGACGTAATTCAGCTCGGTCTTCGGCTCGGGCGTGTGTTTTTTCAGCCGCGCGAAGAACTCTTCTGCTTCTGCCCTGGAAAAAGACTTTGGCATCGGCCCGACTCTAACCCGCGCAAAAGACCCGCGCCTTTCTAGAGGCCGAGCACGTCCGTCATCGCATATAGGCCAGGCTTCTTGCCATGCCCCCATCTGGCCGCCGTCAGCGCGCCATGGGCGAAGATGGAACGATCCTCGGCCGAATGCGACAGCGTGATGCGCTCGCCCGTGCCGGCAAGGATCACGGAATGTTCACCGACGACACTGCCGCCGCGCAAGGTGGCAAAGCCGATATCTCCGTCCTTGCGCGGGCCGGTATGGCCGTCGCGGCTGCGGACAGCATGTTTGCCCAGGGCGACATCGCGGCCGCGCGCCGCGGCCTCTCCCAGCAACAGCGCGGTGCCGGACGGCGCATCGACCTTGTTGCGATGATGCATTTCCAGCACCTCGATGTCGTAATCGGGCAGCGACTTGGCCGCCCGTTCGACCAGCGCCGCCAGCAAATTCACGCCCATGCTCATATTGCCGGATTTCACGATCACGGCATGACGGGCCGCCGCCTTGATGCGGGCCTCGGCCTTTTCGTCAAAGCCGGTGGTGCCGATGACATGGACGATGCGCGCCTGGGCGGCAAGGTCGGCCAGCATGGTGGAGACCATCGGCGTGGTGAAATCCACCACCGCCTGCGCCGTCGCCAGCAAGGGCAGGGGATCGGCGGTCAGCTTGATGCCATTGGGCTGCATTCCGGCCAGGGTGCCGGAATCCAGGCCCAGGTTCGGATGCCCTTCCATTTCCAGCGCGCCGCACAGGGTCAGGCCCGACCCCTGCGCGATCTCGCGGATCAGGGTGCGGCCCATGCGGCCGGACGCGCCGGTGACGACGATCTTCAGGTCAGACATCGAGACCCCTCAAGGAGCGGAAATGCTCAGGCCTTACTATCCACGGCCGCGGCGGGCGCCGCGACGTCATTTTTTGCAACCGTGACCATGGCCGGGCGCAGAAGACGGTCGCCGATCATATAGCCGGTTTGCACCACATCCACGATATTGCCCGCCGGTTTGCCCTGTCCTGGGACCTCGGCGATGGCCTGATGCAGGTTGGGATCGAACTTGCCGCTGACATCCACCGCCTTCACGCCATAGCGTTCCAGGGTCTGCATCAGCTGGCGGTCGGTGGCTTCCACGCCATCCAGCACCGCCTTCAGCTGCGGGTCGGCGGCCTCGCGCACGGGGGCCGGCACGGCGGCGATCGCGCGGGCGAAATTGTCGGCGATGCCCAGCATGTCGCGGGCGAATTTGGTCACCGCATACTGGCTGGCGTCGGCCTTTTCCTTCTCGGCGCGGCGGCGGATATTTTCGGCCTCGGCCAGGGCGCGCAGGCGCTGGTCCTTGAGGGATTCATTCTCGGCCTTAAGCGCCTCCAGCACCGCGAATTCGGCGGCATGGGGATTTTCGGAGTCGGGCAATTGGGTGGGTTCTTCACTCATGGGGCAGGTCCTTAAAGGCTAAGCAAGCAGACGTCCAATGACTTTGGCGGTGTGGTCCACCATGGGGATGATGCGGCCGTAATTCAGGCGGGTCGGGCCCAGGACCCCGATCACGCCCACGATCTTGCCCTGCGCGTTGGCATAGGGCGCCGCCACGATCGACGAGCCGGACAGCGAGAAAAGCCGGTTTTCCGACCCGATGAATATCCGCACGCCCGCGCCGTCCTTGGCCAGTTCCAGCAGCCGGATCAGCTCGGCCTTGCGCTCGATATCGTCGAACAGGCTGCGGATGCGCTCCAGATCGGCCTGTGCCTGCACGCTGTCCAGCAGATGGGCGGCACCGCGAACGATCAGGACCTTTTCCGGCCCGGCAAGCGTGGCCAGGCCCTCGGCCACCAGCTTGGCGGTCAGGGTGTCCAGTTCCAGCTTTTCGCTGTCCAGTTCCGCCAGGATTTCGCTGCGGGCCGTGTCCAGCGTGCGCCCGCGCAGCCGCGTGCCCAGATAGTTGCTTGCTTCCGACAGGGCCGACATGGGCAGGCCAGGCGGGGTGTCGATCACCCGGTTTTCCACCTGGCCGTCCTCGCTGACCATGATCACCAGCGCCTTGCCCGGTGCCACGGCCACAAATTCCACATGTTTCAGCGGGGAATCCTGTTTGGCCGTCACCATGAGTCCGGCGCAGCGCGACAGGCCCGCCAGCGACTGGGTGGCCTGGGTCAGAACATCCTCGATCTGCCGGCCGCTGCCCGACATGCGGGCCTCGATGGCGACCCGCTCGTCGGGCGCAAGTTCGCCGATTTCCAGCAGCCCATCGACAAAGAGCCGCAGGCCCTTTTCGGTCGGGACCCGGCCGGCGCTGGTATGGGGCGCATAGAGAAGGCCCATGGCTTCCAGGTCCGCCATCACATTGCGGATCGAGGCCGGGGACAGGGCCTGGGGCAGCCTCTGGCTCAGGGTACGCGAGCCGACGGGCTCGCCGCTGGCCAGAAATGCCTCCACCAGATGGCGGAAAACCTCCCTCGGCCGGTCGGTCAGGCCCTGGGGCATGACAAAGGGTGGGCGGGATTCTACGCTCAAGCCGTTGTATTTCCTTATATTTTCGAGCCGTCCTTGCGCGGACTGCCGTCCCGACGCTAGGTAACGCCTCAAATTAGCAGACCGATATATGAGGCTCCATGCGCCGTTCCAACCGCGCCCCCGACCAGATGCGCGCCGTTTCCCTGACCCCCGGCTTCTCCCGCCATGCCGAAGGCTCCTGCCTGGTGAAGTTCGGCGACACCCATGTGCTGGTGACCGCCAGCCTTGAGGAAAAGGCCCCGCCATTCCTGAAGGGCACCGGCAAAGGCTGGGTCACGGCGGAATATGGCATGCTGCCGCGATCCACCCACGACCGCATGCGGCGCGAGGCGGCGGCTGGCAAGCAGTCCGGCCGCACCCAGGAGATCCAGCGGCTGGTGGGCCGCTCCCTGCGCGCCATCTGCGA
>CAYFKU010000016.1:0-3328 GCA_964343955.1 uncultured Rhizobium sp. | reverse complement strand
CATCGTCATCGACTGCGATGTGCTGCAGGCCGATGGCGGCACCCGGACTGCCGCCATCACCGGCGGTTTTGTCGCGCTCGCCGCTTGCGCCAATTTCATGAAGAAGACCGGTCTTTTGACCGCACCCTTCATCAAGGACCATGTCGCCGCGGTGAGCTGCGGCATCGTCCAGGGCCAGCCCGTCCTGGATCTGGACTATGAGGAAGATTCCTCCGCCGAAACCGATGCCAATTTCGTGCTGACGGGTTCCGGCGGCCTGGTGGAAATCCAGGGCACCGCCGAAGGCGCGCCCTTCTCCGAAGAACAGCTTGTGGCGCTGCTGAAACATGCGCGCAAGGGCCTCGGCGAGCTGGTGGCCTTGCAGAAGCAGGCGCTCGGCTCATGAGGATTTGGGCATGAAGTTGCCGCGCGGCAGTCAGCTGGTTGTCGCCTCCCACAATGAAGGCAAGGGGCGGGAGATCAAGGCGCTGCTGGGGCCGTATGGCATCGTGCCGGTCAGCGCCGGATCGCTGGGGCTGCCCGAGCCCGAAGAGACCGGCCTGACTTTTGCGGCCAATGCCCGGATCAAGGCGTTGGCGTCGGCTCAAGCCAGCCATCACGCCGCACTGGCCGATGACTCGGGTCTTTGCGTGGAGGCGCTGGGCGGCGATCCCGGCATCTATTCCGCGCGCTGGGCGGGACCGACCAAGGATTTCCGCATCGCCATGAATCGCATCCATGACGAACTGCGCAACAAGGGCCTTTCGACCAGCCGCGCGAAATTCGTCTGTGCCCTGTGCATGGCGCTGCCGTCCGGCGAGACCGAAGTCTTTGAAGGCGAGGTCCATGGCTCGCTGACCTTCCCGCCGCGCGGCACTTTGGGCTTCGGCTACGATCCCATCTTCATCGCCGATGGCATGCAGCAGACATTTGCCGAGATCGATCCGGCGCATAAGCATGCCATCAGCCACCGGGCCAGGGCCTTCGAGAAGCTTCTTCATTCGGGGATTTTTGTTGAGTCGCTTTGACTCCCGAAAGGTGTGACATGGGCTTCGGCGTCTATGTCCATTGGCCCTTCTGCGCCGCCAAATGCCCCTATTGCGATTTCAACTCGCATGTCCGCGCGGCAATCGATGAAAGCGGATGGGTCGATGGCATCCTGGTCGAGCTGGACTGGGTGTCGCGCAACCAGACGGAAAGACCTGTCGTCGAAACGGTTTTTTTCGGCGGCGGCACGCCTTCGCTGATGAGCGGCGCCTCGGTCGGCCGCGTGCTGCACAAGATCGCCGCGCTCTGGCCGATGGGCAATGATGTCGAAATCACGCTGGAAGCCAACCCCGCTTCGGCCGATGCCGGGCGCTTTGCCGATTATTGCGCCGCCGGCGTCAATCGCGTCTCCCTGGGCGTTCAGGCGCTGAATGACGCCGATCTCAAAAGGCTGGGCCGCCTGCATGACGTGGCCGAAGCCAGGGCCGCGCTGAAGATGGCGATGAGCAGTTTCGGGCGGGTCTCGCTGGACCTGATCTATGCCCGGCCCGATCAGACCGAGGCGCAGTGGCGCACTGAATTGAACGAAGCCCTGTCTTTCGGCACCGATCATCTGTCGCTGTATCAGCTCACGATCGAGCCGGAGACACCCTATGCGCTGCTGCATAAAAGCGGGCAGATCCAGATCCCCGACGATGATCTTGCGGCGGGCCTGTATGAGGTGACGCAGGAGATGACGGAAGCGGCGGGTCTCCCCGCCTACGAAATCTCCAACCACGCCCGGCCCGGTCAGGAAAGCCGGCACAATCTGGTCTATTGGCGTTATGGCGATTATGCCGGCGTCGGACCGGGCGCCCATGGCCGCCTGGCGCTGAATGGCGCGCGCACCGCCACCGCAGCCATCAGGCTGCCCGAACGCTGGCGCGATACGGTCGGCAAGCAGGGGCACGGCTTTGCCGAATTGACTCCGGTCTCGCGGGAGGAAGCGGCGCGCGAGCATCTGCTGATGAATTTGCGTCTGGCGGAGGGGCTCGATCTGGCCGTCTATGAACAGCGCTGGGGCGTGCGGCCGGACGCAGCCAAAATCGCGGCCATGGCAGAGCAGGGATTTCTGACACAGGATGGTGACCTGCTGCGCGCCACGGCGTCAGGGCGTTTGCTGCTCAATCGGGTGATCGAGGAAATTCTGAACTGACATTGCGGCGGCGCGCACGCTTGCGCGCCCGCAAACAGGAAGGCTCAGGCGCCCCGCCGCTGGAACGTGGTCGGCGCGGGGCTGACCACCACCGGACCTGTCGATGTCATTTCCAGCACCGCCAGGCCGCGCTCTGACGTGCCGTCGGGGCGGAAGCGGAAGATGCCGTTGACGCCGGCAAAGCCGTTGGGGTCATTCAGGGCGGCTGCCGTGAAGCGGTGATAGGGACGGCCTTGTGCCAACAGCGCCACCAGCGACAGCGCGTCATAGGACAGCGAGGCAAGCTGCGCCGGCGCCGCGCCATAGGTCGCCCGGTATTTGTTCACGAAGGCCGCATCGGCATTGGGGGCCGGGGCGGCATACCAGCTTCCTTCCAGCGCGGATTCCCGCATCAGCGATTTATCGTCGTCCCACAGGCCCGTGCCCAGCAGCTTGACCTTGTCCCGCGCCACGCCGTCCAGCGACAGGGTCGGGGCAATGGCGCGCAGCAGCACGCCGCCCTGGGCGATCAGGATGGCATCGGCGCCGCTCTTGGCGACCGCCCCGGCCGGCTCGGCGACCGACGCGGCGTTGGGCGCGAATTTTTCCACGCCCACCACGCTGCCGTTGGCCGCGCCCACCGATTCCCGGAAGGCGCCTTCTGCCACCTCGCCGTAAGCGGTCTGCGGCACCAGCGCGGCAAAGGCGCGATGGCCATTGGCCGCGGCATAGGAGATGACGCGCCGCACTTCAATCTGCGGCAGGAAGCTCAACAGATAGGCGCCGTTGCCCGCCACGCTCTTCTCGGTGGAGAAGGCCAGCACCGGCACGGCCCGGTCCCGCGCGATCGGCGTCACCGCCGCGACGGAGGGTCCGAACAGCGGGCCGACGATGATCTCGGCGCCCTGGGCCAGAAGCTGCTCGGCGGCCTTGGCCGCGCCCGCCCCGCCATTGCCCTCATCGGCGGTCATCAAAAGAATGCGCGGGTTCCCGGAATCGAACAGGGCCAACTCGGCGGCTTTCAGCATCGACTGGGCCAGGGCCCGTGTCCCGGCCGCGCTGGCGGAAAATGGCAGGATCACCCCCACCCGCACCGGCACCTCGCCTTCTTCCATGCCCGGCAGGCGCAGGAAGCTGGGCTGGTCATGGTCCAGCGGGTTGCCGGCCACGGGGGCGGCCGGCGGGGGC
>CAYFKU010000015.1:7155-44702 GCA_964343955.1 uncultured Rhizobium sp. | reverse complement strand
AATTCGCTGATCGAAATCGACGTCATTGCCTATATCTGAGGGAGCGCCACATGGGTCTGTTTGGAAAATTCTCGCGGCGTGATCTTCTGAAAAGCTCCAGCGTCGCGGCTGGCGCAGTGGTGCCGTTCGCGGCCGCCACCCCGCAGGCCGAGGCTGCGGTCTCCATGCCCTCGCTCAATGGCCGGGAGCCGGACAATATCTTCACCCGCATCGGGGTGCGTCCGATCATCAACGGCCGCGGCACCTATACGATCATCAGCGGCTCGCGCTCCCTGCCGGAGGTGAAGCGGGCCATGTTCGAGGCCTCGCATTATTACGTCCATATGGACGAGATGATGGACGCGGTCGGCGCGCAACTGGCGAAGCTGACCGGCGCGGAATGGGGCATCGTCACCAATGGCGCGGAATCGGCCATCTGCCTTGCCACCATCGCCTGCATCGCCGGCGGCAATGTCGAAAAGTGCCAGGCCCTTCCCTACGTCAAGGCCAAGGACCAGGTCATCATTCCCAAACATTCGCGCAATCCCTATGACATGGGTGTGCGCATGGTCGGCGCTGAACTGGTCGAGGTGGAAACGCCCGAAGAAGCCCGGGCCAAGATCTCGCCGCGCACCGCCATGATCTATGTGATGAGCGATCCGGTGGCCGAAAAGGGTCCGCTCAGCATTCCCACGCTGATCGCCATCGCCAAGGAAGCCGGTGTCCCGATCCTTGTGGACGCGGCGGCGGAAGAACCGCTCAATCCCAACCCGCATCTGTCGCGCGGCGCCACCCTGGTCTGCTATTCGGGCGGCAAATGCCTGCGCGGGCCGCAATCCTCCGGCATGCTCCTGGGCAGCAAGGAACTCTGCAAGGCCGCCTATTATCAGGCCGCGCCGCACCATGCCTATGGCCGGGCGCTGAAGTGCAGCAAGGAAGAGACCATGGGTCTGCTTGCCGCCATCACCCAATGGTACAAGCGCGATCATGCCGCCGAGCAGAAGATGTGGCTCGGCTGGATGCAGGGCATCGAAAAGCGCCTGACGCCGATCAAATCGGCTCGCTTCGAATATCTGGAGCCCCCCGATCTGTCCAACCGGGCGACGCGCCTCAAGGTCAGTTGGGATGCCAGCGTGGTCGGCATCACCGGCAATGAACTGGTCGCCAGGCTGGATGCCGGCACGCCGCGCATCATGGTCTTCGGCGATGGCGAGCGGCCTGACACGGCCAGCTCGATCACCATCATGCCCTACATGCTGGATCCGGGTGAATCCCAGATCATCGGCGACGCCATCTACGCCATCATGTCCAATCCCGGCCCGCAGCCCAGCGTGCCGGTTGCGAGCGGTACGCCGGCCGCGATTGGCGGCAACTGGGCCGTGACCATCGAATATTTCTCCGGGCGCGGCGCACAGAAATTCACCCTGCAGCAGAATGGCAAGGACATTACCGGCATGCAGCATGGCGAAATCTACAATGGCAGGCTGCGGGGCACGGTGAACGGCAACAGCGTCACGCTTCGCAGCAACATGATGCTGCCGGGCAATCCCTTCACCTGGACCTTCAAGGGCGAACACCAGGGCGACCGCATGGGTGGCACCGTGAATATGGGCGAGTATGGCCCCGCCAAGTGGACGGCGGTGCGGGCATGAAAAAGTTCCTGACCTGCGCGGCCTTCGCCCTGCTGGCGGGGGCGGCCGGGGCCCAGCCCCTGCCGGCCTATGACCTGTTGCTGCGCGGCGGCCATGTCATTGATCCCAAGAACCATATCGATGCGGTCATGGATGTCGCCATCAAGGACGGCAAGATCGCCCAGGTGGCGGCCAATCTGAAGCCGTCCGATGCCATCAAAAGCATCGATGCCAACGGCCTTTATGTCGTGCCCGGCCTGATCGACCTGCATGTCCATGTCTATAACGGCACGGGCGAGCGCGGTTCCTATGCGGGCGACCTGTCGGTTCCGCCGGATGGCTTTACCTTCCGCACCGGCGTGACGACGGTGGTGGATGCGGGCTCGTCGGGATGGCGCAGCTTCGAGGACTTCAAGGACCGCATCATCGACCGTTCCCAGACGCGGGTTCTGGCCATGCTCAATATCGTGGGCGCGGGCATGCGGGGCGGCAAGTATGAGAACAATCTGTTCGACATGGAGGCCGAACCGACAGCCCGCATGGCGATGCGCCACAAGGACGTGATCGTCGGCATCAAGACCGCGCATTATGCCGGTCCGGAATGGCATCCGGTGGAACAGGCGGTGCTGGCCGGCACGCGCGCCAACATTCCGGTGATGGTCGATTTCGGCACGGACTATCCCCAGCAGCGGCCGCTTTATGACCTTTTGACCAAGAAGCTGCGGCCAGGCGATATCTATACCCACATGTATTCGGGCTTGCGCCACGAGCAGGACCCGGTGACCAAGGGCCCCAGCAAGGGCTTCATCGAAGGCCGGGCGCGGGGCGTCTATTTCGACGCGGGCACCGGCGGGGGCAGCTTTAAATATTCCCTAGCCATTCCCATGATAAAGCAGGGCTTCAAGCCGGACTCCCTGTCCACCGACCTGCATGTCACCAGCATGAACAGCGGCACCAAGGACATGCTGAATGTCGCCAGCAAGTTCATGGCGATCGGCGTATCCCTGCCCGAGGTTGTGGCCGACATGACGTCTCACCCGGCGCACCAGATCAAGCATGACGAGCTGGGCAACCTGTCGCCCGGATCGGTGGCGGATGTGGCGGTCCTGTCGCTGCAGAAGGGCCGTTTCGGCTTCACCGACATGGTCAATACCAGGATGGACGCCAACCAGAAGCTGGTGGCCGAAATGACCATCCGCGCCGGCAAGATCGTCTATGACCTGAACGGACTGGAAAGCCTGCCCTGGGACGCGCCGCCGGGTGAAATCAAGCACGACAATCGCTGGACAAGCTGGCCGCGGCCGGTTCCCCAGCCGAATGACGGCGCGAACCTGCACTGAACGCCTGCAATGGAAGGCGGCGGGGCGTGGACTTTTGTCCCGCCCCGCCATTCCTTGCGACCGTCCGAAGTTTGCTCTAGGGAACGGCCCGCAATAGCGGGCTCAGGCACGTGCTGGAAGGCGACTACGATTACATCATTGCGGGCGCGGGCTCTGCGGGCTGCGTTCTGGCCAATCGCCTTTCGGCCGATCCCAACACGCGCGTGCTGCTGCTGGAAGCCGGCGGGCATGATGACTGGATCTGGTTTCACATTCCCGTCGGCTATCTGTATCTGATCGGCAATCCCCGCAGCGACTGGCTGTTCGAAACCGAAGCGGATCCCGGCTTGAACGGCCGCAAGCTGAATTATCCACGCGGCAAGGCGCTGGGCGGTTCCTCGTCCATCAATGCCATGCTCTCCATGCGCGGCCAGGCCGGTGACTATGACCATTGGCGCCAGCTCGGCCTGACCGGCTGGGGCTGGAACGATGTGCAGCCGGTGTTCCGCAAGCTCGACCGGCATTTCCTGGGCGACAGCGAGCACCACAGCGCCAGCGGCGAACTGGCGGTCGATGCGCCGCGCGTGCATTGGGAAATCCTGGATCGACTGATCGACGCGGCGCAGGAGATGGGCATCCCGCGCAGCGCCGATCCCAATACCGGCGACAATGAAGGCAGCTACTATTTCCACGTCAACCAGAAGCGCGGCCGCCGCTGGTCGGCGGCGCGGGGCTTTTTACGGCCCGTGCTGGACCGGCCCAATCTGCGGCTGGAAACCGATGTCGCGGTTGACAGGGTGTTGTTCGAGGGCAAGCGCGCGGTCGGCCTGCGCTTCAAGCGTGGCGCGGAATTCATCGAGGTGCGAACAAGGGGCGAAGTGATCCTGTCCGCCGGTGCCATCGGTTCTGTGCAGGTGCTGCAGCGTTCGGGTGTCGGTCCCGGCGATTGGCTGCGCGACCTGGGCATTCCGGTGACCCATGCCATGGAAGGCGTCGGCCGCAATCTGCAGGATCACCTGCAATTGCGCGCCATGTTCCGTGTCAGCGGCGTGAAGACCCTGAACGAGATCTATTATTCGCCGCTGGGGCGGCCGCTGATGGGGCTGCAATATGCGCTTTTGCGCCGCGGGCCCATGACCATGGCGGCGTCGCAGCTTTGCGTCATCACCCGCTCCGATCCGTCGCAGGAGCGCGCCAATATCCAGTATCACATCCAGCCCTTGTCCCTGGACCGTTTCGGTACGCCGCTGCACAGATTCCCCGCCATCACGGTCAGCCCCTGCAACCTGCGCCCTTCGTCGCGCGGCGAGGTGCGGATCACTTCCGCGGCGGTGGAGGACAAGCCCAGCATCCGGCCCAATTATCTCTCCACCGACGAGGACCGCCGCATCGCCGCCGATTCCCTCCGGCTGACCCGCAGGCTGATGCGCCAGCCGGCGCTGGCGCGCTATCGGCCCGAGGAATTCCGACCCGGCCCGGATGTATCGGACAGCGACGCGGACCTGATCCGTGCGGCGGGCGATATCGGCACCACCATCTTCCATCCCGTCGGCACGGCCAAGATGGGCCTGGCCAGCGATCCGATGGCGGTGGTCGATGAACGTCTTCGGGTGCGCGGGATTGAAAATCTGCGGGTGATCGATGCCTCGGTGATGCCGACCATCACCTCGGGCAATACCAACACCCCCACCATCATGATCGCGGCCAAGGCTGCGGAGATGGTGCTGGAGGATGCGAAGCGGGGTTAGTTTCCCGATCGCTGTGGCCGGCTTTGGAATGTCCGCTTTGCGCCAGAAGCGGACATTCCGGATTGGGTTGATAATGGACCACCTTGGGGGTCTGATAGGCGCTTACCGCGCGAGAACTATCGCCCAGACTCCAAACGCCACTTACGGAACGCTTGGATCGCGCACAAAATAAATAATGCCGCTGCCAGGCCGGTCCAGAGAATATTCCAACCCGAAAACATATCGCCGCGAGCCTTAAGGAGAAGGATGACACCCCCGCTGCCGGCTACCGCAATCTGTCCGTAGGTGAGTTTTTCAAGGAAAAGCTGCCTGATCTCCGCACGGGACCGCGCTTCACCCACTGTGTCGCGACCGCGTAGTTCTCGCGCAGGCAAATTCCAACACCAATAATAGCCCGTCATGAACGCAACCAAAATTGCACACAAGCCGATGTAGAGGGCTGTTTCAGGGAGATCGACGTCTGCCGCCGTGGCGTAGAAGGCGACCGAAAGGATTAGAAT
Organism: uncultured Rhizobium sp.; assembly: GCA_964343955.1. GTDB lineage: Bacteria > Pseudomonadota > Alphaproteobacteria > Micropepsales > Micropepsaceae > Rhizomicrobium. The sequence continues at coordinate 39,525 of CAYFKU010000015.1, read as the reverse complement.
AACTGTCCCTAAGCCGATCCCCCAACCAGCATAATTGATCTATCGATTGAACGTGTCGATATATCTAGCGGGCTCGGCGGCACTGATCTGAATTGGGGCGCCCTTCATGTACTTCCGATAGACAAAGCCTTGCTCATTTGGCTCGAACTGGTCCGCGAACATCTGGCGGACACGATCAAAATGGCTTCCAAACATTCCCGGCCCCGTTGCCACCAGCTTAACTATTGAGTGGGCGGATCGAAAGGGCCCTTCTGTAGTGGCCACAGTCGGCGAAGCACACGACCATCACCCGCCGACCAAATGTCCGCTTTGCGCCAAAAGCGGGCGTAATAGTGCGCCGCGCTCGGCGCTGATGCGGTTTAACCTAAGGGCGTGAGACGGAGTGATACGGGAGATCACCCCTCCAATAGCCGGCGAAAAGGATTATAGCCACCAACCCGCCCAAGACCCTTAATATCCAGATCAGCGCAGTTACAGTTGGGTCATTAAGGTATTTGTATCGGCTGCTGACGAAGACGAACGTCAAGAGGCGCGTCTTGTCGGCGATAGTCCCCGTAAAGAGAGAAGGGCGGCCAAGCGCAATCCACGCTTCGCGATGTGCAGTCTCGAGCCGCGCAAATAGCCGCGTGCTGATCCACGTTTGGACCACGATCAGCAACAAGAATATCCAAACAAGCGCCGGCATCGGTCCTAATTTCTATTTAGTCCATATTCTTCGACCAAGTGAAGGATGTCTCCAGTGCGGTTCCATTAGCCTTAGGATCATTCCGTGGGACATACGGACGGCGCTCTTGATCCGGGCGAAATTCTACCAGGTGAAGAGGGCGGCCATGGCAACGTAGCGTCGATCTTCTTGGAATGACAGATTGTCAGCCTAATCCGCCCGCCGCTCCAACGTCCGCTTTGGGCCCAGAAGCGGACATTCCCGAATAGACAGCCATTGCCCGTCAAAGGAGGCTTGGGATGCCTCAGGTCACCGGCGCCGGGTTGAACAGCACCAGGTCATTGTGCAGGCCCCATCTGTCGGCCCAGACTTGGCGGCGCCCGCTGGCGACGTCGAGCATCAGGTGGAACAGCTCCCAGCCGACCTGCTCGATGGTCTTTTCGCCGGTGGCGATCGGGCCGGCGTCCAGGTCGATCAGGTCGTTCCAGCGCTGCGCCAGCTCGCTGCGTGTGGCGACCTTGATCACCGGCACGGCGGCAAGGCCATAGGGCGTTCCGCGGCCGGTGGTGAAGACATGCAGGTTCATGCCGGATGCAAGCTGCAGGGTGCCGCAGACAAAATCGCTGGCCGGCGTGGCGGCAAAGACCAGGCCGCGGCTTTTCACCTTGTCGCCGGGCTTGAGCACGGCATTGATGGTGCTGGTGCCGGATTTTGCGACCGAGCCCATCGCCTTTTCGATGATGTTGGACAGGCCGCCCTTCTTGTTGCCCGGCGTGGTATTGGCGCCGCGATCGACCTGGCCCTTAGCCAGATAGTCGTCATACCAGCGCATTTCCTGCACCAGTGCGTCGGCCACTTCCCTGGTGGCGGCGCGCGGGGTCAGCAGGTGGATGGCGTCGCGCACCTCCGTCACTTCCGAGAACATCACCGTGGCGCCGGCCCGCACCAGAAGATCGGCGCAGAAGCCCAGCGCGGGATTGGCGGTCAGGCCTGAAAAGGCGTCGCTACCGCCGCACTGCATGCCCACGATCAGCTCTGATGCGGGCACGGTTTCGCGCTTGCGCTCGTTCAAAACCTTCAGCCGGGCTTCGACCCGTTCCATGATGCCGTCTATCATGGCGCCGAAGCCGACAAAGGCCTCGTCCTGCAGGCGCAGCGTGCCGCCCTTGCCTTCGTCAGGCAGCAGGCGCTCGGGGATCAGTTTCTCGCAGCCCAGGCCGACCACCAGAACCTCGCCGCCGAAATTGGGATTTTTCGCCAGGTTCTGCAGGGTGCGGATCGGAACCACCGCGGCGGGCGCGTTGATGGCGACGCCGCAGCCATAGGCATGGGTCAGCACCACCACGTCATCGACATTGGGATATTTGGGTAAAAGCTCGGCCTTGATGCGCTTCAGGGCAAATTCCATGGTGCCGGCGACGCATTGCACGCTGGTCGAGATTGCCAGGATGTTCTTTGTCCCCACCGTGCCGTCGGCATTACGATAGCCTTCGAAGCAATAGCCGGTCAGCGGCTCCAGCGGCGATGCGGGCCGCGTCGCCATCTCGAGTTGATCCAGCGGCGGGGCGCTGCCCATCACGACATTGTCTTCATTGACCCAGTCGCCGCGCCGGATCGTGCCCCTGGCGGTGCCGATGACTTCGCCATAACGCACGATGTTGCCGCCATCGGCGATGTCGGCCAGTGCCACCTTGTGACCCTGCGGCACCAGATGGTTCAGTACCAGGCCGTCGGGGAATTGCGTTCCGGCGGGCAGGCCCAGCGCATTGGCCACAATGGCGACGTTATCGCTGCCGTGGACCTGAATGCGGCGCGGGGCTTCATGCGGCGGCTTGTCCTGGATGTTCATGGCGCGACTTTAGACCTCTTCAGCGCACCAGGGAGGGCTTTTTGGGATCGAACTTCCAGCCCGGGATCAGGAACTGCATGGCGGCGGCATCGTCACGCCCGCCCAGATCAAGGCTTTTGTAAATGCTATGCGCCTTTTCGACTTCCGCCATGTCGATCTCGACACCCAGGCCTCCCTTTTGCGGAACCGCGACCAGGCCGCCCCTGATCTGGAACGGCTCGCGGGTCAGGCGCTGTCCGTCCTGCCATATCCAGTGGGTATCGATGGCGGTGATATTGCCCGGCGCCGCGGCCGCGACATGGGTGAACATGGCCAGCGAAACATCGAAGTGATTGTTGGAATGCGAACCCCAGCGCAGGCCGCGGTCGTTGCACATCTGCGCGACGCGCACGCTGCCCGCCATGGTCCAGAAATGGGGATCGGCCAGGGGAATATCGACCGAACCCAGATCGAAGGCATGCACCATCTGGCGGAAATCGGTGGCGATCATGTTGGTGGCGGTGGGCAGGCCGGTGGCGCGGCGGAACTCCGCCATGATCTCGCGGCCGGAATAGCCGGCCTCGGCGCCACACGGGTCTTCGGCATAGGCCAGAATGTCGCCGCGGCCCTTGCACAGGCTGATGGCTTCCTTCAACGACCAGGCGCCGTTGGGATCCAGGGTGATGCGGGCCTTGGGGAAGCGCTTGGCCAGGGCTTCAATGGCCCTGATTTCTTCCTTGCCCTCCAGCACGCCGCCCTTGAGCTTGAAGTCATTGAAGCCATAACGCTGATAGGCGGCCTCGGCGGTGCGCACGATGGCCTCCGGCGTCAGGGCTTCTTCGTCGCGAATCCTGGTCCAGTCATCGCCCTGCTGGTCACTGCGATAGGGCAGATTGGTCTTCTTGCGGTCGCCGATGAAGAAGAGATAGCCCAGCATCTCCACCGCATCGCGCTGCTGGCCTTCGCCCAGCAGGGCCGCAACCGGAACATCCAGATGCTGGCCCAGAAGGTCGAGCAGGGCGCATTCCAGCGCCGCCTGGACATGCACGGTGGTGCGCAGGTCGAAAGTCTGAAGGCCTCGCCCGCCGGAATCCCGGTCGGCGAAGCGGCGGCCCACCGCCGTCAGCACATTGTTCCAGGCCCCAAGACCCTGGCCCACCACCAGGTCGCGGGCGTCTTCCAGGGTCTGGCGGATCTTCTCGCCGCCCGGCACTTCGCCCACGCCCGTGTTGCCGGCGCTGTCCTTCAGTATCACCAGATTGCGGGTGAACCATGGGGCATGCGCGCCGGACAGGTTCAGCAGCATGCTGTCCTGGCCCGCCACGGGAACCACCAGCATGTCCGTGACGCGGGGCGCGCCGGTAACCGTCTTGTTCATAAGTGTCCTTTAAACGGGCTTCAGTTCCACACGCCTGATCTCGCCGGCAATGACGCCATAGCCGACCATGGCGACGATGGAATGGGCGAACAGGAACACCAGGGCCATGTCCCAGTTGTTGTTGGTGGCCTTCAGGATGTAGCCGATCACGATGGGGGTGAAGATGCCCGCGGCATTGCCGAACAGGTTGAAGACGCTGCCGGCCAGGCCCGTGGCCTCGCGCGGCGCCGCATCGCTCATCACCGCCCAGCCCAGCGCCGCGATGCCCTTGCCGAAAAAGGCGATGGACATGAACAGCATGATCATCGCCTGGCTGTCGGTATAGTTGCAGGCCAGGATCGCGCAGGAGATCACCAGGCCGATCATGATCACGATCTTGCGCGCCGGCGACAGCGCCATGCCGCGCTTCAGCAGCATGTCCGACAGCACGCCGCCCAGCACGCCGCCGACAAAGCCGGAAATGGCGGGACCTGCAGACATGAAGCCCGCCTTGGCCAGGCTCATGCCGCGCGCCTCGATCAGATAGATGGCGAACCAGGTCGAATAAAAATAGGTGAGGGCGGTGATGCAATATTGCGCCAGATAGATTCCCCACAGCATGCGGTTGGTGAGGAGCTGGCCCAGAATATTCCAGCGGATCGGCTGGGCCGTGCCGGTGCCGTCCAGTTTCACCAGCGCCCCGCCTTCCTCGATATAGGCATATTCGCGCTTGCTGATCCGCTTGTGATGCGATGGCGATTGCACCACGGCGGCAAAGATGACCGCGCCCACCGCGCCGATGGCGCCGATCGCCAGGAACACGCTCTGCCAGCCGTAATATTGCGCCAGCCAGCCCATCAGCGGATTGAAGGCCACGACCGACATATATTGCGAGGCGTTGAAGATCGCGCTGGCGGTGCCGCGCTCGGACTTGGGAAACCAGTTGGCCACGATCCGGGCATTGGCGGGAAAGCTGGGCGCTTCGGCGATACCTAGCGCGAAGCGCAGGATGAACAGGCTGATCATCAGCGGCAGGAAGGCAAGATAGGGCACAAAGGCCTGCAAGGCCGTGAACACCGCCCAAAGGCTGATCGACCAGATATAGACCGGGCGCGAGCCATAGCGGTCGAGCAGGCCACCGCCGGGAATCTGGGCGAAGGCATAGGCCCAGGCGAAGGCCGAGAACAGATAGCCGAGCTGCACTGCATCCAGATGGAATTCGGCGGCCAGCGGCTTGCCGGCGATGCCCAGCGTGGCGCGGCTGGCATAGTTGATGGACGAGATGATGAAGAGGACAGCGATGATCCAGTAGCGGATATGGCTATTGCGTTCGTCGGTTGTCGTCATGGCTGCTCCGTCCCCCCGGTATGACGGCCGCGTGACGAGCCATCTCTTGATCTTCTGGGGCCCAAAAAGGCCCGCAAAATCTAGGGAAGCAAGCTTGGCGCGTCCAAGCCAAAGGTTCAAGCAATCAATGCCTGGATTGCATCAATCGGACCTCCCCCGAAGGACAGAGGCGGCGATGTTCAGGGAAAGACGGACGCCGCCAGCGCCTCCATGTCCTCGGGCTCGGCGGTAGGCCGCAAGAGATCCAGGAACGGCTGCAGGGCGGGATTGTCATTGTCGGTGCGCCAGGCGGCATACAGCTCCACCGGGTGCGCCGGATCGGTCTCCACGGGGCGGAAATGCACATCGTCGAAATGCAGCGACTGGGCCGCTTCCGGCACCAGGGCGGCGCCGATTCCGGCGCGAACCAGCGCCAGCATCGAATGTATCTGGCTCAGGGACTGGATGGCGATGGGCGCGATGCCTTCGACCTCGAACAGTTCCGCCAGCATGTCATGGAAATAGCGGGCGCCTTCCGGCGCATACATGATCAATGGCTGGCGGTCGAAATGGGTCAAATTCAAGCTCGCTTCCGCCAGGCGCGGATCGCCCACCGGCAGGGCGGCCACCAGCCGCTCTTCCGACACTTTCAGGGTGGTGAATTCGCTGCGCCCGATCGGCGGCCTGAGCAGGCCGATATCGATGCGCCCGGTCAAAAGGCTTTCCACCTGGTCGGCGGAAACCATTTCCTTCAGCGCCACTTCGATATTCGGCGCATGGCTGGCGCGATGCAGCAAAAGGCGCGGCAGGAAGCTGTAGCCGCTGGCGGCGGTGAACCCCAGAGTGATGGTGCCGGATTCGCCCGAGGCAATGCGCCTTGTCGCCAGGGCCGCGCTTTCCGCCAGCCGCAGAATGCGCCGGGCTTCCAGAAGGAACACCCGGCCCGCCGGCGTCAACCGCACTGTTCGGCTGGTGCGATCCAACAGCCTGACCCCCAGCACATGTTCCAGAAGCTGGATCTGCCGCGACAGAGGCGGCTGGGTCATGTTCATGCGCGCGGCGGCGCGGCCGAAATGCAATTCCTCGGCGGCGGCAACAAAGCAGCGAAGCTGGCGAAGCTCGAACTGCGACCAGAAAGCTTGGCCGGTCATGGCTTCAGACTAGCCGGAAACAGCAGGCAGTTAAACCGGCCTGGCCGCGTCTATCAGCTTTTTCAGGCGCGCGAACTGATCGGATGTCAGGTCGGTCAGGGGCGCCCGCACCGGCCCGGCGTCACGGCCGATGGCCTTCATGCCCGCCTTGACGATCGAGACCGCATATCCCCGGTTCTCGTTGCGAATGGCGATATAGGGCAGCACGAATTCCTTCAGGCCCTTCATCACCCTGGCATGGTCCTTGGCGCGCACCGCGTCATAAAAGGACAGTGCCCATTCGGGCATGAAATTGTAGATGGCCGAGGAATAGGTGGTTACGCCCATTTCCAGATAGGGCAGGGCAAAGGTTTCCGCGGTGGGAAGGCCCCCGACATAGGTGAGGCGATCGCCCATCTTGGCATAAACCCGCATCATCAGCTCGATATCGCCGACGCCATCCTTGAAGCCCACCAGATTGGGATTGCGCTCGCACAGCCTGGCCAGGCTGTCTTCGGTCAGCACCGCATTGTCGCGATTATAGACGATGACGCCGACGGTGGTGGCTTTGCACACCGCTTCGATATGCGCCATCAGGCCTTCCTGGCCGGGCACCATCAGATAGGGCGGCAGCAGCAGCAGCCCATCGGCGCCGGCGGCTTCCGCGGACCTGGCCAGGTCCAACGCGATGGCGGTGCCATAGCCGCAGCCGGCGATCACCGGGGTCTGGCCGTTGGTCTCCTTCACGGCGGCGGTGACGACCTTGCCGACTTCCGCCGGGGACAGGGAAAAGAATTCGCCGGTGCCGCCGGCCGCGAACAGGCCCGTCAGGCGCTTGAAGCTCAGAAGCCAGGCGCAATGTTCACGATAGGGACCTTCCAGAAACTGGTGGTTCTGGTCGAAATGGGTCACCGGAAAGGACAACAGCCCCCTGGCCAGAATCTGGGCCATTTCCTGGGGCGACAGTTTGCTCATCTTGCTCTCCGGGGCGGTTTGTGGCGCGGATACTTCGTGGCGCGGAAGCTATGGCGTAGCTTTTAGCGGGTCCAAGCCAAACTGGCTATGAATCCATGCCGGTTTTGGATGGTCGGGCGCCGTGCTAGGAACAGGTATAAACAAACGGGGATGAAGCGATGGATCGCAGGGACATGCTGAAAGCGTCCGGGGCCGCCATGATGGCGACCGCGCTGCCGGCCGCCGCCGCGCCGCAGACAGGCAAGGGTAGCTGGGACCAGGCCAAGCTGGAACAGGCAGCCGGCGTGATGAACGGCTGGATCAAGGACGGCCGGGTGGCGGGCGCCTCCATCCTGGTGGCCCAGGGCAGCCATCAGTTTCAGCGCAATTTCGGCACGGCCAGGGGCGATGATCCGGTGTTTCTGCTGGCATCCATCACCAAGCCGATGACGGCGGCTGCTGTGATGAGCCTTGTGGATGCCGGCAAGCTTTCGCTCGACGACCATGTGGTGAAATTCTTTCCCGCCTTCACCGGCCAGGGACGCGAGAATATCACCCTGCGTCACTGCCTGACCCATTCCGGCGGCCTGCCCGACATGCTGGCCAATGACGAGGCCCTGCGTGAAAGGCACGCGGTGCTGGCGGATTATCGCGAAGGCGCGCTTCGGGCGCCGCTGAAATTCACCCCCGGCAGCAGCTATTCCTATTCCAGCATGGGCATCCTGCTGGCTTCGGAAATCGTCCAGAAGATCACGGGCAAGCCGATCGCCGACCTGATGGACGAACGCCTCTTTCGGCCGCTGGGCATGAGCCGCACGGCCTATGGCTTGCGCGGCCGCGACAATGCAGGAACGGTGCCCAGCCAGGCGGCGCCGGCCATGACCGATGCCGGCAAGAAAAGCTGGCAAAGCTGGAACTGGAACAGCCCCTATTGGCGCAATCTGGGCGCCCCCTGGGGCGGCGCCCTGGGTTCCGCCGCCGACATTGCGCGGTTCTATCGGGAATTTCTGGAGCTGCGCGGCCGCATCCTGAAGCCCGCCACCGAAAGATTGATGATCACCAATCAAAGCCCGGCGGGCGTCAAGCCCAGCGGCCTGGGCTTCGACCTGCCGCCCAGCATCGGTTCGCCCGCCTGTGGCCCGCGGACCTTCGGCCATAACGGCTCGACGGGCACGCTGTCCTGGGCCGATCCGGATTCGGGCACAATCTGCGTGGTGCTGACCTCGCTCTATGCGGCGGCGGTCAAACCCCATCCCACCCAGCTTGTCTCCGACCTGGTGGCGCAGGCGGTCGCAAAAGCTTAGCAGACGGATAGCGCTACCAGTCGCGGCGTGCTTAAGTCTCCCGAAAAAAGGGGAGGCGCATGGATCGCCGGTCTTTTCTCGGCGCGGGCTTCTATGCCGCGCTGCTGTCCGATGCCAAGGCGGCGGGCACCAGCCGCGCTCCGCGGCTGCGCATCCGCGAGGTGCGCGCCATCCGGCTGAAGGGCGGCTTCAACAGCCGTTTTGTCCGCGTCTATACCGAGGAAGGCCTGACCGGCACGGGCGAGTGCGTGGATTCGGTCGGTACCGAATATATCATCAACAACAATTTCAACGTGATGCTGAAGGGCCGCGATCCCCTGGATATCCAGGGCATTCTTGCGGACTTCTGGGGCTATCACAAAATCGATATGGGCGGTCCACCCTCCGTCATGTTCGTGCATGGCCAGGGCGGGCCTTACCTCACCGCCGTCAGCGGCGTGGAAATGGCGCTATGGGATCTTGCGGGCAAGGCCTTCGGGCTGCCCATTCATCACCTGATGGGCGGCAAGATGCGCGATCGGGTGCCGGTCTATCTGCATGCCGCCAATGTCGAGCAGGCGCGCAAGATAGTGGCGGAAACCAAGACCCGGGTCCTGAAGGTCGGCCTGGACTATTCCGACGACAGCTGGTCGATCAAAAAGGGCTATGAGCCGACCCGGCCCTATCACCTGCACATGACCAACAAGCAGGTCGATGACGTGGTCAATTTCTTCGCCGGTTTCAAAAAGGCGCTGAATTCGGATGTCGAAGTCGGGCTGGAATGCCATGCCCATTACGACCTGGAGACCGGTATTCAGATCTGCCACCAGATCGAGCCTTATCGCCCCCTGTTCGTGGAAGAGCCGGTGCCCAGCGACAATGTGGAATCCATGCTGCGCATCCGCAACAATACGCGGGTGCCCATTGCCGCGGGCGAGAATATCTATACCCGTTACGGCTTCCGCCCTTTCCTGGAGAAGCAGGCGCTGTCGATCATACAGCCCGATTTCACCAAGACCGGCGGCCTTTTCGAGGGCATGAAGATCGCCAATATGGCCGAGACCTACAATGTGCCGGTGGCGCCGCATGGTGTCTGTTCGCCCCTGGGCACCCTGGCCATCACCCATGTCTGCGGGGTCATCCCAAACCTGCTGGTGCAGGAATTCACCCATTACCAGAACAGGCAGTTCACCGAATTGTGCGAGCCGGTGAAACTGGACGCCGAAGGATTCCTGCCGGTGCCCGATGCGCCCGGTATCGGCATTGCGCTGAACGAGGCGGCCGTCAAGGAACGGCTGGATCCCGAATTCAAGATGCTGTGAAGCAACAAAGAGAGGAAGTGACAATGAAAAGACTATTGGCGACGGCAGTGTTCATGACCCTCGGCATGAATATGGCCCAGGCCCAGACGCCGCAGCCGGCGGATTGGGTCATTCTGACTCTCACGGCCAACACCATCAAACCCGCCGCGGTCACCTGGGATCGCATCGGGGGGCACGACTGGTGCGGCATCCTGCGGTTCCTGGACCGCCTCAAGGGTTGCACCATCGATTCCGGCAAGGGCGAAGTCGGATCGGTGCGCACCGTGATGGTCGGCACCACGCCCACGGTCGAAATCGCCGTGGCGCGCACGCCTTTGTCCTATACCTATGCCCAGCCTTACACGCCGATCTTCTATCACGGCACCATGGCGGTCGAGCCGGTGGACGCCGGCCATTCGCGGATCGTCTATACCCTCATGTGGAACCAGACGCCGGTCGGCGATGCCGCCGCCCAGGCTGCGGCCCGCGAAGCCCGGCAGAAAAGCTTCCAGGCCGCGGTGGACAAGATGGCGGAAGCTGCCAACGCGCCCTGAGCCGGTGTGGCTGTGGCAAGGAGCATGTCATGAGTAATGCGCGCAGGACGTTCAAGGCTCTCTGCCTCACGTCCGTTCTGGCAAGCTGGCCGCAAGCCGGCTTCACCCAGGCCACGCCGGAAACGGCGAATATTCCCCAGCCGCATCTGGCAAAAGCCCGGCAGGAGGCATTCCAGGACAATGACTGGCGTTTTCCGCCGCTGATCACCTGTTATCCCAATGAAGGGCAGCCGGCGCAGAAGATCATCAAGGATCCCGGGCCGGCCAGGGCCGCCGACAATCTCTATTTTCTCGGCTATGGAATTGTCAGTGCCTGGGCGATCGATACAAGCGACGGCATCATCCTGATCGATGCGCTCAACAATCAGGAGGAAGCCGACAAGTATATCGTTGGCGGCTTGCAGAAGCTGGGTCTCGATCCGTCGCGGATAAAGATCATTCTCGTCTCACATGGTCATGGCGACCATTATGGCGGCGCGCAATATCTGAAGGACAAATATGGCGCGAAAATCTACATGCCCGCCCTTGACTATGATTTCGCGGAAAAATTCGTCGGCGGGCCGCCGACATGGGGAAAGCCGCCCCGGCGGGACCAGATTGCCAGTGATGGGCAAACCATTTCGCTGGGCGATACCGGAATAAAGCTTTTCATCACACCCGGTCACACACCGGCATCGCTGTCCCTGCTCATTCCGGTCAGAGACAAGGGCGCCAGCCGGACCCTGCTTTATCTTGGCGGTATTACCAACAAGGGCCTCAGCCCGGACATGCATGCCGCCTATGACCGCTGGACGACGCGCCTGATGCCGATCGTGGCCGATGCCAGGGTACAGGGTGTTATCGGCAATCACCCGTCCTATGACGACTCGGCCATCAAGCTCGACAAGCTTCGGTCCATGCCCGACAAGCCCAACCCTTTCTTTTCCAGCACGCAAAGCGCCGTCCGCTATCTCAGGGTCCTCAAAGAGTGCAATTTGAACAACTGGGACATCGAGAAGGCGGCCGCGGCGACCGCAAGGGGCCGCTGACCCGTTTCACGCATAGCGGCCGGCTTTATGAGCCTTTGACGCCCTGTTGCCGCGCCAGATCGAAGATCTGCGTCATGGGCATCCATTTTTGGCCCGGCGCGGCATGGGGCAGGGCCTTCTGGAAGGTCCACATCAGCGTCTCCCATTCGTCATATTGGGGCGGAATGTTGCGGGCGCGGGGATAGTCGTCCGCCACGGTGGCGATCATCACCATCCGGTCGCCCGTGCGCCAGATTTCCATACCCTCGATCCCCTGGGCCCGGATGTCGTCCACGATCGCGGGCCAGACCCTGCCCGGGGCGTGAAACCGCTCATATTCGGCGATTTTGGCGGGGTCATCGACCAGGTCCAGGGCGAAACAGAGGCGGCGGCTCATTTTGATGGTCTCTCAGAGGGGGGCTGGACTATAAAGCCCGACTTACAGGGCTTTGGCGTTCAGGAGCAATCATGGCGGCTTACTTGCGGCTTCATCCCACCGACAATGTCGTGGTGGCGGTGGCGGACCTTTCCCCCGGCGATATCGTGGACGACGTGAAAATCCTGCGGCGCATTCCGCGCGGGCACAAGGCCGCGGTGCGGCCCATTGCCAAGGATACGCCTACCCTGAAATTCGGCCAGATCATCGGCTTCGCGACCCAGGATATCGCGCCCGGCGACTGGGTGCATGAGCACAATATCGCCTTCCAGTCGGTGGACCGTGATTATGAATTCGAAGTCGATGCCAGGGACCCGGCGCCGCTGTCCGGCCCTACCTTCCAGGGCTTTCGCCGCGCCAATGGCCGGGTCGGCACCCGCAATTATCTGGGCATTCTCACCTCGGTGAACTGTTCGGCCACCGTGGCCCGGATTATCGCGCGCGAGGTCGAACGCAGCGGCCTGCTGGATGATTTCTCCAATGTCGATGGCGTCATCCCGCTGGTGCACGGCCATGGCTGCGGCATGGATTCCAAAGGCGAGGGCTATGAGGTCCTGAAGCGCACCCAATGGGGCTATGCCGCCAACCCCAATATGGGCGCGGTGCTGATGGTGGGCCTGGGCTGCGAGACTTTCCAGATCGCGCGCTGGAAGCAGGCCTACAATATCGCCGAAAGCGATACCTTCCGCTCCCTCACCATCCAGGACACCGGCGGCACCCAGAAGGCGGTGGACGCCGGTCTTGCCGCTGTGCGCGATATGCTGCCGGCGGTGAATGCCGCCACGCGCGAGGCAGCGCCCGCTTCGGAACTGATGCTGGCCCTGCAATGCGGCGGCAGCGACGGCTATTCCGGCATCACCGCCAACCCGGCCCTGGGCGCCGCGGTCGATCTGCTGGTCGCCCATGGCGGCACGGCCATCCTTTCGGAGACGCCGGAAATCTATGGCGCCGAGCATCTGCTCACCCGCCGCGCCGCGCCCGATGTGGGCAGGAAGCTGATCGAGCGCATCCGCTGGTGGGAAGATTACACAAACCGCAATGCCGGCAGCATGAACAACAATCCCTCGCCGGGGAACAAGGCGGGCGGCCTGACCACCATCCTGGAAAAATCGCTGGGCGCCGCCGCCAAAGGCGGCACCACGCGGCTGAAAGCGGTCTATGAATATGCCGAGCCCGTGACGGCCAGGGGTTTCGTCTTCATGGATACGCCCGGCTATGACCCCGTATCGGCCACCGGCCAGGTGGCCGGCGGCGCCAATATCCTGTGCTTCACCACGGGGCGCGGCTCGGCCTATGGCTGCAAGCCGACGCCTTCGATCAAGCTTGCCACCAACACGCCGGTCTATGAGCGCATGACCGACGATATGGACATCAATTGCGGCGATGTGCTGGATGGCGTTTCCATCCATGAAAAAGGCGCGGAGATTTTCCGGCATATCCTGAAGATCGCTTCCGGTACCCGCAGCAAGTCCGAGAAGCTGGGCTATGGCGATGCCGAATTCGTGCCCTGGCAGATCGGCGCCACCATGTAGCGCCGCGCGGCAAAATCCGCTTAACTGCCGCGCAACAAGCACAGGTCCGCCTCCCCCGCATGCGCGGGAGCGCACAGGCGGGGGGAGGCGCCCTTGGCATCGCGTGCGATGCAAAGGGCGGAAGGGGCCATGAAGAAACTTCCTGTTGTCGAAAAGCGTTATCTGGCCGCCTTTGCGCTGACCTCGACCCTTTTTTTCGCCTGGGGTCTGGCGTCCCAGTTCAACGACCTGCTGCTGCACCATTTCCAGAAGGCGCTGGATATCAGCCGCACCCGCGCAAGCCTGACCCAGTTCGCTTTTTATATCGGCTATTTCTGCGCGCCTTTGCCGGCCGCCATGATCATCCGCCGCTTCGGCTATAAAAAGACCATGATCGCGGGCCTGGCGCTTTATGCCATCGGGGCCTTTCTGTTCGTGCCTGCCGCCGGCATGCGCGTCTATGGAATCTTCCTGGCGGCGCTGTACATCATCGCCATCGGTGCGGGATTTCTGGAAACCAGCGCCAATCCCTATATCGCCATCATGGGCAATCCCGCCACGGCCTCGCCGCGGCTGAATTTCGCCCAGGCCTTCAATGGTGTCGCCACCGTCCTGGGGCCCATCGTCGGCGGCTATGTGATCTTCACCGGGGTCGAATATACGCCGGCGCAACTGGCCGCCATGAGCCCCCGGCAGATCGATGCCTGGCGCGCCAGCGAGGCGGCGACGGTCGGCCCGCCCTATCTGGCGCTGGGCATATTGATGGTGGTGATCGCCAGCGCCATCGCCCTGACGCGCTATCCCGCCCTGAACGCCGATGTGACGCCGGAAGGCGCCGGTTCCCCTTTCAGGGTGTTGCGCCATCCCCGCGTGCGTTTTGCCGTTCTGGCGCAGTTCTTCTATGTGGGCGCCCAGGTCGGCACCTGGAGCCTTCTGGTGGATTTCGCCCATGAGGCGGCCAATGTGCCCGAGCGTGTCGGCGCTCAGGTCTATCTGGAAGCCACCATGATCGCTTTCTGTGTCGGACGCTTCTTCGGCGCCTGGCTCCAGCGTTACATCGATCCGGCCTGGCAGTTGATGGTCTATTGCGCGGTCAATGCCGTGCTTTGCGCCATGGCTGCGACCCTTGGCGGCTATCCGTCGATCCTTGCGTTGGTGGCAACCAGCTTCTTCATGTCCGTGATGTTCCCCACCATCTTTGCCCTGGGGCTTGAGAAGCTGGGCCATGAGACCGAATTTGCTTCGTCCTTTATCGTCATGGCGATTTCCGGCGCCGCGGTGATCCCGCCGCTGATGGCCTTTGTCGCCGATCACACCGGCGCCCTGCACTGGAGCATGTTCCTGCTGGTCGGCTGCTATCTGGTGGTTCTGGCCTTTGCGAAATTCGCCCCGCGCCTGGGGCGCGCCTCCGCATGACCTTGCCGCTGCGTCCCCTGGGCCGTACCGGCCTTTCCGTCACCGAACTGGGATTTGGCGGCGCGCCGCTGGGAAACCTGTTTCGACCCCTGCCCGACGAGGCGGCGCGCGCCACCCTGAAAGCCGCCGAAGAAGGCGGATTCGGCTATTACGACACCGCGCCCTTCTATGGTTTCGGCCTGTCGGAACGGCGGCTGGGCGATGCGTTGCGCGCCCGCAAGGATGTGGTGCTTTCCACCAAGGTTGGCCGGCTGCTGACGCCGGTGCCCGGCCCGCTGGATCAGAGCAAGGTGCGGCACGGCTATGCCACCGCCATGCCGTTCGAGCCGGTCTATGACTATTCCTATGACGCGGTGATGCGCTCCTATGAGGCCAGCCTGCAACGACTGGGCCTGTCGCGGATCGATATTCTCTATATCCACGACATCGGCCGCCTGACACATGGCGAGCAGAATTCCGCCCGCATGGTGGAGCTCACAAGGGGCGGTGGTTTGCGCGCGCTGCAGGAACTACGCGAGGGCGGTGACATCGCCGGCTTCGGCATGGGCGTCAATGAAGTCGCCGCCTGTCTTGAGGTGATGGCACATGCCCGGCTGGATGCGATCCTGCTGGCCGGGCGCTATACGCTGCTGGAACAGACATCGCTGGACGCCCTGTTCCCGGCCTGCGAACAGGCGGGCACCGCCATCGTGATCGGCGGGCCCTATAATTCCGGCATTCTGGCGGTGGGCACCAGGACCGTTGCGCCGCTCTATTACAATTACGAACCGGCCCCGGCCGATGTGATCGAGAAGGTCCGCCGGATAGAGGCCGTCTGTGAAAGTCACGGCATACCCCTGGCCGCGGCCGCGCTGCAATTTCCCCTTGCCCATCCCCTGGTGGTGAGCGTGATTCCCGGACTGGATTCGCCGCAGCGGGTGGAACAGAGCCTGGCGCTGTACCATCGGAAAATTCCGTCTGCTTTCTGGCAGGATCTGCGCGCCGCTGGCCTCGTCCGGGCTGATGCACCGCTTCCATGATTATCGATGCCCATCAGCATTTCTGGGACCCGAAGCGGGGCGATTATGGCTGGCTGAAGCCGTACAATCCCATCCATCGTGTCTTCGCGCCCGCCGACCTGAAGCCGCTGCTGGATCAAACCGGTGTGGAAGGCACCATCCTGGTGCAGGCCGCGCCAAGCACCGCTGAGACCGATTACATGCTGGGCATCGCCCGCGGCACGCCGTGGGTTTTGGGCGTGGTCGGCTGGATTGATCTTCTGGCGCCGGACGCCATGAACCAGCTTCGCACCCGAGCTGCCGATCCCCTGTTTGTCGGGGTGCGGCCGATGCTGCAGGACCTGCCCGACCCGGACTGGATCCTGCAACCCGTCCTTGGACCCGTGCTGGAAACGGTCGCCGACACAGGTCTGATATTCGACGCTCTTGTTCTTTCCCATCAGGTCGGCGCCATCACCACGCTGGCCGCGCGGCATCCTCGTCTTTCCATCCTGCTGGATCATGGCGCCAAGCCGCGGCTGGGCGATGCGGCCGCCATGGGGCTCTGGGCCCGGGATATGGAAAAACTGGCGGCCCTGCCGAATGTCGCCTGCAAGGTCAGCGGTCTTTTGACGGAATTGGGGCCTCAAGGATCCCGCGATGACGTGGCCCGCGCCATTGCCGTGCTGTTCGATCTGTTCGGCGCCGGGCGCCTGGTCTGGGGCAGCGACTGGCCGGTGCTGACCCTGGCCGGGGCCTATGGCGACTGGTTCGAACTGGCACGGGATGCGATCGCCGCCAAACAGGAAAGCGCGCTTTCGGCGGTCGTGGGGGGAAATGCCCTGCGTCTTTATCGCCCGAAACTCCGCCATATCACCGCCTGATTTGTTGCCAAGGTTGCCAGGAGATAACCTCGCGATCGAGGCAACGGAGGCGTGGACGTGAAGTGGCGCTTGCTGGCAGCGGTAATGGGCGGCGCCTGGACCAAGAAATAGATGGCTGCCGGCCGGGCCCTTGTGCCTGGCCGTTCATAACAAGAACGAGGGGTAAAGCCATGTGCCGTCTGTACCTCGCCATCTGTTTGCTGTTCTGCCCGGCGATGGCGCAAGCCGCCGAGATCACCGTCTATTCGCCGCAGATCGTCAACGGCCCCTTGCAAAAGCTGGCGGATGCCTGGGCCGCCGAAACCGGCAACAAGGTGACGTTTGCGGGCTTCAATGTCGGGCGGGTGCGCGCGGCCGTCACCAGCGACGTCACGCCGGCCGATGTCATGGTGGCGCCGACCCAGGGATTTGCGGACTATGCCGCCAAGCAGGTGCCGGGCAGCGCCCGGCCGCTGGGCCGCATCAATTTCGGCCTGGTGGTCAAGAAGGGCGGGTCCAAGCCGGACGTTTCGAGCAAAGCGGAATTCATCGCCGTCACCAGAAAGGCCGGCGTGCTGGCCTATGCCGATCCCAAGAACGGCAGCCTGACTGGCGCGATGGTGGAAGACATGCTCAAGCGCCCGGAATTCGCCGGTGTCGAGGCGCGGCCGATCAAGGGCATGATCGGCGATGCCATCGGGCGCGGCGATGCCGAGTTTGGCGGCGGCGCCATCACCGAGATCCTGATGGCCAAGGATGCCGAGCTGGTTGCGCCTTTTCCCGATGAGCTGGGGCTTCATGTCGATATGTCGGCGGCGGTGCTGAAAGTCTCGGGCGCCCCGGCGGAGGCGCAAGCCTTCCTGCGGTATGTCACCCGCCCGGAGGCCGCACAGATCTGGAAAGACGGCGGTGTCGCCGAGACGCCCAGGTGATCAAAAGGGCTTGAGGCCTTTGGCCTGCCACGCGCCGCGCGCTACCTTGCCGGCCAGGAATTGGACGAAAGCCAGGGCGTTCTTCTGGTCTGCGCTGCGCGACGACACCGCCAGGATGGCATCCATGTGCCCGCCCAGTTCGGCCGGCAGCGGCGCCACCAGATCGATCTGCGGCTTGTTCAGGATTTCCGGCACCAGTTGAATGGCCATGTCGCCTTCGCCCCTGGCCAGCGCCGCGGCGCCTTCGCCCTTGGCCACCGGCACGACATGCACGCCGGAAAATTCCGGACGCTTGAGAATGCCGTCGATGATGACGCCCTGCATGGTGCCGGCCTTGGGATCGTTGACCTGAACCGCCTGGGCACTTTTCAGCGCCGCCGCCAGTTTCTCCACCGTGGAAATGTCGGGCTTGGGGGCGCCCTTTTTCACGGCCAGTCCCAGTTCGTCGCGGCCCAGCGGCGTGTAGCTGCCCGGAACGATGCCGCCATCGAGATAAAGCGTGTTCATCAGGTCGGCGGGCAGGGCGATGACGTCGGCGGCGGGCGTGGCGGTCTTGATCTGGCCCACGATGACGTTCATGCCGGCTTCGCTCACCACGACATTCACGCCTGTCTTTCTGGTGAAATCGGCGGCCAGGTCCTTGAGCGCGGCGTTATAGACAAAGCCGGGCGCCACGACGCGGATCTCGGCGGCATTTGCCGAGACCGTGAGGGCGGCAAGCAGTGCGGCGGAAAGCAGAAGGCGCATGGTCAGGTCCTATTTGTAGAGAAGGGTTTTGTTCCAGAAGGCGCAATTGTGCGTGGCCCCGAACTGGGCATTGGTCTGCAGGTTTTTCCAGTCATTGTCCTGCAGGAAATAGGCGGGCGCGGCATCGCCCGGCGTCCAGCGCGGCCAGGGTTTGTCGTCCACCGCATTGGGGTTGCCGCTCCGCGCGAAATTCGCCCAGGCATCCACCAGCCGGTCCGACAATTGCGCTTGTGCGGGTGTCAGGGTGAAAGGCACGCCTTCGGGACCGCCATGATAGCCGGTGAAGACATAGGCTATGTCGGCGGTGTGATAGGCCATCGGCCGATAGCCCGGCATCTTCGGGAAATAACTCTGCGCCGTGCGGTCGTTGAAGACATACATGTAGAGCGGTGCGTGCGGCTGGATTGCCGCGGCGGTATATTGCCCGCGACAGGCCTGCACATCGCTATGGGCCGCGGCCCAGGCCATTTGTGCGCCGGCCGTGCTGACGGGATACAGCGCCAGAACCTTGCCGGGCGTGTCTTTCGGATAAGGGGGCGGCGCGCCGCCTGGACCGGCATTGCCGCCATAAGTCCGCTGCAGATAGGCGCGAAAATCCGCCTCGGTCAGGGCGGTGCGGCGGGGCTTGAAATATTGGACGATACCGTTGGTGAAATTGCCCTCGTCGCGGGTGGTGCCCATCATGATCGGTACCCGGTTGAACCGGCCGGATCGGAAGGCATCGATCAACTGCATCGGAATGACCTTGCCGTCGATCACAGGGCCGCCCACCAGGGGGCTGGTTCCGCTTGCCGTGCCGGAAAGGGCCGCGATGCGCGCGGCGGGCAGGGCGCGCAGGCATTTGGCGATGTCACTTGTGTTGCAGCCTGCGGCCGCCGCGAATTTCCTGCCGCGCTCCTGCGCGGTGGCCCTGGATGCAATGGGCGTATAGCCGCCGCTCTGGAAGATGGCGCGATGGATCAGTCCCCGCGAACCGGGCGAGACCACCAGGGCGGCGGAAGCGCCGGCGCCTGCGGACTGGCCGCCGACCGTCACATTGTTCGGATCGCCGCCGAAAGCAGCGGCATTGCGCTTCACCCAGGCCAGCACCGCCTGCATGTCCATGATGCCGAAATTGCCGCTGGGCTGGTCCTTGGTATCCAGGGCGGGATGGGCCAGGAAGCCGAACAGGTTGAGGCGATAGTTGAAGGTGACGACGACCAGATTGCCCCGCGTCACCAGCTTGGCGGCGTCATAATCGTTGGACGCGCCGTCGTAATAGCCGCCGCCGTGAATCCAGACCAGCATCGGCAGTTTCGCCTTCACGTCCGGCGTGAAGACGTTGAGGTAGAGACAATCTTCATTGCTGTTGGCCGGGCCGGCGAACACCCCCAGGGTCGTTACTTGCGCGCAAGTCGGGCCGAACTTGCTGGTCTGCCGGACGCCGGTCCATTTCGCCACCGGCTGAGGCGGCATCCAGCGCAGGTGGCCGACGGGCGGTTTGGCATAGGGAATTCCAAGGAACCGTGTCACGCCGTCCCTGGCGACGCCTTCCACCGGGCCTTCGGCCGTCATGACAGGTGCGGCATGTGCGCCGGCCGCCAGCCCGCACAGCAAGGCGAACGTCCACAGGATGTTGCGCATCGCGCCCGCTCTCTATTGTTGGCCGTCAGTCGGCGTGCTTGCTCTGAATATAGCTGACGATCTGCCAGATCTGCTCGGCCGTCAGCTTGTCTTTCCAGGCCGGCATGCCGCGCGGGGTCCCTTCCGCGATGGTGTGAAAGACCTCGCCCGGCTTGCCGCCATATTGCCAGCTATTGTCAGTGAGATCCGGCCCCATGCCGCCGGTCAGGTCATAGGCGTGACAGCCGGCGCAGTTCATCTGGCCGAACAGGGCATGGCCCGCTTCCGCCGCGTCCGCCTTGCCCGCCAGGGGATTGGGCGTGTCGGCCGTCACCTGCGCCAGGGCCGGCGATGCCGCCAGCGCGAAAACCACGATCAGATACTTCATGCTTCTTGTGCCGCCGTCAGTTGTGGGCCGCTGCCGGTGGCACCGAAACCGGCGCCGGCATTTTGGCATCGGTTCTCAACTGGCTGGCGCCCGCGCCGATGCCGGCACCATCCACCGAGAAGACATAAAGCGTGTTGCCGCCCGGAGGAAAGCCATTGACCCGCCGGTTGACGCCGGCGCCGCCGCCCACGCCGGTATAGACCGCGATATATTCGCGCTTGTCCGGTCCCATATAGGCGATGGGCTGGCTCATGATCGCGCTGCCCAGCTTTTGCGACCACAGCACCTTGCCGCTGCGCGCATCCACGGCGCGGAACCAGCCATCCAGGGTGCCATAGAAGACCAGGTCCGAGCCGGTGACCACGACCCCGCTCCAGGTCATCATGTCTTCCTTCAGCGACCAGACTCTTTTGCCCTTCACCGGATCCCAGGCGATGAACTCGCCCCAGTTTCCGCCCGGTCCGGGATGGCGCACCATCTCCATGCCGTCATAGGGGCTGCCGGGGATGTACTTCACGATATGGTTGGTCAGGTCCATGCAGGTGTTGAAGATGCCGGCATAGAGCAGGCCGGTGCGCGGGCTGAAGGCCGAGGGGTTCCAGTTCTTCACCCCGATGTCGGGCGGGCAGATATTCTCCACCTTCTTTTCCACGATCGGATGCGCCGCGTCATTGACGACCGGCATGCCGGTGGCTAGGTCGATCTTCTTGGCCCAGTTCTGATGGCCGAATTGCTCGGCCACCAGCACCTCGCCGGTGACCCGGTCGATGGTATAGGCGAAGCCGTTGCGGTTGAAATGCACCAGAACCTTGCGGCGCGCGCCCTTCCAGGGAATCTCGATCAGCACATTCTCGTTGATGCCGTCATAGTCCCATTCGTCATGCGGCGTGAACTGATAGGCCCATTTGGCCGCGCCGGTGGTGGCGTCGCGCGAAAAGACCGCCGAGCTCCACAGATTGAGGCCTGGGCGCTGCGACGGGGTGCGCGGTCCGGGATTGGAAGTGCCGTAATAGACCGTGTTGAGATCGGGATCGTAGGAAACAAACCCCCAGGGCGCGCTGGCGCCCTGTTTCCACATGTCGCCCGGCCAGCTCGACACACCCAGATCCTTGCCCTGCATCCAGGGATAGAAGGGCTTGAAGTCGGGCCCGATCAGCATTCCCTGATCCGGTCCGTTGGTGAAGGCTTTCCAGACCGTATGGCCGTCCTTGACGCTCAGTGCCTGGAACCAGCCATTGGTGCCTAGCTCGCCGCCGCTGGAACCGACATAGACCTTGTCCCCGACCGTAAAGGCGGCCTGGGTCAGGGTCGTGCCATTCGCAACGTCATCCAGCTTGACGCGCCAGACTTCCTTGCCGGTCCGGGCGTCCACCGCCACCGTATTGGCATCCAGCAGGTTGTAGATCAGCTTGCCGTCAGCATAGGCCCAGCCGCGCAGCACCTTGTCGCAACAGGCTTCGCCGATGGCGCGCGGATCGGGATTGGGCTGGAACACCCATTTGATCGGCGCGCCCGGCTTGGACAGGTCAAGGGCATAGGCGATGTTGGGGAAGGGCGTAACCAGATACATGGTGTCGCCCACCACCAGCGGCGCGCCCTCATGGCCGTACATCTGTCCGTCGCTGAAGGTCCAGGCAATGCGCAGCTTGGCGACATTGGCCTTGTTGATCTGGGTCAGCGGGCTGTAGCGCGTATTGGCGTAATCGCGCGCCTGCCGTGTCCATTGTCCCGCCGGATCGAGCGGCGCCAGATTCGCGGTTGCCCCCGTCAGATTCTGTCCGGCCGTCTGGGCATCGCCCGCATGGATTGCCGGCGCCAATGCAGCCAAGGCCGCGCCCAATAACAGTGTGCGAAAAGCCATGCCCCGTCTCCCCAAAAAGCTTTTCTTTTGTGAAAGCGTAAGGCGTGGGCAAGGGCCGTGCAAGAACGCGTGATTTGGCCTAAAAGAGGCCCAGATCACCGGGGGACTCATGCGCGGCTTTCGTCATCTTGTTTGTTGCACTGCACTCGCTTTCCTGACCCTCAGCGGGGCGCATCATGCGGCCCAAGCGGGCGTGATGAACCCGATTCCCGGCGATCCGATCACGATCGAAACGGGCAAACTGTCGGGCACGCTGCTGGACAGCGGCGTGAAGGCCTATCTGGGCGTGCCCTTCGCCGCGCCGCCGGTGCGCGAGCTGCGCTGGCATGCGCCGACCCCGGCCAATTCCTGGAAGGGCGTCTATAACGCCGACACCAAGATTACCAACTGCTACATCGCCCTGCGGGCCACCACGCTGAATCACTATTTCGGCGAGATCAAATCCAGCGAGGATTGTCTCAACGTCAATATCTGGACCCCGCCGGGGGCCAAGGCGGGCGACAAGCTGCCGGTGGTTGTCTGGATCCACGGCGGCGGCTTCCAGGAAGGCTCCATCAACTTCGACGTCTATGGCGGCGAGCCGCTGGCGAAGAAGGGGGTGATCTTCATGGGCATCTCCTATCGCGTGAACATCTTCGGCAATCTCGCGCATCCGGAACTGACCAGGGAATCCGGTCACAATGCCTCCGGCAATTGGGGGCTGATGGACCAGATCGCCGGCCTGAAATGGATCCAGCGCAACATCGCGGCCTTTGGCGGCGATCCGGGCAATGTCACCGTGGTCGGGCAGTCGGCCGGCGCCATGGCGCTGGACCTGCTGCAGGTAAGCCCGCTGGCCAAGGGCCTTTATGCGAAGTTGGCGGCCTTGTCGGGCGGCTATCATGGCGTTGCCGCGCCCGCGCTGGAGCGGCTGGCCGAGACAGAAGCCAGGGGCGTTCAATTGCAGCAGGCGATGAAGGCCCGCGATGTGGCGCAGATGCGCACCATACCCGCCGACCAGATCACGGTGACGGCGGCCGCCAGCAAGATCGTTTTTCCCGGCCCCACCATCGACGGCTACGTCATTCCCGGCCACCCCATGGAGGTCTATGCCGCCGGACAGCAGCAGGACGTTCCGTTGCTTCTGTCTTCGGTGGGCAATGACATATTTTCCAAAAATCCCGTCACCGATGCCCGAACCCTGGCCGATTTCCGCAAGGCAGCCCAGGATATGTATGGCGCGGATGCCGACGCCTTCCTGAAGCTGTTCCCCGCCAAGACCGACGCCGAAGCGGCGCTGCAGGCGCAGGAAGTGGCCCGCATTTCCGGCTTCGGCATCGTGGCCCGCGATTGGGCAAAGGACGCATCGCTGCATGGCAGGTCGCCGATCTGGCTGGTGCAGTACAACCATCCGCATCCCTATCCGCCGGGCGTGGTGATCACCGACATGGATGTCAAAACCGCCGGCGCCTACCACAATTCCGACCTGCCATTCTGGTATGGCACCCTGGATTCCCTGAACCTGTTCCGCCGCCTGCGCGACTGGACGCCCTTCGACTACAAGCTGTCGAACCAGATGCAGGATGTGCTGGTTGCTTTCGCACGCACCGGCGATCCGAACACGGCCGAGGTCAAGATTCCCCGCTATGACCCCAAGCATGAACAGCGCCTGGTGTTCGGCGACAGCGGCAACAGGGTCGAGACCCTGAACCGCAAGCAGATCGACTTTATCGAAACCCATCCGCCCAAGCGTTAAGGAGCAATGCCATGACCAGCCGCCGCGATTTTCTTCTGGGCGCCGCCGCCTTCGGTGCGACGGGGTCTGCCTTTGCCGGATCAGCCTGGGCGCAAAGCGCTTCCATTCCTCTGGGCCTGCAGCTCTATACCGTGCGCGCCGACCTCACCAGGGATTATGACGGCACAGTCAAGAAGCTGCGTGAATATGGCATCCGCCATGTCCAGGCCAATCTGACCATGAGCGGCAAGCCCTCGCAGGAGCAGAAGAAGCTCTATGACAGTCTGGGCATCACCTGGATCAGCATTCATGCCGGCGGCGACGCGCTGCGCAAGGATCTGGATGCCACCATCGCCGAGGCCAAATCCGTCGGCATCAGGAACATCACCTGTTCCTTCCCGATCTATCCCCTGGACCGCGGCGCCATCATGGCGGGACCGGGCCTTGACGGCTGGAAGCAGAATGCCGACGCCTTCAACAAGATCGGGTCTGCCTGCAAGGCCGCGGGCATGACTTTTTCCTATCACAACCACAATATCGAATTTCACAAGGCGGGCGAAGTGACGCCCTATGACTATCTGATCCAGAACACCGATCCCGCCCTGGTGGGAATGGAAATGGATATCGGCTGGGTGATGGCCGCGGGCGCCGATCCGGTCGCCTATCTGGCGAAATATCCGGGCCGCTTCCGCTCCCTGCATATCAAGGATCTCAAGAACCAGGGCATTCCCAACACCAATGGCAAGATGGTCAGCGCCATTATCGGCCAGGGCATCGTGGACTGGAAAAAGCTGCTGCCGGCCATTCACAAGACCAAGGTCGAGCGCGCCTTCCTGGAGATCGAGGAGCCATACGATCCCTCGCCCATGGAAATGGTGCGGCAGAGCTTTGTCTATCTGAAGGGCAAGGTCTGAGTTGCGCCGCCCCCAATATGCCGGGACAGCCCGGTGTGTGGGGGCAGTCCACGCCCGCGGACTATCGGGAACCTGACGCCGCGCGGGCGCTTTTGCCGCGCCCCCGTCTTGAGAACCTTTCGTGAATCTCCTGTTGCGGCGCAAAATCTGTGTCATCCTGATTGCGGGCTTTCCATCCTGTTCGGGGCGAAGCGGGCTGTCAGATGAAGCGATTTTTGTTCGGCATGGTGGCTTGTGTCGCTCTCGCGCTGCCGGCGCAAGGCGATGAGATCGTCGATGCCGATAGCCTGGGCCTTGGACTGCAGACGCGCGAGGCCGCGCCGCCCCAGCCCAGCCATGATCCGTCCCAATGCCGCGATGGCATGGTGACCGACCCGTGGAATGATGAGCTGGAACCACAGAATTCTTCTCTGGATCTGACCTGTTCAGTGCTCGATCAGCCGATCGGCACCTGATCCTTCGGGACCTTTTGCAACACGGTCGGGCGCCGGTGAATAGACGCCGGTACCGCAGCGCAGCGTAGAAAAACGGCGCGCCGGCGCGTCTTGCTCTTGCCGCTTCGCCATATACACTCCGCGCGGAACTTCAGCGCGGGAACGCGCGGAGTAGCTGGGGAGGTTTCTCGTGAAGTCAAAATTGGCGTCCGCCATCGCCATTTGCGTGCTCGCCGCCTTGCCGGCGTCCGCCCAGGTCGCGGCCACGGTTCAGAATGTGCCCGATATGCCCTATCAGGCCGTGCCTGGTTTCTTCCACGGCATTCCGGCCGGCGATTATCTGGGCGAGATGCAGGGCATCGCCACCAATTCCAAGGGGCATGTCTTTGCCTTTTTCCGCGGCCCCAATTCGCGGCTCTGGGAATTCGACCAGACCGGAAAGTTCGTCAAGGAAATCGGCAAGGATTTCTATGGCTTCATGTTCGCCCATTCGGTGCGGGTGGACCGTTACGACAATATCTGGACGGTCGATGAAGGCACCAATGTGGTGACCAAGTTCAATCCCAGCGGCACCAGGGTGCTGATGGTGATCGGCCATCATCCCGACAGCGCGGACGGCCCGGTCCCGTTCCCGCGCGGGCCCAATGCGCCATCCGAAAAATACACGCTGTGCCGCCCCACGGATGTCGCCTGGGACATGCAGGACAACATCTTCATCTCGGACGGCTACTGCAACAACCGCGTCGTGAAGTATGACCGCAATGGCCGCTTCCTTGCCCAGAATGGCAGCGAGAAGGTGGGCAAGGGCGAGAATGAATACAATCTGCCGCATGGGCTGCAGGTGGATCGCGCCGGCAATGTCTATGTCGCCGACCGCGGCAATGCCCGTTACGTGGTGCTGGACAACAATCTCAAATGGAAGACCAGCTATAACAATGTCGGCAGCGCCTGGTCGGCCTGCATTTCCAACGGGCAGCACCAGTATCTCTTCGCCAATAACGCCAATCCCAACGGCAATCCGCCGGGAAGCTGGGGCCGCACGGGCCAGATCTACAAGATGGAGCTGGACGGCACGGTGCTGGGCAAGTTCGGTCATGCCGGCAAGCTGGCGCCGGGCTTCCAGGTCGTCCACATGTTCGATTGCCGCGATCCGAACGTGATCTATACCGGCGAAATCGAATCCTGGCGGATGCAGAAATTCGTGCTGCGCGGCGCCACGGCCGCTGCCGAGAAGGGGAGCAAGTAACATGAAGCGTCTCGCAACCCTTCTGCTGGCCGCCGCTGCCGCGCTGGCTGTTCCGGCAAGCGCCCAGGAAATCGGCTTCACTGCATCCGAGCCCTTGCAGCTTCCCCGCGATACCTTCCTCGGCGCGGTGGCAGGCGTGGCCACCAATTCCAAGGGCCATCTGTTCGTCTATTCCCGCACCGGCACGCCGGTGGTGACCCTGGGCGGGGCACGGCCTTTCGCGCGCGGCGGTTCGGTGCTGACCGAATTCGACCAGAACGGCAAATATGTCCGTTCCATCGGCAAGAACCTCTACAGCGCCCTTGCCGCGGCAGCGGTGCGTGTGGACCGTGATGACAATGTCTGGGTGGTGGATACCTATAGCGGCATGGTGATCAAATTCGATCCCCAGTTGCAGATCGTGATGATGCTGGGCAGGAAGCCCGAGTCGGTGGACAACCCGGCCAAGCCCAATACGGGCCGCAGCGCCCAGGGGGCGCCCGCCGCGTCCGGCATGCCCCAGGATCTGTTCGAACTGCCGACCGATGTCGCCTTCGACAATGACGGCAATATTTTCGTCGCCGACGGCACCGGCAATGCCCGTGTCGCCAAGTTCGACCGCAATGGCGTCTTTGTGAAAAGCTGGGGCAGCCGCGGCAGCGGCAACGACCAGTTCGCCACCGCCCGTTCCATTGCGGTGGATGCGAGCGGCAATGTCTATGTCGCCGACCGGGGCAACAGCCGCATCCAGGTGTTCGACAATAACGGCACCTACAAAAGCAGCATCACCAGCGCCGGCAATCCCCTGGCCATCTGCATCTCGCCTGGCGCGCATCAATATCTTTATGCGTCCAATTCCAATCCCGTGAACGATATCGACACGGGCGGGGAGATCTACAAGCTGGAGCTTTCCGGCACGGTCGTGGGCAAATTCGGCCGCGCCGGACGCGCGGCCAAAGAGTTCAATGCCGTGAACGCCATCGACTGCCGCAGCGCCAACCAGCTTTTCGTGGGCGAAATGGGCAACTGGCGCGTTCAGAAGGTCAATCTGACCAACTGAAGCGGGTCTGTCCGCAAGGCACGGGCACCGCAGTTGCCTGGGCGCCGGCATGGCCGCGCATGCGGCTGTGTCATCTGGCCGCGCAGCAGTTCAGCGGCCCGACGCCGGTGACAACATTTGCTGCTGATGCGAAGAGGTGAAATTTGCGTCCCGCGAAAACCTCGCTAGGATCAAAGAAATTCCAGTTCTTGGGGGAGGGGCCGTGACTGCAAGACATTCCACGCGCGGTGCGTGGCTGATCATTCTGGCATCACTGATCGTGATGGCCATCTGCGTCTATGACTATTACACGCCGGAAACCGGTCTGATCGGCACCGGTGGCGTGATCCTGGTGGCGGTATCCGCGCTTCTGATGTTCCTGGCTTCGCTCACCATGGCGCTCAAGCCCGTGCGTTCGGGCTTTCTCCAGGGCTTTCTGGTCATCTCCATCATACTGGACATTATCGGCTCTTCCGTTGCCGGTTATTTCCTGGAAAGCCCCGTGATCATGGCGGCCCAGGCTCTGGCGCTGATCGGCTGGCTGCTGAACGTGATCGGCGACGCCGCCGACCGCAGCGTGGAAATCGACGAGGTTGAAGATGAAGACTAAGACTCTCGCGCTGTTCGCGCTGGGCGTGGCGTCTGCCGCGGCCCTTTATTTTTCGCCCCTCGGCGCCACGGCGCAGAATGCCATGGTGATGGCGGCGTCCGACGCCCAGGTCTGGGACGCGTTCGGCGGCAATCAGCAGGCGCAGAAATTTTCCGGCGCCATGCAGATCACGCCGGACAATGTAAAGAATCTGAAGCGCGCCTGGAGCGTCCATACGGGCGATGTGTCCAGCGGCGAACGCTCCACCACCTGGGGCGCCACGCCCCTGTTCGTGAACAACACCGTCTATGTCGGCACACCCTGGTACCGCATCGTCGCGGTTGAGCCGGATACCGGCAAGACCAAATGGACCTATGCCACACATGGCGGCGAAGGCCCGCCCGAAAATCAGGGCCTGAAGAATCGCGGCGTCGCCTATTGGGCCGCCGCCGCGCCCCAGGCGGGCCAGTCCTGCCAGAAGATGGTCTATATCGGCACCATGACCGGCGAGCTGCATGGCGTGGATGCCGACAGCGGCAAGCCCTGCGCCGGGTTCGGCAAGAATGGTGTGGTCGATGTCAATGCCTGGGCCACCAAGAACAGCAAGTGGAAGATCGGCCTGCTGCAGCCGCCGGCCGTCTACAAGGACACGCTGATCCTGGGCTGGGCCGGCAATGACTGGGTTTACAAGACCGAAAATCCCGGCACCGTCTATGGCATCGACGCCCGCACCGGCGCGCTGAAATGGACCTTCAACATCATTCCGCCCGACCAGATGGACCAGACGGGCACCGCCAATGTCTGGGCCTCGATTTCGGTTGATCCGGAAACCGGCCTCGCCTTCCTGCCGACCTCCTCGCCCAGCCCGAACTATTACGGCGGCGACCGGATGAAGGAGATGCCCTATGCCACCGCCACCGTCGCGGTGAAGGCCGAAACGGGCGAAGTGGTGTGGAGCCGCCAGCTCACCCATCACGATATCTGGGACGTGGACATCAATTCGGCGCCCACCTTGCTGGATATCAAGAAGGACGGTCAGACCATCCCCGCCCTGATCCAGGCAACCAAGCAGGGCTTCCTGTTTGTGTTCAATCGCAACACGGGCGAGCCGGTCTGGCCGATCGAAGAGCGGCCCTATCCCGCCTCTGATGTGCCAGGCGAAGTCGCCGCCAAGACCCAGCCCTATCTGCCCTATCCGGAGCCGGTCATAGCCGATCACATGCCGCCGGTTTCCAAGCTGGCCGATATTGTCAGCTTCGGGGAATGCAGCCGCTGGAAGGCGCGCATCCGGGATGAAGGCCGCTATACGCCGCCTTCGATCCGCGGATCGATTTCCTGGCCTGCCACATTGGGCGGCGTGGAATGGGGCGGCGGCGCCCTTGATCCCACCACCAATACCTATGTGGTGAACTCCAACGTGGTGCCGCAGATCTATACGCTCATCCCGCGCGCCGATGCCGACAAGAAGTATGGCAATGCGCTGCGGGACAAGGATGGCTATGCCGCGCAGCAGGGCTCGGCCTATGGCTTCAAGCTGGAGAACTTCCTCAACATGTGGGGCATGCCCTGCTGGGCGCCGCCTTACGGCAACCTGTCCAGCTATGACATGAACACCGGCAAGCTGCTGTGGAAGAAGCCTTTCGGCGCGGTGCAGAAGTGGGGCTTCTACATGCCCGATAGCTGGGGCTCGATCACCATCGGCGCTCCGGCGATCACCAAGTCGGGCCTGATCTTCATCGGCGCGTCGATGGACTCCAGGGTGCGCGCCATCGATGTGAAGTCCGGCGATGTGCTGTGGAAGGCGATCGTGGATGCGCCTGCCGTGGCCCAGCCGGCCATCTATACCTACAAGGGCAAGCAGTATGTCGTGTTCGCCGCGGGCGGCAACGGTATCCTGACGCCCAGGCTTTCCGATCAGTTGGTCGCTTTCGCGCTGCCGAATTGATGCGGATGTAAACGGGGAAGGGCGCTCACAAACCATGTGGGCGCCTTTTTCTTTCGAGAAGGGGAGACAGATGAGGAAACGCGATTTTCTGGCGGGGCTGGGCGTGACGGCTGCGGGCATCGGCCATGCGCTGGCCCAGGCCTATCCCAAGGGCAAGGATCTGGGCGCGGTTGCGCCGCCGCCGCCCAAAAAAATCCCCCATCGCAAGGTGACCACCAAGAACCTGTTCAAGGTCCCCACCGGTTATCCCAATGGCGTGGCCGTGGTGCCGGAAGGCGTGTGGGTCGCCGAGCAGAAGGCGGCGGGCTATGGCCAGAGCGGCAAGCATGAGAAGGAAGCGGCCTGGCTGTTCGACTGGAGCGGCAAGAAGCTGAAGACCGTGATGACCGACTCCTACAACACGTCGGGCATGTGCTTCGGCAATGGCCATGTCTGGATGGGGGCCAATGGCGGACCGGAAGGCATCTATGAAGTGGACATGAACGGCAACACCGTTTCCCATCGCCAGATACCCCTGGGGCCCGCGGACAATGGCGGCGGCTGCCACGGCCTGATGTGGCACGATGGCAAGCTGTGGATCGTGGCCAACCGGCTGCGCGCCATCCTGCGCGTGGACCCCGCGACCTGGAGGCCGGAATTCATGATCCCCTTCACCGTTTCGCGCTGGCATGGCTGCGCCTGGGATTCCAGCCATCCCGGCGGCGCGATCTGGATGGTCACCGGTACATCCGAGATCAACCGCTATATCCGCCAGGCCGATGGCAAGCTGCATCACACCACGACCTGCGGACTGGTGAAGTATGAGGCGACCACCGGCAAGGTGCTGGAGACCGCAGAATTCCTTGATGGAACCGCCGATGCCCATGGTCTGGACATGCGCGACGGCAAGCTGATTTCCTGCGATGCCGGCGTGGGGCCGCCCGGTTTCGAAGGCACCGGAAGTCCCAGCGCGGGCTATGTTTTCGAGATCGACTTCGTCTGACGGGGGTCGCCGGGCTTGCCATCCGGGCCCGGCCTAACCATTGTCCTTTCTAGAGGATCGGACATGGCCAAGGCGCGCGAGAAGGATACGGCAAACCGGCTGGACGAATGGTCGCCGCGGTTGCTGAAGTCGCGCCTTTATGGCCGCATACTGGTCGATATTATCATCGGCGCCCTGGCTCCTGGCGAGCAACTGGATGAAAACGCGCTGGCGTCCCGCTATGGCGGCGGCCTTGCGGGCATTCGCGAGGCGCTCGCCCGCCTGGCGCTTGAAGGATTGGTGGTGCGCCGCGCCCGTGTCGGCACCAGCGTGGCGCCGCTGGATCTGGCCGGCGCGCGCGAGGCCTTTGAGGCGCGCTGCCTTATCGAGGTGCAATGCGCCGGCCTGGCCGCCCAGCGCGCCAGCGAAGAGGAAATCGCGGCCATCCGCGCCACGCTGGAGAATGGCGAGACGGCGGTGCAGGCCAATGACCAGGCGGCGCTGGCCGCGATGGACGAGGCGTTCCATGTCGCCGTGGCAAGCGCCAGCCGCAATCGCTCATTGGCCAAGATGGTGATCAGCCTGCACCATCAGACGGCGCGCTATTGGCTCTATGTCATGCGTGAGCCCAAGGACAGCGACGGCATGCGGGCGCTGCAGGAGCATCGCGCCCTGGCCGACACGATTGCCACACGCGATGTCGAAAAAAGCCGCGCCATGATGCTGAAGGTGCTGGGTGACTTCCCCGCCGAAGTGAAGCGCGCCGTCGAAGGGCGTTAAGTGGCTGCATCGCCCCCACATTCGCTCCGCGCCTGGGTCACGCTCGCGCTGATGAGCGCGCTGTTCTTCATTGTCACCGCGGCCGCTTTCGCGTCCCTGGGCGTGGCATTGCCGCCCATGGTGCAGGACATGGGGTGGAGCTGGACCAGCGCCGGCTTCGGCTTCACGCTTCTGGGCTTTTTCTGCGGCATCACCAGCGCCGTGCCCGCCGCGCTGATCCGCCGCTTCGGCGTGCGCGCCAACCTGCTGGCCGGATCGGCGGTGATGGCCGCCGCCT
This sequence comes from uncultured Rhizobium sp., assembly GCA_964343955.1. Taxonomy (GTDB): domain Bacteria; phylum Pseudomonadota; class Alphaproteobacteria; order Micropepsales; family Micropepsaceae; genus Rhizomicrobium. The sequence continues at coordinate 7,510 of CAYFKU010000015.1, read as the reverse complement.
TTCTTTGCCTCGCCCAGGCGCATGGCCTGCTGCTGTATTTCCTCGGCGCATCGCTGGCCGGTTTTGGCTTCACGTTGCTGGATTCGGTGCCGGGCACCTACCTTCTGTCACGCCTGTTCCGGCGGCCTTCCTTTCCGTTCGGCCTGTTTTTCACCGTCGGCGGCCTGGGCGGCGTCGCAGGCCCCCTGATCTACAACGAGGTCGTTGGCGTGACCGGCCACTGGCGGGCCTATTGGCTGGCGATCGGCGCGGCCGTGGTGGTGATCGGCGTCGCCGCCGCGCTGGGCGTGGACAGCAGGACCGATGTCGCAACCGTCGGCGAGGGCGATCCCGACATCTCCACCGAAAGCTGGAC
>CAYFKU010000015.1:0-7145 GCA_964343955.1 uncultured Rhizobium sp. | reverse complement strand
GTCAGATGCGCCACCGAAACCGAATTGGCCGTGATGCCGCCGCCTATGTCGCCTTTCTGTTCGGCGGCATCACGGCCAATTCGGTTTCGGTGGCGCATCTGACCCAGCATGGCGCCGCCCCCCTCATTGCCGCCAGCGTGATGAGCGTGGAAGCGTTGATCAACTCCCTGGCGCGGCTGGCGGGCGGCATACTCGCCCGCTATGTGGGCGCCCGCAGCTTGCTGATCGCGGCGCTGGCCAGCCTTGCGGTCGGATTGCTCGCCCTTGCCGTGGCGCGCGATCTGCCGATCATGCTGCTTTATGCCGCCGGTATCGGCATCGGCTTTGGCCTTTCCACCTTTGCCGCAACAATCCTGCTGCTCGATTATTTTGGGCGCGGTCCCTATCTCGAGCTTTTCTCGGCCGTCAATCTGATCGGCACCCTTGGCGCCATCGCGCCGACCCTGGCCGGCGTTACGCGCGACCATACCGGCGCCTTCACGCCATTTTTTGTCGGACTTGCCGCGGCGGTGACACTGGTCATGGTTGCCGTGCTCATGATGCGCGCGCCGCACAGGCACGCGCCATGAAGGAGTTTGGCGTTTTCCTGCCCGTTGCCAATGGCGGCTGGATCGTTTCCCGGGCGACGCCGGTGCTGGACGGCGGCTGGGCCCAGAACCGCGAGGCCGCCCTGCTGGCGGAAGAACAAGGCTTCGATTTCGTGATGGCCATGGGCAAGTGGCGCGGCTTCGGCGGCGAGACCTCGCATTGGGGACGTTCGTTGGAAGCGGTCACCATGCTGGCGGGTATTGCCGCCATCACCAAAAGGGTCAAAGTGTGGGCCACATTGCATGCCATCCTGCACAATCCCGCCGTGGCGGCGAAGATCATCGCCACGCTGGATCATATTTCCGGCGGGCGTGCCGGGCTGAACATCGTGGCGGGCGCCTACGCGCAGGAGTTCGCCCAGATGGACGCCTGGGACGCCAATCTCGACCACGATGCCCGCTACGACCTGACGGAGGAGTGGACGAGGATCGTCAAGCGCCTGTGGCGTGAGCCCAGCGTCAGCTTCGACGGCAAATATTTCCAGTTCCGGGACTGTGTCAGCGAACCCAAGCCCCTGGAGCCGCCGTTTCTGATCTGTGCCGGCATGTCGGCCCGCGGATTCGATTTTTCCGTTCGCGAGGCCGATGGCTGTTTCATTGGCGGCCGCGATGCGGCCGAAACCGCCGCGGCCTCCCGGCAGGCCAAGGCGCTGGCCGCGCGTCTGGGCAAGAATATACGCACCTATTGCATGATGACGGTGATTGCCGCCCCGACCGACGCGCAAGCGCAGGCGCGCGCGCAAAATTATCGCGATGCGCTGGACGAAGGCGCGGTTGCCGGCATGCTCGAAAGCTATGGCGTGCCGAAAAATGGCGGGGGCAATGCCATGACGGCGCGGGCGCAAGGCGCCTTCATGACCCAGGCGGTGGTGGGCTCGCCCGCAAGTTGCGCGCGGCAGATCGAGGATTTTCTGAGGGACTGCGACATAGACGGGCTGATGTTCATCTATGACGACTATCCCGCCGGCTTGCGCGTTACCGGTCAGCACATTCTTCCCCATCTGCGCGCCGCCTTCCCATGACCGAAAAGAACGAGAAAGAGCTCAGGCCGGAATGGATCGCGCCAGATCGTACCGCGCTGGTCCTGATCGACATGCAGGTCGATTTCGGTGCTCCGGACGGCGAGATGGCCCGGCGCGGGGCCGATGTCAGTGCCTGCCAGGCAGCGGTGCGGAAGGCGGAAGATTTGACGGCGGCCGCGCGCCGCGCCGGTGTGCCGGTGGTGTTCGTGCGCCTTCTGACCCATCCGGGCGCCGAGAACCGCATCCTGCGCGAATCCAAGCAGCGCCAGGGCGATGACGAACCCGACCTGTGCCGCGCAGGCACGCGCGGCGCCGAGTTCATCGGCCCCCAGCCCCAGGCAGGCGAAGCTATTGTGTCCAAGACTCATTTCAGCGCCTTCGCCCGCACCGGCCTTGGCGATCAGCTTCATGCCCAGGGCGTGGACACGCTGGTGCTGGCCGGCCTGACAACCGAATGCTGCGTTCAGTCCTCGGCCTGGAACGGCTTTGAAGAGGACTTCCACATCTTCATCGCCGAGGATGCCTGCGCCGCCTATGACCAGGCCCTCCATCGCCATGCGCTGAAAGCGCTGCAGCTCAGCGCCGCCACGGTAGCCCCGGTAAGCGGCTTTATTCAGGCTTGGTCCAATTAAAACAATGGCTTAGGTGGTCGATATACTTTCCTGTTGCGGCGCTGATGTAAAATGTTACTAGGCATTTCTCACGGAACGCCTATGTAGGACGCATGGATCGGATTTGGAAATTTCTGCTTTTGACGGTCTGGGCTGGTCCGGCTTTCGCACAGGGCGTGGAATCCATCACGGTCACCGGCGACCCGGTGCATCTGCTGCAGGTGGGCGCCAACACCGCGGCCTTCGGGCTGGACAAGCCCCTGCTGGAAACCCCCCGCGCCGTCACGCTGGTGAGCGACACAACCATCGCCCGCTATGGCATTGGCGGGGTCAATGACCTGACCGCCGTTACCCCCTCGGCGTATACCGCCAGCTATTATGGGGTGGAGGGCGCCGTGTCGCTGCGCGGCACCCTGGCGGAAAATTATTTTCGGGGCTTCAAGCGGGCGGAGAACCGCGGCACCTATTCCACGCCCTTGTCCGATGCCGCCGGCATCGAAATATTGCGCGGACCGCCATCGCCCGTCTATGGCGCGGGCAAGGTGGGCGGACTGGTGAATTTCCTGCCCAAGAGCGCGGCGGGAATCGACACAGTCAGCGGTCAGGTCACGGCCACCTATGGCTCCTACGAGAAGCGCAATGCCACGGCGCAGTTCAATCTGCCGGTGGCGCTGGGCCAGGCCACGGGTGGACTGCATGCCTATGGCGAGATCGATGACAGTTACAGCTTTTACCGCGGCATCCATCCCAGCCATCAGTTGCTGGAATTGTCGGGCGCGCTGGCGCTGAACAGATGGTCCTTCGCCGCCGACTATATGTATTACCATTCCAATGGCGATGTGCAGACGCCGGGCTGGAACCGGCTGACCCAGGCCCTGATCGACAATGGGACATACATCACCGGCCGCAATACATCGCTCAGGGACCGGGACGGCAATGGCCGGCTGACCCTGGATGAGCTGGGCGGCAATCCTTATGCCTTCGACCCAAATTTCGCCCCGCTGGCCTGCGCCGGCTGTCAGGATGCGGCCCACCGGCTGGATACGGGGCTGGGGACGGGCGCGCTCGATACCCGCAGCATATATCTGGCGCGCGGCGTGGATTTCTCGAACACCAGCACGCACACGGCCTTTCTGGAAGCGGTTGATGCGCTGGACGGGCAACAATCTTTGCGGCTGCAGCTCTTCGGCGATGTGCTCAAGAATGACCGTTTTGTCTCTTACGGATTTCCCGGTTCCTACCGCACCCAGATAATCGAGGCGCGGCTGCGCTACGATGTGAAGCGCGATTTCGGGCCGCTGAAGACCCAGACCATCGCGGGCCTGTCCTGGCGGTATGTCCATGCCACCGCCAGGGAAAGTTTCAACAGCGGTGCGATCGCGCTGGACCGGCGCGATCTGTCCGCCGGCCCCGCGGCCAACGACGTCATCGATTCCCCGTTCAATATCGATCCGCCCAGTGCCTTGGGCATGGGTTGGGAAAATGACGTGCGCAGCAACACATCCGATGCCGGCGCTTTCGTCACTACGGGTCTGACCTGGAACGACAGCCTGGATCTCATCCTGGGCGGCCGTTACGACGCTTACAATATCCGTTCTGTTGACAAGGGGGTGCTGGCCTATGCGCCGCCGTCCGGACGCGGCAATGCCGGGCGCTTCACCTATTCGGCCAGCCTGTCCTACAAGACGCCCTGGGGTTTGGTTCCCTATGTCACCACCGCCAAATCCTCGGCCATCGAGGTCGGCCAGGCCAGCCAGGTGATGACCAGCCTGCTGTCGAACCGGGACTGGCTCTCCAACTCCTTCCTGAACGAGGCGGGCATCAAGTTCACGGTGCTGGACGATCATCTGCAGGGCAGCCTGGACTGGTATGTCCAAAACCGCACCCAGTTGCTGACAGGCATCGGCAATACCAGCGTCATGGGCACAGTGGGCCGCGGCGCGGAGCTTGAGCTTCGCTATGTCGTCACCCCGAATATCAGCGTCACCCTGGCCGGCAATCTGCAACACACGACCATCAAGGGGCCGGACCGCAGCTTTGCCTATGTGCCGGCGCGCACCTATGGCGTCAGTCCGCAGAACGGATTCGGCGGCAGCTATGTGGTATGGGATTTTTCAGGCCTGCCGGGACGCGGCGGCGACTATGAAGACAGTTTGCTGCCCCATGCGGTGGTCAGCCCCTATGTCACCTGGACCAGCGACCGGCAGGACTGGGGTTCCCTCAAAAGCCTGACCTGGGGCGCCACTTTCGGCGGCACCTATGTCGGACATACCCGTCAGACCGTGCCGGGCGGCATCGTCTATCCCTCTTATGTCACGCTCAATGCGTCGGGCTTTGCGCAATGGGATGTCTGGGAGGCGGACCTGAACGTCGATAATCTGGGCGATGTGCGCTATTTCACGCCCGGCGCGGACACTTACGCCAATCTCAGCGCCCTGCCGGGCATCGGCCGGACCTTCCGTGTCACATTGAAGCGATTGTTCTGATCGCAACGGGTGTCCTACTGTTGCGGTCATGAACAGACTCCTGGCCGCAATCTTGATGGTGACTCCTGTGCCCGCGCTGGCCGACACGGCCTGGGTGCAGGCGGTTGCCAATGGCTATGAAGCCCGGCTGGTAACCACCGCCACGCGCTGTCCCGACATGACGACAGACCGGGGTGCGGTGGCGATGACCGTACGCGCGCCCGCTGCCGTCGATTTTCCCCTGGTCTGCGCCGCACCGCTTTTGCCGGGATCCCATGCGCAGATCGGTGAGATCGCACTGCCCGCGACGGTCACCAAGCCGCAACGCATTATGGTGCTGGGCGATACCGGCTGCCGCATCAAGGGGGCGGCGGTCCAGGCCTGCAACGATCCGGCGGCCTGGCCTTTTGCCCAGCTTGCCCAGGCTGCCGCTAAGCTGAGTCCGGATTTGGTGATCCATCTGGGCGATTATCTCTATCGGGAAAGCGACTGTCCTGTGGGTAATGCCGGCTGTTCCGGTTCGCCCTGGGGTGACAACTGGACCACTTGGCAGGCGGATTTCTACGCCCCGGCCGCGCCGCTGCTGGCCGCGGCGCCCATGGTTCTGGTGCGGGGCAATCACGAGGATTGCGTGCGGGCCGGCCCCGGCTGGTTGAGGTTGCAAGGGCCATTCCCTTTCGATCCTGCCACGCCCTGCGCGGCCCATCTGCCGATATACAATGTTGTACTGGATGATTTGACCCTGGCCGTGATGGATGACTCCACGGCAGCGGAAACCATGCTCGATCGTGAGGGCGCCGTCACCTACGCCGCCGAACTGGCAGGCATGGCAGACAGCCCAAAGCCTGTCTGGTTTGTGCATCACCGCCCGATCTGGGCCGCGATCACGGGGCCGCTGGGTATTCCCATCGGCGGCAACCTCACACTGATGGATGCCACGCGCATCAATGTGCAGAACCGAAAGCCCCTCTTTCCCCCCAGCGTGACGTTGCAGCTCTCCGGGCACATCCACAGTTTCGAGGCGATCAATTACGAACAGGCGGTGCCGCCCCAGATCGTGGCGGGCCATGGCGGCGATGATCTTTTGGTGACGCCGCGCAATCTGCGCGGCACGCAGTTCCAGGGGCACTCCGGCGTGACCGTGGCGGATGGCGTTTCGGTCGGCGGATTTGGATTTCTGATGATGACCAGGGCCGGGGACGGCTGGACCATCGATCTCTACGACCAGGCCGGTCAGCCCAGGGTGCAGTGCCGTTTCATCGAAGGCGCGCGCAAGAGCCGGCTGGATTGCCCAGAACTGAAAGGCTGATTACGGCGCCGCTTCCTGGGCCGTCTTGTCCAGTATCGCCAGCAGCGCAGCGGTGGGGAAGCCATCCGCCGGCAGGCCTTTTGCCTTCTGATATTGGCGCAGGGCGGCGCGGCTTTGCCGTCCCAGGACCCCATCAGCAGCGCCGGGATTGAAACCAAGCCTGGCGAGATCGGTTTGGAACTGGATACGCTCGCTGCGCGCAAGGGGGCGTTCATGGCGCGGCCATGCCTGGCGCAGGGGCGGCGCGCCCGCCATGCGATCGGCCAGCGTCGCCACTGCAAGGGCATAGCTGACGGCATTGTTGTATTTCAGGAGTACCGCGAAATTGGGCAGCAGCAGAAAGGCTGGCCCCTTCGCGCCCGCCGGCAACAGGATGCCGGCATTCGCCGGAGATTCAGGCAATGCGTCGCCGCCTGTAGTCTTCACGCCCAGCGCGCGCCATTCCCCAACCGTCTTTTTGGTATCGCCGTCCGCCAGTTCATAGGGAAAATTGGCGGGGAGCTGCACTTCATAGCCCCAGCTCTGGCCGGCCTGCCATCCGGCGCTCGCCAGAAGCCTGGCCGCCGAGGCCAGCGCATCGGGCGAGGACTGCCACAGATCGATGCGGCCATCGCCGTCGCCATCGACGGCATAGCGGAAGAACGTCGTGGGTGTGAATTGGGTCTGGCCGAAAGCTCCGGCCCAGCTCGATACCATTTCGTTCAGGGGATAGCGCTGCTCCTGGTAAAGCTTCAGGGCGGCGAAGAATTCCGGGCGCGCATAGGAAACACGCGGCCCGTCATAGGCCAGGGTCGCCAGCGCCGCGAAAAGATTGAAGCTTCCCGTATCGCGGCCATAGTCGGTCTCGAGCCCCCAGACGGCGACCAGTATTTCCTTCGATACGCCGCTTGAGGCTTCGATCTTCGCCAGCACATCGCCATGGCGCGCCAGCATGATCTGCGCGTCCGCGATCCGCCGCGCCGAGACCGCGCTGTCCAGATAGCTCCAGATCGGCCGGCTGAATTCCGGCTGGTTGGCGTTCATGTTCAGGATTGCCGGCAGGGGCGCGATCCCCGCGGTGGCGGTGTCGAACGTCTCGCCCGTGATGCCCTGTTTCAGGGCGGTCTCGCGTGCCTCGGCCAGGAAGGCGTCGAATTTGGCGTCTCCTGAAC
>CAYFKU010000014.1:42743-46485 GCA_964343955.1 uncultured Rhizobium sp. | reverse complement strand
AGTTGGTGCCGAACACCACCCGGTCCTCGCCGAAGCAATCCATCAGCACATCCAGATGCGCCTTGACGGCATTCAGGCCGCGCGCCGGATTGTCCCGGTTCTCGATGTCGGAGATCTTGGCCCAAATATTGGGCCGGCCCTTGATCTCCTTCAGCATGGCGTCAAAGCCCTTCTGCTGGGCGGGCTTGGGCCACAGATGCGGCAGGTGATCGATCATGATCCGCAGGTTGGGGATCTTGTCGTTGATCCGCACCATCGCCTCCAGCAGCGGCACGGTGGGATTGGCGCTGTCCATCACCAGACCGGCGTCCGCGACGCGCTTCAGGCCATCCATGAATTTTGGATCGTGAATCTGCCTGGCGACATCGCGGCCCCAGATATTGCCGCAGCGTATCCCCAAGAATTTGGGATTCTTGCGGAACCGGTCGAACAGTTGCGGAAAGTCCGGCTTTTCCGGCTCCAGGTCGCCGACGGTGCCGACATAGAGCGTGTCAGTCTCGATCTGCTCCAGCACCCAGAGATTGTCTTCCACCCAGGGGCTGGCTTCCAGCTCGATGGCCGCCACGATGTTCAGCGGCTGGGCAAAGGCGCGATAGGTGGCGGGCAGCGCCACGCCGTTATGTTCCTTGGTCCATTGCGCCGATCCCGAATAGGGCACGCCTTGGGGGCGGCGGGAATCGAACAGGTGGATATGGGTATCCACGATCGGGATATCGGCCAGCGGCTCCGCCGCCACGGCGATGTCCGACCAGAAAGCCGCCGCCGCGGCGGCGCTGCCCATGAATTCCCGACGACGCATGTCTTTCCCCCTATTCCGATACCGGCGCCTGGGCGCCCATGTCGGCGTCTTTCGCCTCCGGACCCAGATACATCATGGTGGCGATCAGCAGCGCCGCGAAACAGGCCACCACCGCCAGCGCCAGCGAATAATCCGACAGCCCCAGGAAGCTTTTGCCGCTCTCGGCCAGTTCGGCCTGGAACACGGCGTTGATCGAGGCGATCAGATTGCCAAGCTGATAGACGGTGCCCGCGAATGTGCCGCGCACCGAAGGCGGCGACAATTCGTTGAGATGCACCGGCACCACGCCCCAGGCGCCCTGCACGCAGATCTGCATGCAGAAGGCGCCGATGGCGAGCGTCACGGGCGTCATGGCCGAGGCCCAGAAATAGATCACCGGCAAGGCCATCAGCGCCACCGCTATGACGGTGCGCCTCCTGCCCCAGCTCTGGCTCAGGGTGGCGAATGTCAGGCCGCCCACGATGGCGCCGATATTCAGCACCACGGTGATCCAGGTGACCGTCAGGTCGTCGAACTTGTGCTGCACCCTAAGGAAGGTGGGATAAAGGTCCTGGGTGCCGTGGCTGAAGAAGTTGAAGCCCGTCATCAGCAGGATGGCATAGAGCGCCAGTTTCCAGTGCTTGCGGATGAAGGGCGTCAGGAATCCGGCCACCAGCAGCAGGGGCACAACAACCGCCACGATCACCAGCAGGCCTTCCTCGCGGCCGAAACGGATCAGGGCGGCCAGCATGGCGCTGAGAACGATGCCGACACCGACCAGATGCACAAGATGCTTGCCAGGATTCACGTTCGGCGGCCGGCGGAAGACCGGCGATTCATCCACCGCCAGCCAGATATAGGCCGCCAGCAATATGCCCGGCAGCAGCCCCACCATGAACATGCCGCGCCAGCCGAAGGCGGCATAGACGGCGCCGAAAGCGACCGAAGCCACCAGATAGCCGGAGGGATAGCCCGACTGCAGGATGCCTGAAACAACGCCGCGCGCCTTGGGCTGGATGGTCTCCATGGCCAGGCTGGCGCCAATGCCCCAGATGCCGCCCATCGCCACGCCGAACAGGCCGCGCGCGACCAGGAAAACGGAAAGGCTTGGCGAGAAGGCGGTGGCGAAACCGAACAGCGAATAGAGCAGGATGTTCAGGATCAGGATCGGCTTCCTGCCATAGTCATCGGCCAGCCGCCCGAACAGGAAGGCGCCCAGCGGCCGCACCGCCAGGGTCAGTGTCACGGCCAGAAGGATATCGGCGGCGCTCTTGACGCCGAACTCCGTCACCAGGTCCTTGACGACAAAAGTCAGGACGAAGAAGTCGGACGCATCCAGCGTCCAGCCCAGATAGGCGGCCGTAACCGCATGGACCTGCTTGCCGGTCCAGCCCTTCAATGCATCCAACGCCATTGCCACCCCTTATGTCCTGTTGCCGCGAGTATGCCGGGGCGGCGGGATTGAGCAAGCCCGTGAGATGCCGGGCCTTTTGCGGGGTGAAAGATGCGGCTTGCAAAGCCCCTCATGCCGCATCGCAGCACAATGGGTGCTAGGGCAGGAACACCATCACCGCCGGGGCGCCCACCGCCAGAAACTTGCCGGTGAAGCGCGGCACGCCGCCCGGCCCGATGCGAAACAGGGCGATGTTGTTGGCCCGCAGGTTCAGCGAATAGAGGAATTTGCTGCCGGGATCGACCGTCAGGCTGCGCGGATGCTCGCCCTCGGTCGGCGTGTTGGCCAGCTTGGTTGCAAGCCCGTCCGCGCCCACACCGAAAGTGGCGATGGAATTGTGCGTGCGATTGGCGGAATAGACGTTCCTGCCATTGGGCGCCACCATCATGCGCGACGCCGAGCCGCTGCCCTGATAGCCGTCGGGCATGGCCGAAAGGCTCTTGCCCTTGAGGGTCAGCTTGCCATCGGCAAAACCATAGGTCGTAAGGCGGGCATTATATTCGCCGATCTGGTAGAGCGTCTTGCCATCGGGCGAAAAGCCGAAATGGCGCGGCGCCGAACCGGCCAGCGCCCGCGTCACCGATACTTCGTTCAGCTTGCCGGTGGCGGTGTCGAGCCGCCAGACGAAAATCCTGTCGCGGCCGGCATCGTCGCCCACCACATACTGGCCGGACGGATCGCTGGCGATCATGTGGCCGTGTGTCGGACGGTTGGGCGCAGCCGGCGCCTGGCCGGGGGGCGCGTCCACCGCGCTGGCGGAGGCGGCCGGCCCGCCCGGCTTTATCACGTCGCTGGCTTCGCCCAGGCTGCCATCGGCCTTGATGGGAAGAACGGAAAAACTTCCGCCGATGTAATTGGCGACCAGCGCGAATTTTCCGGACGCATGGATGCTGATGAAACAGGGTCCGGCGCCGCCGGAGTCCACGGTATTGAGCTTTTTGAGGGCGCCGCTTTTCGCATCCACCGCATAGGCGGTGACCGAACCGCTTTTGGCGGCGCCGTAGGAGTCGATTTCATTCACCGCATAGAGGAACCTGTGGTCCGCCGACAGCGCGAACCAGGCCGGCGATTTGTCTTTGGCGACCAGCTTGAGGCCCGACAGGGCGCCGGTGGCGTCATCGACATTCACCAGATAGATGCCTTCGCCGCTGCCATTGGCATAGGCGGTGGGATCAGCCAGGTTCGGCGTGTAGGTGCCGATATAGGCGCGGGCGGCCAGGGCCGCATCGGCGGACGCCAAAATCATGGCGGCCGCCGCAACGGTGGTCAGGAACCTCAAGGCAGGAACACCATCACGGCCGGGCTGCCGATGGCCATGAACTTGCCGGTGAATTTCGGCACGCCGTTCCCATCCAGCCTGAAGGTGGTGAGATTGTCGCCGCTCTGGTTCATCGAATAGAGGAACTTGCCGCTGGGATCGATGGTCAGGCTGCGCGGAATGGTGCCCTCGGTATGGGTGTTGGCGATCAGCTTGACGCTGCCGTCCGCCTGCACCGCCATGGTGGCGATGG
>CAYFKU010000014.1:23807-42707 GCA_964343955.1 uncultured Rhizobium sp. | reverse complement strand
CCTCTGGGTCAGCTTGCCCTTGGCGAAGCTATAGACCGTCAGGCGGGAGTCCTGTTCCTGCTGCTGATAAAGCGTCTTGCCGTCGGGGGAAAAGGCAAAGTGCCGCGGCGCCGCGCCCGGCACCGACTTTGTCACCGAGACCTGGGTGAGCTTGCCGCTGTTGGCATCCAGCTTCCAGACGAAGATCTGGTCGCGGCCGGCATCGGCGCCCAGCACATATTGGCCCGACGGATCGGGCAGGATCATGTGACCGCGCGAACCGTGCGGATCCATGTTGCCGAACATGCCCTTGGGCTTGTCCCTGGCGTTATAGACGCTCATGGGCCCGTCGGGCTTCACCACATCGGTGGTCTCGCCCAGGCTGCCGTCCGGCTTGATGCGGATCACCGAATAGCTGCCGCCGGTATAGTTGGCGATCAGCAGGAATTTTCCCGACGGATCGGGAACGATGTAACAGGGAATGGAGCCCCCTGAGTCCGTCACATTCAGCTTCTTGAGGGCGCCCGTGGCCTTGTCCACGGCATAGGCCGTGACCGAACCGCTCTTGTTGGGGCCATAGGAGGCAATCTCGTTCACCGCATAGAGGAAGCGGTTGTCCTTCGACAGGGTGATCCACGAAGGCGACACATCCCTGGCCACCAGCTTGAGGCCGGAGGGCGCGCCGGTGGCATCGTCGATATTGACCAGATAGATGCCCTCGCCGTTGCCGGTGGGCCGCGGCGCCGCGGGATCGCGCGTGTAGGTGCCGATATAGGCGCGCGCGGCCAGGGCCGCGTCGGCAGAGACCAGGCAAGCCGCCAGCGCGGCCAGTGCGACAGTGGTGCGAAACAGTTTCATCTCATCCCCCTCGATGATCGTTCAATGACCGGCCCGGATACTGCCCCTAATTCTCCGGCAGTGCGAACACGAAAATGCCATGCCCGTTGTTAGGGCGCCTGACCTCGGGCAGCAGGGTGGCCGGCTTGCCCACCGGGCTGCCGCCGCCAAGCCCGCTTTCCACCGCGATATACTGTTTGCCGTCTATGGCATAGCTGATGATGTGGCCCTGCGCCCCGGTCGGCAGGCGGGTCCGCCACAGGGTCTTGCCCGTGGCCGTCTCGAAGGCCCGCACCCGGCGGTCATAGTCGCCGACAAAGCCGACGCCGCCGCCGGTGGTCAGCACGCTGGTCAGGAAGGGCGCCTTCTGCTGGAAGCTCCAGACCGGCTTCATGGTCCGGGTGTTGTAGGCGGCGAGCTTGCCCAGATTGCCGTCGGTGCCCGGCATCTCGAACAGAAGCTGTGAGCCGGCATTGCCGCCCACGCCCAGCTTCTTCTCCATCGGCTCGGCCCGCATCATCACGCAGGACTGATGCAGCGGAATGACCATCAGGTCGCTTTTGGGATCGTAGGACGTGGCGGGCCAGTCATGGCCGCCCGCCGGACCCGGACAGGAAGACAGCCAGTCGCCGACCTTGGAATTGATCACATCCTTGCGATAGGTCGGCTCGCCGGTCTTGGGATCGATTTTCTCGAACACATTCTGGAAGACCGTCTGGGCGCTGTCTTCATATTTGCCGGTGACGCGATTGAGCTTCCACAGGATGCCGACCTTGCCGATGGTGAGCAGGTCCTTGCTGTCTCCATGATCGACCAGCACGCGCTCGAACACTTCGTCCAGGTCGAAATTCTCGCCCGGCGCATGGCTGTAGTGCCATTTCAGGGTGCCGTTGTCGGGATCGAGCGCAAGCGTGGCATTGGCGTAAAGCGTCGAACCCGAACCACTGCCGCGTGAAGGCCGCATCCAGGGCTTGGACTGGGCCGTGCCCCAGTAGGTCGTGTTGGTATCCGGATCATAGGTGCCCGCGATCCAGGTTTCGGCGCCCTGGCGGAAATTGTCCGGCAGGTTGTTCCAGGTGTCGCCGCCCGGCTCGCCCGCCAGCGCGACGGTCTTGAAGCGCCAGGCCACCTTGCCCGTGTTCACGTCATAGGCGCTGATGAAACAGTGCTTTGTCATATAGCGGTTGCAATAGGTCAGGCCGACCAGGACCTTGCCCTTGATGGCGATGGCGCCGCCGGTATTGCTGAAGCCTTCATCGCCATTCTCGATGACGGTGGACCAGGCGATCTTGCCGGTGCGGGCATCCAGCCCATAAAGCTTGGCGTCGGTGGTCGGCACCAGCACCTTGTCGCCATAGACGGCCAGGGCGCGCGTCGCGCCATAGGCGCGGGTGGGCGCCGGCCCGATGCGGTTCTCCCAGATCAGGTCGCCGGTTTTCGCATCCAGCGCCTGCACCGTGTTGGCCGTGTTGGACAGGAACATGATCCCGTCATGCACGATCGGCGTGACCTGGCTGGCGCCGCCCTCGTTCATCGCCCAGGACCAGACCAGTTGCAGGTCCTTCACATTGGCGGTGGTGATCTGGGTAAGCGGCGAATGGCTCCAGCCCTGATAGTTCCGCCGGTACATCAGCCAGTCGCCATCCTTGGGATGACGCAGCATCTCGTCGGTCACCGGCTGGTAATTCCTGACGGTGCCCGCGACTGTCAGGCCGAAGCGTGTCTGCGGATAGGATGTCGCCGGCCGCTGCGCCCCGCCCGCCGCGGCGGTGGGCGCCGGTCCGTCCTCGCCGCCGCCGCCGCCAAGGGGAGCCGCGCCCTTGCCGTCGGCGCTCACATTGATCTTGACGGTCTCGGTGCCTGTGAAGGTGTGGCCGCTGGGCTTGGCGCCATTGGCCGACAGCACATAGGCGACGATACGGCGATAGGTGTCCGGCTCCAGGCTGTTGCCGTTGCCATAGGGCATGGAGGCCTTGACCTGATTGTAGAGATCGGCGGCGGGGCGATTGCCCCAGGCGCTGATGAAGGTCGCCCCCGCCAGCGGCGGGGCCTCGCCCGCGCCCTGCAGGTTGGGGCCGTGGCAGGCGGCGCAATTGGCGGCATAGAGCGCGCGGCCGCTGCGGGCCTGGGCGGCATCGAAGGGGCCATCCTCAAGCGCCAGCGCCTCGAAGGCCAGAACGCCAAGACCGATCAGCGAAACACCGGCCAGGGCGGCGGTCACAAGATTCTTTTTCATGTCAGCGCGCCCCCTTGGCCTTCATGGGCACAACGTCGAACTGCGGCAGGAAGCCGGCGCCCTGAACCGGCACGCCTTCGCCGGCAAAGGGATGCGGCGGCATCAGCCAGCCGGTGAGATTGCCGTCCGGGGCTTTCTGGCTGTTGATCTGGACATAGAAGTGCCCGGCCCTGAGCGCCGCAACCTGCTTCGCATTCAGCGTCACCGTGCCCGAAACGCTGCCGGCCGGGGCCTGCGTCACGGTCAGGTCGAAGGCCTTGGGTCCCCACATGGCGATGCCCTGGCCTTCATAAAGCTGGGCGGCGGTGGCGCTGGACGACAGGCCCTGGAACTCGGCGCTGACTGTCAGCCTGTTGCCGTCCAGGGTGGCGCGCGCCCGGCCCTCGCCGGGATTGGCGGCATGCTGGCCGTCGGTCATGGGTGACGGCGCCAGCCGGGTCTCAAACTGCTCGGCGGCGAAAGCCGGCGCCGAAATCAGCAGCGCCAGGCTGCACAGCCCCAAAAGTCGCAAAGACATCCCCACCCCGTATTTCGTGCCCGGCATCTTCTTCTTGATCCCGGTCTTGTTGTCCCGGCTTCTAGCATGGGCCTCGCGCTCCCCCCAAGTCTGCGCGCCGGTCTGTGCAGATGCAGCATCGCAAAACTTGTCGCAAAGTTCATTGCGCGCCGGTCCTGGAAGAAACGCGGTTTGACGCTTCCATGCCGCCACGCTAATCCGGCAACAAGCTCAAGACGGACCATGACCATGCGGATCGCCCTTGCCGTTGCCCTTACCTGCGCGGCGCTCATTCCCTGGGCGGCGGCGCAAACGCCACGGCCGCAAGCCGCCGATATTGTGAACAACCCGTTCGGCTCCGATCCGCGCGCAGCCGCCACGGGCGGCGCCCTGTTCGATCGCACCTGTGCGGGCTGTCACGGCCCGGGCGCCACCGGCGGCCGCGGTCCGGCGCTGGCCAGTGGCACCTTCGCGCATGGCGGCAGCGACACGGAACTGTTTGCCACCATCCGCAGCGGCGTCGCGGGCACGCAGATGCCCGCCTTCACCGCCTTGCCGTCCGACGATGTCTGGCGGCTGGTGACATACATAAAGAGTCTGTCGGGCCAGGGCGGCAATCTGGGTGTCGCCACCGGCAATGCCAGGAACGGCGAAACGCTTTTCTTCGCCCAGGGCGGCTGCACCACCTGCCACGAGATCAACGGCCGTGGCGCAGATCTGGCGGCCGACCTTTCGGCGGAAGGAACAAAGTCCGTCGCCGCCATCAAGACCGGCGTGCTGCATCAGATCCGCCGCCGCTTCCCGCCCCTGCCCCATTTCGCCGATGTGGTCACCGCGGACGGCAAGACGGTGCATGGCGTGGTGCGCAACGAAGATGCCTTCTTCGTCCAGATCGAGACCATGGACGGACGCTGGACCAGCTTCGACAAGAAGCATGTGCGAAGCGTCACCAACACCGGCAACGCCTTCCCCTCGGGCACCCAGCTATCATCGACCGACGTGGACGACATCGTCGCCTTCCTGGCCGCGCAAAAGGCGCGCGATTTCACCCAGACGGCGAAGATCACGCCCGCGCCGGTGCTGCCCTATACGCGCATCGTCAATCCGAAGCCGGGTGACTGGCCGACCTACTGGGGCGATTATCAGGGTCACCATTTCAGCGCCCTGGACCAGATCAACGCGGCCAACGCCAAGAACCTTCAGTTGAAATGGATGTCGCCGCTGCCCGGCACCTATACGACCGAGGCGACGCCGCTGGTGGTGGACGGGATCATGTATGCCGCGGGCGGCTCGGGCGATGTCTTCGCCTTCGACGCCAAAACCGGCCACCAGATCTGGGCCTTTCACCGCAAGCAGGACATCAAGAATCCCTACCAGAACAATCCCAACAACAAGGGCGTGGCGGTGCTGGACGGCCGCGTCTTCATCGGCACGCTGGACGATCTTCTGATCGCGCTGGATGCCCATACCGGCCGCGAGCTGTGGGAAGTGCGCACCGACAATACGCTGGAAGGCTATCAGCTCACGGGCGCGCCGCTTGCGGTGGACGGCAAGATCATCATGGGCATGTCGGGCGGCGAGCTGGGCGTGCGCGGGTATATCGACGCCTATGATCCGGCCACGGGCAAGCGGCTGTGGCGCACCTATACCATTCCCGGCCCCGGCGAGCCGGGACATGAAACCTGGGCGGGTGATAGCTGGAAGACAGGCGGCGCGCCGACCTGGCTGACCGGCAGCTACGATCCCGAACAGCATCTGCTGATCTGGGGCACCGGCAATCCCGGCCCCGACTACAATGCCGAACCGCGCAAGGGCGACAATCTTTATAGCGACAGCGTGCTGGCGATCGATCCCGACACCGGCAAGATCAAATGGCACTATCAGTTCACGCCGGCCGACGATCACGACTGGGATTCGACCGAGGACTATGTCCTGACCCGCATGATGGTGAACGGCAAGGAGCGCAAGGTCATCCTGCATGCCGACCGCAACGGCTTTTTCTATGCGCTGGACGGAACCAACGGCCAGCTTCTCTGGGCCAAGCCCTTCGTGCGCACCAACTGGAACAAGGGATTCGACGCCAAGGGGCGTCCGATCATCGATCCGGCCACCATCGCCACCGCCAAGGGCGTGACGGTGTTTCCCGCGGTGGGCGGCACCAATTTCCAGGCCCCCAGCTATGACACCAAAAACGGGCTCTACATCCTGGAATATGTCTCGGCCCAGGGCTTTGCCCAGAGCGCGCCGGTGACCTACGAGAAAGGCAAGCTCTATCTGGGCCGGGGCGCCGGCACGGGCCCCGATCCGGTGCAGACCGACCAGGGCATCGAGGCGATCGACGCCAAGACCGGCAATATCGTGTGGAAATTCCCCATGGCGCGCGTGGGTCTCAGCCAGGGGCTGATCGCCACCGCCGGCGGCATCGTGTTTGCCGCCAGCGCCGAGAACCAGCTTCTGGCCCTGGATGAAAAGACCGGCAAGCCGCTCTGGCACCTGCGCCTGAACGGGCCGGTGAATTCCTCGCCCATGACCTATCTGGCCGGCGGCAAGCAGTTCATCGCCATCACCGCTTCCACCCAGCTTCTGGTGTTCGGCTTGCCGGACTAGGGTTTTTCCGCAGGAGATAACGCGCCATGCCGCCAGACCGCCGCGCCGTGCTTTCCAGTGGCGGTTTGGCCGCCGGCGCCACGCTTGCCGGCCCCGGCGCGGTCATGGCCGCCGCGCCGAGCCAGGTCACCGAAATCCTGGCGCGCTATCTGGTGACATCGCGGCCCGCCGATGTTCCGGCCGGTGTGCGCCTCGAAGCCTGCCGCTCGCTCCTGAACTGGACGGGCGTCGCGGTGGGCGGATCGCGGCATGAATCCATCGCCTTCATGCTGGCGGCGCTTGCGCCTTTCGCGGGCAAGCCGGTAGCGAACCTGCTGGGCCGGCGCGAGAAGCTGGACATCCTGAACGCCAGCCTGGTCAATGGCGCCAGTTCCCACATTTTCGATTACGACGACACCCACCTGAAGACCATCATCCATCCGGCGGGGCCGGTGGCGTCCGCGATCCTGGCCCTGAGCCAGCACAGGAAGGTCAGCGGCGCCGATTTCCTGCACGCCCTCTATCTGGGCATCGAAACCGAATGCCGCATCGGCAATGCCGTCTTCCCCAGCCATTATGAAATGGGCTGGCACATTACCGGAAGCTGCGGCGTCCTGGGCAGCGCCGCGGCCTGCGGCCGGCTGCTTGGCCTTTCCGAACAGCAGATGCGGTGGGCGCTGGGCAATGCCGCTTCGCAGCCGGTCGGGCTGAAGGTGCAGTTCGGCTCGATGACCAAGAGCTTTCATGCCGGCCGCGCCGCCCAGAACGGCCTGACCGCCGCCTTGCTGGCCGCGCAGAACTACACCGCCGACAACGCCGCGCTGGAAGGCAAGGATGGCTGGGGACAGGCTGTCTCGCAGCAGGTCAGATGGTCGGAAGTGACGGATGGGCTGGGCACGCGCTTCGAAGCGGCGCTCAACACCTACAAGCCCTTCGCCTGCGGCATCGTCATCCATCCGGCCATCGACGCCGCCATCCAGTTGCGCAACGAGAACAGGCTTCAGCCCGGCGATATCGCGTCGGTCGAGCTGATCGCCAACCCGCAGGTGCTGAAGCTGACCGGCAAGACCGAGCCCGGCACCGGACTGGAAGGCAAGTTCAGCATCTATCATTGCGTTGCCGCCGGACTGATACAGGGCGCGGCGGGCGAGCGCCAGTTTCAGGACCGTGTGGTGCGGGATCCCGCGATGACCGCGTTGCGCCGCAAGGTGACGGTGCATGTCGATCCTGGGGTCGATGCCGCCGAATGCACCCTGGTGATCAGGCTGAAGGACGGCCGCAGCCTGTCCCGCCACATCGAGCATGCGATCGGCAGCCAGCAGAATCCGCTCAGCGATGCGGCACTGGAAGCCAAGTTCATCGACCTGGCCGACGGCATCCTGGCAAAGGACCAGGCGCGCCGGGTGATGAACATGTGCTGGGGAATGGAAAAGGCGGCGGATGCGGGCGCGCTGGCGTCAGCCGCGGCCGTTTGAGGGAGCAGCACATGCAAAGACGGGCGCTGTTGCAGTCATTGCCCCTGGCGCTGACGCCCTTCCCGGCCTTGGCGGCGGCCGTGCGAAAGCCGCCTGTCATATCCGGCCTCGAAGTCTTCCGCGTGCATGTGAACAAGCGCGGCGACTGGGTCCTGCCGCGGCTCAAGGCCGGCGGCCTGACCGGGCTGGGCGACGCCTCGCACGGCGGCAGGGATGCAGAGACGCTGGGCCACCTCACCCGTTTCGCCGACATGCTGAAGGGCCGCAGCGTGTTCGACATCGCCTGGTTCCGGCAGGCCACCATGCCGCAAGTCAGCAGGATCGGCCTGCCCGCCATCGTCGCGGCCAGCGCGCTTGAGCATGCCATGTGGGACCTGTGCGGCCAGGTCCTTGGCCTGCCGGTCCATGACCTGCTGGGCGGGCGCATCCAGCCGCGCATCCGGCTTTACGCCAACATCAACCGTTCCACCGAGCCACGGACGCCCGACGGCTTCGCGCGCATGGCGCAGCGCGCCGTGGCCGACGGCTTCGACGCCATCAAGCTGGCTTCCTTCGACGACATGCCCCAGACGACCGATCCGGCCATACGCGCGCGCTTCACCGCCGCCGGAGTCGCCGAAGCCCAGGCGGTGCGCGACGGCATCGGTCCGGGGCGCGACCTGCTGGTCGATGCCCATAGCCGCTTCAGTCTCGACGAGGGCATGGCCCTGCTGCCGCGCATGGAGCCCTTGAAACTGTTCTGGCTGGAGGAGGTCACGCCCGCAAAACCGCTATCCGACCTGGCCGCCATCAATCGCGCCGCCACCATGCCCACGGCGGGCGGGGAAAATATCCACGGCGTGGCGGGCTTCTATCCCTATATACGGGCCGAGGCGGTCGATATCGTGATGCCCGACGTCAAATATTGCGGCGGCATTCTGGAACTGAAGAAGATCGCCGCCCTGGCGGAAGGCGCGGGCCTTGCGGTTTCGCCGCACGGGCCCGCAAGCCCGGTCGGCAACATGGCGGCGGCCCATGCCATGGCGGGGGCGCCCAATTTCAACATCCTGGAATTTTCCTATGGCGAGGTGCCCTGGCGCGCCGAGCTGGTGGATCCGCCGGAAGATACCAGCGGCGGCGCGCTGGCGCTGTCGGCCCGCCCCGGCCTGGGCCTGAAGCTCAACGAAAAAACCGCGGCCCGCTACGCCGTGGCGCTTTAAATGGGAGGCTTGCCATCATGAAATGCATGCTTGTCGCCGCCGCGATCGCGATGATCTGCGGCATCCTGCCCGCATCGGCGCAAAATGCCAGGCTCCTGCCCTGCACACCCGCAATGGGCATGAATTACATCTGCAATCTGGGAAGTCCCGAGGATTTCGTCTGGATTCCCGATACCAGATACATCGTCACGGGCGGTTCTGCCGCCACCGGATGGGGCCTGATCGACACAGAAACCAAGAGTTTCCGCCAACTCGACCTCAGCCAGCCGCAACCCGATCTGAAAACCTATCCCGATTGCCCCACCATGCCGGACACCGGAAAGCTGAGCGCCCATGGCGTTGCCATCCGGCCCACCGCCACGCCCCGGCTTTTCAGCTATTACACCGTCACCCACGGCTTTCCCTTCGAAAGCATCCAGGTCTTTTCGCTGGATGCCCGCGGCGCCCTGCCCGTGCTGCACTGGAAGGGCTGCGTGCGTGTGCCCGACAATCTGCGCGGCAATGGCGTCACCGCGGCAATGGACGGCACGATCTATGACAGCGTGCAGATGAAGAACGGCGCCACCCAGAACGACTATTTCCTCGGCAAGATCACCGGCGGGCTCTATCAATGGAAGCCTTCCGACAAGGTCTGGCGCCTGCTGCCCGGCACCGAATTCGCCGGCAACAATGGCGTGGAAATATCGAAGGACGAGACGGAAATCTACCAGGCCGTTTCCGGCACCCATTCCATCGAGATCATTTCCCTGAAGGACACGCGCCGGCCGGTGCGCCGCATCGAACTGAAATGGTTCAATGTCGACAATATCCACTGGAGCGGCGACCAGCTTCTGACCGCGGGCGTGATGGAGGATGAACCGGCCTGCGGCGGCACCCGCAAGGAGATGGTCGAACAGAATCTCGATCGCGCCTGTCATCGCGGCTTTGTCGTGGCCCGCATCGATCCCGCCAGGACTGCGTACCGCGTGCTTGCCTATGGTCCGGCCATCGCCGAATTCGGCGGCGCTTCCACCGCGCAGATCGTGGGCGGCAACCTGTGGGTCACATCCAACCAGATGGACCGGTCGGCCTGGTTCCCGGTGCCCGGCCTGAAGCAATAAGGCAGCGGCGGGAAGGGCACGTTGCGGCGCGCTCCTCATCCTGCTTTATTACTCAGACAAAAAAGACGCGGCTGAGTCAGGCCGGAATGACCTGCCTGGCTCTTTTTGTACCAAGCGAATTGATAGAAATTGGCTTGGTACAAAAAGAGCCAGGCAGGTCACGCGTCCAACGACTTCTTCATCGAGCAAATCAGAAAATTGAAGCCCGACGCGGTCATCCTCTCGGCCAACTGGTATATCACTGACGTGGAGAAGCTTGCTCCGAGCATAGCCGCCTTAAGGGCAGCTCAGGTTTCCCACGTCATCCTTGTTGGCCCTGTGCCCTATTGGCGACCGACCCTGCAGGCCTTGCTGGTACGGGCGGGCACGGCGCAGGGATCAGGTCCTCCACCACGTCTTGCAGAGTCCCTGCGCACCCTAATCGATGAAACTGCTATCCGTAATTTCGCCCAGCGGATGGGCGTTGCCTATATTTCTCCTTTGGCGGCATTCTGTACCCATGGATCTTGCGAGACCATGGCAGGCAGCGACCCCGACAGCATTATCACTTGGGATAACGCGCACTTCAGCGATGTGGGCTCGCGCCTGTTTGCCGAAAGGGGGCTATTAAACTCTCTTCGATGGGCAGCAGAAAAATCGGTGAGCGGACGCGCGGCTCGTTCATCCGCGACTGAGCCCCCCTGACTTGGCTCGAATAGTATTCTTGCATGACCTCTGGCACAATATTATGCATGTCGTCCTGCACCATCGAAGGTTCCGGCGTGATCCTCCTGATCGATAACTACGACTCCTTCACCTACAACCTCTTCCATTACCTGGGAGAATTGGGGGCCCAGGTGAAGGTCGTCCGCAACGACGAGATCTCGGCCGCCGAGGCGCTGGGCATGAAGCCGGAAGCCATCGTGCTGTCGCCCGGCCCCTGCACCCCCAACGAAGCCGGCATCTGCCTGGACGTCATCAAGCAGGCCAATGGCGCCATGCCCATCCTGGGCGTGTGCCTGGGCCACCAGGCGATCGGCCAGGTCTATGGCGGCAGCATCGTGCGCGCGCCCGAGCCCATGCACGGCAAACTCTCCCGCGTGCATCACACCGGCAAGTCGGTATTCCGTGGACTGAACAATGATTTCCTGGCCACGCGCTATCACTCCCTCACCATCGATCCGCCCTCCATGCCGCCGGTGCTGGAAGTCACGGCGACATCCGAAGACGGCGTGATCCAGGGCGTGATGCACAAGAGCCATCCTGTCCATGGCGTGCAGTTCCATCCCGAAAGCATCGCGTCCGAGAACGGTCACGCCCTGCTCAACAATTTCCTGACCATCGCGCGCGACTTCGCCAAAGAACCGGCATGAAAGTCGCGCCATGAAAGTCACGAGCGCCGCGGTCGATTTTCCCGCCGCCCTGGCCCTGGCGCAGGATGGCCAGCCGCTCAGCGCGGAGAATACCAGGCGGCTGTTCGACGCCATCTTCACCGGCCGGCTGCGCGAAGAGGAAATCATCGCCTATCTGTCCGCCACCGCCGACCGCAAGCCGACGGTCGATGAGCTGGTGGGTGCCGTCACCTCGATGCGCCAGCATATGCGCGCCATCGCGGCGCCGGCCGGCGCCATCGATCTGTGCGGCACCGGCGGCGACGGGCTGGGAACCCTCAACATCTCCACCGCCGTGTCCTTTGTGGCGGCAGGCGCGGGGGCGCAGGTGGCCAAGCATGGCAACCGCTCGGCTTCCTCGCGCAGCGGCGCCGCCGATGTGCTGGAAGCCCTGGGCGTGAACATCACCCTGGCCCCGGAAGCGGCCGCGCGGGTTCTGACCGAGACCGGGCTGGTGTTCCTGTTCGCCCAGACCCATCACCCGGCGATGAAGCATGTGGCCGCGGCCCGCAAGCAGATCGGCCGGCGCACCATTTTCAACCTGCTGGGTCCCCTGGCCAATCCCGGCCGGGTGACGCGCCAGCTTGTCGGCGTCTTCTCGGCGGACTGGCTGGTGCCCTATGCCGAGGCGCTGAAACAGCTCGGCAGCAGCAACGCCATGATTGTGCATGGCCGCGACGGGCTGGACGAAATCTCGATCAGCGCGCCCACGCAACTTGTCATCCTGGACCGGGGCGTCGTCACGCCCGGTGAAATGACGCCCGAGGATGCCGGCCTGCCGCGCTGGCCGCTGTCGGAAATCCGCGGCGGCGATGCCGCCCATAATGCGGCGGCCCTGCGCCGCCTGCTGGACGGCGAAACCGGTCCCTATCGCGACATCGTGCTGCTGAATTCCGCCGCCGCCCTTATGGTCGCGGGCCGGGCAAAGGATGTAAAAGAGGGCGCGGGCCTGGCGGCACGGGCGCTGGACAGCGGCGCGGCCAGGGCCAAACTGGAAGCATTGATCGCAGCGACCAATCAGGGCCTCAGGGCATAAGCGGCGGGCCGATCGACATGAGCATTCTCGACAAGATTTTCGCCTACAAGAAAGACGAAGTGGCGGCGGCCAAAAGCCGGACACCGCTGGACGAGCTGCAGGCCCGCGCCAGGGACGCCGCCCCCACCCGCGGTTTCCTGGCGGCGCTGGAAGACAAGGCGGCCGGCGGCGAATTCGGCCTGATCGCCGAAATCAAGAAGGCCTCCCCCTCCAAGGGCCTGATCCGCGCCGATTTCGATCCGCCGGCTTTGGCCATGGCCTATGAGGATGGCGGGGCCGCCTGTCTGTCGGTGCTGACCGACGAGCCCTCCTTCCAGGGCAAGCCCGAATATCTGGTCCAGGCGCGCGAGGTCACGCGCCTGCCGGTCCTGCGCAAGGATTTCATGATCGAGCCCTATCAGGTGGTGGAGGCGCGAAGCTGGGGCGCCGACTGCATCCTGATCATCATGGCGATGCTGGACGATGGCCATGCCAGGGCCCTGATGGACGAAGCCGCGCGCTGGGAGATGGACGCGCTGGTCGAAGTGCATGACGAGGCCGAGCTGGAGCGGGCGCTGGACCTGAATGCCGGGCTGGTCGGCATCAACAACCGCAATCTCAAGACCTTTGTCACCGATCTGGGCGTCACCCTGAAGCTGGCGCCCAAGGTGCCCAAGGGCGTGCATGTGGTGGCGGAAAGCGGCCTGTCCGCGCCGGCCGACCTCAAGCGCCTGGCGCAGGCCCATGTCACCTCGGTGCTGGTGGGCGAAAGCCTGATGCGCCAGAAGGATGTGACGGCGGCAACGCGGCTTCTGCTGGGCAACGGTTTCCGGTGAGCGATGAGACGCGGCCCCGCCGTTCCGCGGGCATGCTGCAGAGCCCGCGCGAGGCGGCATCGCCAAGGCCGCCGGTGAAGAAACAGCCGACGCCAGGCGCCGACATCAAGCAGCCGGAGCGGGTTTCGGCCTCGCCTTATCCAAGGCCCAAGGTGCTGATGGGCGAAGTCGCCGCGCCGCGCGGCAAGGAAATCGCCGAGCCGCGCGAAGCCTTTCGCGCCTTCATGATCGCCCGCCATCTGCGCCCCAGCGAATGGGCGCGCGCCGCCGGCGTGCCGCCCGGCGAGATCCTGGGCTTTCTCACCGCAAAGACCCGCCACCTTTCGCGCGAGACACTGGAAAAGCTGGCGCAAGCCGCACGCTGCCGGGTGGAAGATTTTTTCCGATAGATGAAAAGAAAACGGTGCATCCCTGCGCCGTCTTCCTCGGCGCTGCGGACAAGTTCCTGCGTTGACGATGGCTTGGAACTAAAGTAGAACGATTCGCGGGTGTTTCGGCTTTGTTCGCCGCCGGTTCCGACACCCAAACAGGGGCCAGCAAAGGGCGATGGAGAGCCCCCCATGCTGACGCGCACGCAATATGAACTCTTGATGTTCATCCATGAGCGCGTGCGCGAAACCGGTATTCCGCCGTCATTTGACGAAATGAAAGAGGCGCTGGACCTGAAATCCAAGTCCGGCATCCACCGCCTGATCACCGCCCTGGAAGAACGCGGCTTCCTGCGCCGCATGGAAAAGCGCGCCCGCGCGCTGGAAGTGCTGAAACTGCCCGACAACATGGCCGAGACCCTGCGTCCCGCCACCACCCGCAGCCAGGCCCAGCGCGCCACCGCGCGCCATCATGGCCGGGGCGAGATGCGCATCGATTCCCGCGCGCCCGCGCCCAGGCGCGGCTATGGCGATGGCGGCGAAGCGGCGGTGAATGTGCCGCTGGTCGGCCGCATCGCGGCCGGCACCCCGATCGAGGCGCTGCAGAACAAGGTCAGCGATGTGCCCGTGCCCGGCGGCATGATCGGGCGCGGGAATCACTATGCTTTGGAAGTGACCGGCGACTCCATGATCAATGCCGGCATCCTGGATGGCGACACGGTGATCATCCAGGAATCCGACAGCGCGACGACGGGCGAGATCGTGGTCGCCCTGGTCGATAATGAGGAAGCCACCCTGAAGCGGCTGCGCCGGCGCGGCGACTCCATTGCGCTGGAAGCGGCGAACCCGGCCTATGAAACGCGCCTCTATGGCGCCGACCGGGTCAAGGTGCAGGGCAAGCTGGTCGGGCTGATCCGGCGGTACTAACTTTTTGCTCCATGCCCGGGCTTGACCGGGCCACCGAGCGCCGGAAACTCGAAGCAAATAGTTTTTTGCTCTGGATGGCGTGTCGGAGGCCGTCCATGTCTAGATTTTATTCGGACAGATTGACCACCCATGGCCGCGCACCGCGATAGCTGCGTACGCTTTCCGCATGGGGCTGCGGTGAGAGCGTAATCCGCCAGCCCTGCCCGCTTGCCGCCGCATCGCGGTCGATCACCACCGCCGGTCCTTTGCAATCGGGCGCGGCGGCGGCGCTGACCACCACCTTTGCCGTGGCGCAATCGTCCGCCAGGGCTTCCGGCTTTTGCGACACCGCCACCAGTACCCTCCCCTTCACGACACAGCCGACACCATCGCAGACGATGGACGGATCGCCGATGGCGTCCTTGACGTCGCGGCCGTCGCCATCCCGCTCAAGCCAGGCGCGGGCGATGAAGCGGTTGGCGGGCTTCGTGACGAAATGCAGCAGACCATCGCCGCCACGGACCGCGACCGTCCGGCCATCGGGCGCCACCAGCATGTCGGGCCGGGACGTCAGCAGCGCCAGCACGATGCCCATGGCGATGGGCGCCAGACCGAACCAGCGCCAGCGCGTCTGCCAGATCGCCATCCACAAACCACCCAGGCTGATCACGACCAGGGCGCTTGTCGGCACCGCCGCCAACAGCGACACCGCGCCCGGCAGGCCCGATACCCAGGCGCCGATCCGCACCATCAGCGCAATGCCGTCGCCCAGAAGGGGAAGCACCAGACCATCCAGCCCGAACGGCATCAGCATCACCGCCAGCGCTTCCAGCGGCATGATCCAGAAGCCCATCACCGGCATGACCAGAAGATTGCCCAGAACCGCGTAATGGGCGGCGCGGCCGAAATGGAACAGGGTGAAGGGGCTGGTGGCCAGGCTTGCCACCAGGCTGGTCAGCACGATGCCGCGCACATGCCGGTACACAAAGCCATGCGGCACGGCGCGTTCGCGCCTCTGGTCCCATTCGGCCACCGCGATCAGGGCCGCCACCGCGGCGAACGACATCTGGAAGCCGGCATCGGCAATGCTTTCAGGCTGCAGGATCAGCAAGATTGAGGCTGCCAGCGCCAATGACCGCATGGTCAGCGCCGGCCGGTCCAGCAGCACCGCCAGCATCATCACGGCCAGCATGACAAAGGCGCGCACCGCCGCCGCCTCCATGCCGCTGATCACCAGATAGAAGGCGCTGGCCGCCAGCGCCGCGAAGGCGGCCCATTTCTTGATCGGATGGCGAAGCACGATGGCCGGGAACGCCGCCAGGATCGCGCGCAGCAGCCAGAAGATTCCGCCGCCGACCATCGCCATGTGCAGGCCGGAAATCGACAGGGCATGCGCCAGCCCCGCATCGCGCAGCGCCGCGTGATCCTCTGCGCTGATGGTGCCGCGCGCGCTGGTCACCAGCGCCGCGGCGATGCCGCCTTTGCTGTCGGGCAAAGCAGCCTGGATCCGCTGCGTCATGCGCAGCCGCAGACTTTCCACCCCGAAAGACAGACGATCCCACAGGCCCGGCGGATACGGGGCGGGGATGGGCCGCGCCCGGCCATAAGAGAAACCTGTCGCGCCAATTCCCTGGAAATAGAGCCTGCGCCCGAAATCGCCGGCGCCCGGCTCGGCCGGCGGGGCGGGCGCATCCAGCCGGGCGGTGACACTGAGCCAGTCGCCCGGCTGGAATGAACCGGGGACCTGCACCGTGATGCGGATGCGGTTGGGCGTCTGGCCGGCTGCGAAAGCGCCCGACCGGACCTGATCTAGGACAAGGCGCTGGCCGCGCGCGCGGTTCCAGGCTGACAGTCCGGCCCGTCAGATGCGCCACCAGCGCATGATCCGGCACGGGTGTCGCCACCGCCTGCTCGCGCAGCTTGGCGAGGGCGGCGCCCAGCAGCAGCGCCGCCAGCAGCGCCAGCGGCCAGGGGCGGCGGAACGCCACCGCCGCCAGGGCCAGGCCGGCCGCCGTCAACACCCAGCCCATCCAGGCCGCCGGCTCAACAGGCAGCGCGAAATAGGCCGCCGCGCCGCCGCCTAGCGCCACCGGCAGCCAGAGGGCCCAGCGCGCACGCTCGGCCACGCCGGCAGAAAGGAAGGAAATTGCCAAAGCACCCGCCCTGTCCTAAAGCCTCCGCCACCATGTCACAAAAGCCCGTCCTGCGCTTCGCGCCCTCGCCCACCGGCATGCTGCATATCGGTGGCGCCCGCACCGCCCTGTTCAACTGGCTCTATGCCCGGCACACCGCCGGCACCTTCCTTTTGCGGATCGAGGATACCGACCGCGAACGCTCCACGCCCGAAGCGGTGGCGGCGATCCTGAACGGCATGACCTGGATGGGGCTCAACTGGGACGGCGACGTCATCTATCAGTTTGCCCGCGCCGCCCGGCACCGCGAGGTGGCGGAAAAGCTGCTGGCGGAAGGCAAGGCCTATCGCTGCTATGCCACGGCCGACGAACTGACCCAGATGCGCGAAGAGCAGAAGGCCGCGGGCAAGCCCATGCGCTATGACGGGCGCTGGCGCGACCGGGCCCCCGGCCCCGGCGAAGACGGCAAACCCTTTGTCGTGCGGATCAAGGGCCGTCAGGACGGCGAAACCATCGTCCATGACGTGGTGCTTGGCGATGTGCGTTTCGAGAACAGCCAGCTCGACGACATGGTGCTGCTGCGTTCGGACGGCACGCCCACCTACATGCTTGCCGTGGTGGTGGACGATCACGACATGGGCGTCACCCATGTGATCCGCGGCGCCGACCATCTGAACAACGCCGCCCGCCAGCTCCAGATCATCGAGGCGATGGGCTGGCCCGTGCCGGTCTATGGCCACCTGCCCCTGATCAACGGCCCGGACGGCGCCAAACTGTCCAAGCGCCACGGCGCGCTGGCGGTCGAGGCCTATCGCGACATGGGCTATCTGCCGGAAACCATGCGCAACTATTTGCTGCGGCTGGGCTGGAGCCATGGCGATGACGAGATCATCCCCACCGGCCAGGCGATCGAATGGTTCAACCTGGAGTCCATCGGCAAGAGCGCCGCGCGGATGGATTACAAGAAGCTGGACAATCTCAACGGCCATTACATTCGCAGCATGGACGATGCCGCGCTGGCCGGCGAAGTCGTGGCGCATCTGCTGCGCCAGGACCGCAAGCTGGAGCCATTTGCCGAAGCGCGCCTTCTGGCCGCAATGCCCTCGTTGAAGGAGCGCGCCAAGACCCTGGTCGAGTTGATCGCGGGCGCCGAGTTCCTGTTCAGCGACGGCCCCCGCCAGCTCGACGAAGCCGCCGCCAAGCTGCTGACCCCGGAGGCCCGGGTGGGCTTGGGCCGGGTTCTGCCGGCGCTGGAAGCGACCGACTGGACCGGCCCGGCGCTGGAAGGCGCGGCCCGCGCTTTTGCGGACGCGAATGGCCTGAAGCTCGGCCAGGTGGCCCAGCCCTTGCGGGCCGCCTTGACGGGAAAAAGCTCCTCGCCGCCGCTTTTCGAGATGCTGGCCCTTTTGGGCCGCGCTGAATCGCTTGCCCGCCTAAGGGCTTACGTATCTTAAAGGATAGGGCGCTATAATTTTGGGCAGTTGCCGGGCACCCCAAGGCGGCCCGGCATACAGGCAGGTGACGAACTGGTAAAAGCGGGCCATATTGCACCGCAAGATTTGTAGGGGAGTAGGGTTTTTATGCGCGAAAGCAAGATCAAGCCGGCCGGCCAGGCCAAGCTGAACTATGACGGCAAGGACTACGAGTTCCCCGTCTATGCCGGCACGCAAGGTCCCAATGTCGTGGACATCCGCAAGCTCTATGACCAGGCGGATATCTTCACCTACGACCCCGGTTTCACCTCCACCGCCTCGACCGAATCCAACATCACCTTCATCGATGGCGACAAGGGCGTCCTGCAATATCGCGGCTATTCCATCGGCGACCTGGCGGAACATTCCAGCTTCCTGGAAAGCTGCTACCTGCTGCTCTATGGCGATCTGCCCAACAGCAGCCAGATGGAGAAGTTCACTTATTCCATCACCCGCCACACCATGGTGCATGAACAGCTGGCGACCTTCTTCCGCGGCTTCCGCCGCGACGCCCATCCCATGGCGATCATGTGCGGCGTGGTCGGCGCCCTGTCGGCCTTTTATCACGACTCGACCGACATCACCGATCCCAAGCAGCGCGAGGTCGCAAGCCACCGGCTGATCGCCAAGCTGCCCACCATCGCGGCGATGGCCTATAAATACCACGTCGGCCAGCCCTTCGTGTATCCGCTCAACAGCCTTGGCTATACCGAGAATTTCCTGCGCATGTGCTTCTCGATCCCGGCCGAGGAATACAAGGTCAATCCGGTGCTGGCCAAGGCGCTGGACACGATCTTCATCCTGCATGCCGATCACGAGCAGAACGCATCGACCTCGACGGTGCGCCTGGCGGGCTCGTCCGGCGCCAATCCCTTCGCCTGCATCGCGGCCGG